>NZ_CP013011.1:1200000-1500000 GCF_001412615.1 Pyrodictium delaneyi | reverse complement strand
AGTCTATCTGCCGGGCATAATACTGGTACTGCGTACAGAAGCGGGCTGAGTGCCCCTGCCGGGTATGACCAGGGTGATACCTGCAGATTAGACGCATATCTATTAGAATTGACAGTGATAAAAGCTACAAATTTAAAGGAGAGGCAAATGTGGGAAGAGCGGAGGAATAGTCGGCGATGCTGAAGGCAAGAACGCGCCGACTCCACATCTTTGCGCTCATTCTAGGTTCTATAGGTGTAGTAGCATTCATAATTGATGGGCGTGTTATAGGGGCACTACTAGCTGCATTGTTTATTGCGCATGGTGCTACAGAACTTCTCTCCGAAAAATGCTGACTGTAATCTAAACTGTAGTCTAAGCTACAAGGGATGGAAGGTTTGCGGTAAAACCCAAGGTACGGTTAGACGACTTTCTGTAGAAGCGGTGCTACTACCTTTAGAGCCTCCTTTGCCGCATCTTCTTCCTCCTCATAGCTACGGAACCTATACCTCTTGTCAAGTGTTTCAAGGGTTTCAGGATACGGCTCGAGTACTCCCATTTCGACTAGCTCGTGCAGCAGATCAGTAGCAAGAGCTACTGTGTATTCCTCGCGGCTAACACCCCAGTCTACGTGACCTTCAGTCTGCTTTATGATACTGCGTGCTTCTTCGGCGACAGTTTTAGGTGTTACGGGTTGACCTTTCTGTCTAAGACGTAGTGCTGCCACTAATGTTAGCGCTAGCTTTCTCTTTTCCTGCAAACTATGAAACTCATCCATAAGCTTAGCTAAGGCTTTGCGTAGCTCTTCAAGGAGTTTTTTCGTTGTCATGTTTTTTACTCACCTCGGAAGGCTACCCAATCAAATTATATAGTTTGGTGTACATTTTAAAGACTGGATGTGTATTCGGTAACCTAAGCCGAAATTTATGGTATAAGATGGAATCGAAATGATAGCGCTAATGTGATAGTATCTAGGGTTTGGGAATGATGTCTTGTAACAGGGGGTTCTAACATACGCTACGAAGACTAGTACGTCTCGAGCAATCGGTAGTGTAACTACTACCCTATGGCTCTCCTTATCTGTTCGCCTACTTTCTCTAGCTCTTCCATGCTTGGTTTGCTTCGCTCACAGTCAAATCGGCATTTATCATCTTCGAAGCGTGGTACTATATGGAAGTGTACATGGAATATTACTTGGCCTGCTGCCCTCCCGTTATTAGTTACAACATTATAGCCATCAGCGCCCATGGCTTCTACTATTCGTGGCGCTAGCTTCTTGACAGCATTTATAAGGGCAGCTGCTTCGTCATCTTTTAGTTCGTGAAGGTACTCAACATGTCGCTTAGGAACAACTAGCGTGTGGCCTGGGTTTATAGGGTAGATGTCCAAGAATGCTACTACATTTTCGTCCTCGTATATCTTTACGGATGGTATTTCACCAC
Source organism: Pyrodictium delaneyi (assembly GCF_001412615.1). Taxonomy (NCBI): domain Archaea; kingdom Thermoproteati; phylum Thermoproteota; class Thermoprotei; order Desulfurococcales; family Pyrodictiaceae; genus Pyrodictium; species Pyrodictium delaneyi. Next base: position 1,498,579 of record NZ_CP013011.1, on the reverse strand, counting down.
GAATTATTTTGCAGAATATACAGTCTCCTGTCACGATCTACTCACCTCATTTCTCTTTCCATGTTTGCTCCTTCCGGGAAGGCTGTAGCCTCTTTGACTGGTGCTAAACATGAGTCCTATTTAGTGGTTTGTAGTAGGTGATTCCATGTCGTATCATGGATAGAAAGTTTTAAATATGATATAGGGATTCAGTTTTAAACATTACGCAACATGAAATGATGCATCACTGCTGCGTGTATTTTTAAATGTAAAGATCTATGGATCTTTACTTGACACATAGTTGTAGCACTTATGATGCAAGAAAGATCATACATTAGGCTCGGTACGTATAGTGTCGGAATCATAAAACGCATATTCCCGTGAATTATAACAAAACGATTATTTGTCACTCGCTTTGAACGATTCACGTATAATTATCCCCGACTTTTTGGATAAATTTACAATAAACACAATAAATCCCCTTGCTACTACAGTCTCAATGAGTTAAACCGAACTGGGGTCTGGGATACTGTGTCAGCAGCACTTAGCGGTATGGAGAAAGACGTAGCAAGGTTATTGGCCTGCTATGATGTGCGTACAGAGGTAGAGCAGATAGCTGGACGGCTTGGTGTCACCGAGAACTATGTTCGTGTGATACTACGTAAGTTACGTGAAAAGAGACACGAGCTATGGCCTCAACATATAAGGGATGTGCGACCGTTGGGCCTCCTTACGGCAGTAGTGTATACAAGGACACCGGTTGGTGAAGCTACAAGAATTAGTGACCTTGAACGATTAGGTATACCATTGTATCGGTATCTTCACTCCTATCGAGCAACCCTAGACAATATGCATATCTATAGCTACTTGTTGCCAGAAGGCTATGTGTACGAACTGATTCCTGAGATTGAAAGGAAGCTTAATGGCGAGATAGAGCTAGGTGTAACGATACCGCTCCAGTTTGACTGCAATAAACCCCGGAGACTACCACGCCCTGGCAGTCTGCATGAAGAAATTAGCAAGGCTTTACGTGTCCTTGAGGAGGTTCCTCAGGCGAAGATAAACTTGCTTGACTTGATGATTTACGCTGGGCTTGACCTAAACCCTCTTGCAGGTGTAAGAGAGCTTCAAGACCCTAGCCCTATATACTCTGAGAGACTTGAGATAGAAGGTCTGAGTCATAGGCTAAACTACCGACGCTTAGCTCAGAGGTATCGGCAACTTAGCGCTGCAAAGCTGGTAGGCCGGGTACTTCTTCTAGCAGCGGCGATAGGCTCTGATAGGCCCATACCACTCTTCATACGTGTTAGGAGAGACTGCTTCCCCATACTCTATGCTTTTGCGCTCGCGACATGGAGTACTCCCAGCATATTTCTGGGTGAGGAGACGGTAGCAACAGTGCTTGTATTGCCTGATGAGGCTACAGAGTATGCACGCCAGCTGCTAGGAGAATGCATACTCTACGTGGGTGTCGTAACCCGCGGCTTTGGGACTACTATACCAGTGGAGATGTACGACCCCTTCGAGGGCCAATGGGTACTCAACCCGCAGCCGCTCCCGAACCTGCTACGTCGCCTCGGCTTCCTGGCAAGTAGCTAGCTCTCCCTCGTGGCAAACACCTATCCTATTAGGCGAGACCTATCTCTGTGTCCGCGTCACGGCAGCTGGGTATGCGGCGTGGCGGCGGTCTTTTAGCGGTCTACGCGGCTGCGGCGCTATGGTCCACTATAGGCGTGGCCACAAGACTCGGCTACACGGCTGGCTGTAGTCCACTGGGCATACTCGTGGCGAGGCAAGCGCTAGCGGCGCTGGCGACGCTGCTCGGGCTCGTTGCCGGACTATACCGCCCGAGTGTAGTGTTTGACCGCCGCGTAATCGGCATCGCCTTGACGCTCTTCACGCCCTTCTACGTCTCCTACTACTACGCGGTCGAGGCACTCGGCGTAGGGCGTGCAGCCGCTCTCCTCTACACGGCGCCAGCATGGATACTAGCCTACCAGCTAACCCTTGAACACTGGAAACCAGGCTCCTCGAAGCTTCTCGCCACTACGTTCACCATCGCGGGTGCTTTGCTGTTGGCCGGCGAGGCCTGGGGAGGGCTCGTCAGCCCTGGAGGCCTAGTCTGGGGGCTAGCCAGTGGCGCCTTCTATGCTGCCACCGTATACGCTGCTGCCAGGATAATAACGGGTCTGGAGCCCTCTAGTGTCGCTGCAGGTACACAGGCCTGGCTACTCCCCGGCGCCTTGGCGGCAACGGTGGTCATGCCCGGTAGTGTGAAGGTGACGCTTCAGTGTCTACCCGCGGCAGCCTACCTAGCTATAGTGGTGAGCCATCTTTCATACATCCTCTTCTACCGAGGACTGAGCAAGGGGGTAGAACCGCATCGCGCCTCTATAGCTGCTACACTGGAACTAGTCCTCTCCATGGCCTGGGGCTGGCTCCTCTTCAGCGAGCCCTTCACAGTGCTTTACGGGGCGGGCGTGGTCTTGATAGCAGCTGCGCAACTACTAGCCGGCCGCGGCTAGCCTGAATTTAGCCCGAGAATCTTCTCCAATTCCTTTACGACGAGGGGTAAGAACTCTCCCGCTTTACGGTGCACAATCATCTCCGCCAGATTGTCAAGAGGTGTAGGCTCGAGGTTCACTATGACTAGTCGTGCTCCTCTGCGCCGGGCATACTCTGGGATGTAGGCTGCAGGGTAGACGGTGAGGCTAGAGCCTACCACTAGCACTAGATCGGCAGAGCGGGCCTCGCGGAAGGCTTCCTCTAGTGCATCGTCGGGGAGAGGCTCGCCGAAGAATACTGCGTCGGGCTTAAGCAAGCCTCCGCAGCGGGGACAGTGGGGCAGCTGCCCCCTACGGACGGTCTCCACGGCATCGTCTAGTGCCACCTTGTGGCCGCAGCTCATGCACCGGGCCCAGCGGAGGTTGCCGTGTAGCTCTATCACCTTCCGGCTACCCGCGGCCTGGTGTAGGCCATCGATGTTTTGAGTTATAACTGCCTTGACAACGCCTAGCTCCTCTAGCCTGGCTATAGCCAGGTGGGCGGGGTTCGGCTTGGCTCCGCGGAAGCTGTAGAAGAATTCACTGAAGAGCCTCCAGACCTCGAGCGGCCTCTCGAGGAAATACTCTATCGTAAACACCTCGGGCGGTATGCGACGCCAAAGCCCGCTAGGTCCACGGAAGTCGGGTATACCGCTCTCTGTGCTCACGCCTGCACCGGTGAACACTATTGCGTGGCGTGATTCTGCGAGAAGTCCTGCCAACCTCCTAGCTTCATCCCGCGGATCCAAGGCCTCGGTATCCCTCGCTAGGAGGCTACTGGCATCCTATAGTGTACTTAGGGTATAAGGAGGCTCTGCGCAGCCCCTATCTGGGGTGCAGGCTGGCGCCTTGCATGCAGAAAACATACCGGAGCTAGAAGAGGGCCGCGAGTACATTGTGGTATTCGTGCATGGTCGCGACAGGCCCGGCATAGTGGCTGGCTTAGCAAGCGTCTTGGCGGACGCTAACGCTAACATTCTCGATATATCTCAGACAGTTATGCGCGGGATATTCACGATGGCAATGATAGTTGATGTTACCGAGGCGAAGCTGAAGATAGAAGAGTTACGTCGCCGACTCGAAGAAAGGGGTAAACAACTCGGCGTAGAGGTCAGTGTGTACCACATGGATGTTGTGAGGTATCTCCAGAGACCGTAGAGAGGCGGGGATCCAAGCGTGACATGGCGTTTCAGCATAGCTGAGATAACAGAAGTAGCTGAGATGATACGCTACCGTAGCCTTGACGTCCGCAGCGTCACCCTCAGCATAGATGCGAGTCTATGTGCCTCGCCCCGGCCAAACGAGGTAGTAGACTGTCTCCGGGATCTCGTAGAGAGCCACGGACGACGCATACGCAGAGCAGTAGACACTGTCGCAGCACGGCTAGGAGTACCCATAACCACGGTGAGGATTGCACTAACCCCTTTCGAAACCGTGCTGGCGCCCGTGGCAGCGGCCCATGGGGTGGGGAAGGCAGCGGATACCGGTGTGGAGGTTGCGGTCGAGATCGACAAGACAGTCACGAGAGTGGGAGTAGACTACATTGGCGGTTTTGCAGCGTTCGCGGATCGGGGGCTCAGTGCAGGCGGCCGGGCGGTGGTAGAAGCACTTCCCCGGGTGCTAGTCGAGACAGAGAGAGTCATGGGATTTGTGAATGCGGCTTCCACTCAGCTCGGCCTTAACATGGATGCTGTTGCTGCTTCAGCGCAGCTAATTCTTGATGCTACTCGGCGTGCAGACAGCCCACTGCCAGGCGCGAAGTTCCTCGTAACAGTCAACGTAGCACCCGATATACCGTTCCTGCCTGCTGCTCACCACGGGCTAGGTGAGGCTGACGGAGTAGTAAACGTGGCCATCAGTGGGCCTAGTGTGGTGGCTGCCGTCCTCCAGGGTATGCCCCGGGACGCACCCCTGGAGAGGCTCTACGAGGAGCTGAAGAGGATAGGCTTCAAGGTCGCGAGGTTCGGCCAGCTCGTCGCCGAGCGGGTAGCGGCGGCGAGCGGCTACAGGATAGGCAGCGTGGATCTCTCGCTTGCGCCTACACCAGAGCCTGGCGACAGCATTGCAGACATTCTGGAAGCTATGGGTGTCGAGTTCGGCGCACCCGGCAGCATAGCGGCGCTCGCAATGTTGATAGATGCTCTCCGTAAAGGCGGGGCTATGGGGGTCTGCTGCGCCGGCGGATACAGTGGCGCCATGATACCCGTCTCCGAGGACAGTGGTATAGCAGCTGCAGTTGCCCGTGGACTAGTTACGATATACAAGCTCATAGCTATGACTGGTGTTTGTAGCACGGGTCTCGACATGGTTCCAGTGCCAGGCGACGTTGACTGGAGAAAGCTAGCCGGACTTATAGCTGACGTACTAGTGCTCGGCATGGTGCAAGACAAGATCCTGGGAGTACGCTTACTCCCGGCACCCGGCAAAAAGCCCGGAGATACAATAGAGCTAGGCGGTCTTCTAGGAGAAGCGCCCGTGATGGACCCAGGGCCGGGCAGGATGGAAAAGTTCATAGAAAGGGGAGGCCGTATACCGGCGCCGCTACGCCGCCTCCTAGCCGGATAACTTCTCAGCCAAGAGCCTCCAGTACTCTTCGTCTCCGAGTATCTTCTCTTGCTCCCTCTTTATCCTCGAGAGTAGCCCAGCTGCGCCCCGCTGAACAAAGCCTGCAAGCTTCTCAAGCCTCTCCTGGTCCGGTAGGGGCTTGTCGGGGAGACCGTTACGCCCAATACTAGCCTTAGCTATTAGCCAGAGCCCAACGTTCTCTGGTGATGCTAGCTCGCGCAGCTTCTCCTTCGATAGCTCGCCCCGAGAAGCCCACCAAAGCTCTCTCACAAAGGAGATACCGAGAGCTCTCATCAGCTTATCCTCCCACTCAGCGTAGAGCTCTCCCGCTCGACTCTGGATTTCTCTCGATATCTCCTCCACGTCGAGGCCACGCAACGGTGCACGAGTAGCAGCCGATACAAAAGCGGTGTCTATTACTGGCTCTATGCTACCATGGAGATACGAGACGGCGGCAGCATAGGCGCTATGCAGTACAGCCTCCATGAACTCCTGGACAGGGTCACTCCTCTCTAGGGGCCCCTCGCCAAGAAGGATAGACTCTACCTCTTTGGGAGACACTGGGTCTGTAGCCACAGGCACACCTTCCACAACAAGCCAAGGGACGCTCCAGACAGCTTCACGCAGTACAGCTGAAGCGCCGGGCTGGGATGTAGAGACTAGTTTGACACCGTCCAGTAACCCTTTCGATGCTAGGTGTCTCACGACCTCGTAGCTGGTAGCACATGTTGGGTGGATGTAGAGTATGGGTTTTTCTCCCAAGGCCCTATCGCCCACCTTTAAACGATATAGGCGAGGAAGCATGTAGATGGATCAAGCTCCAAACTCCACGATGGCAGGGAGCAGTTAGGGGTGATAAAAGTAACCATAGAAGCATAAGAGATGCTGGGCTGTATTGTCTAGTGAATCACTTAGAACAAGGTTATGGAATTGGGATATGAAACATTAGGACATAAAATAAAACAGAAAGTCGTGTACCTAGACTGTGAGGGCTTCACGCGCCTCACGTACCGCCTTCTCCGCTTCCTCTAGCTTTCCGGCAGCCCTCTTCACGGCTTCATCTAGTTTTCCTAGCTTTTCGCGTAACTCGGTATTCTCGGAACGTAGCTGCTTGATTTCCTCCTCTAGCTTCTGGACTTGCTCGTGTAGTTGTCTTAGCTCCTCCTCGGCTTCTGGGCTCACTATGGGTACAGCTAGCTTCAGCTCACCCCGGACTAGCATCTCGTAGGTTTCTCTTACTAGCTTCCCGGCTTTAGTCTCGCCCTTTAGGTGACGACGTATTGTGGCCTCGGTACGTCCTAACTCCTCTGCTATCTGGCTCACAGTATATCCCGCCTTCTCCATAGCGAGAGCAGCGGCTGCGACTGCGAGACTGTCAACCCAGGTCAGGAATTCCTCCTTGTTGAGTGCTGCCTGGATAACGTCCGGCCGGAATAGCGTGCCTATTATAAGCATGGCCTCTAGCTGCTTGATCTCCCTTTTAGAGACCGGTCTTACCGGGACCTCTACCGGTACAATGACCTCACGTATCTTTAGCTCAGTCTGCGCACTCATGCACTCCACCAGTATATAGGTTCCAAGTCTCTTGAATAAAAACCTATGGCAAATAGCGTCTCAGCTAACCCATATCCGGTGAAATCGGATAGTCGATGTCTAATTCCAACCAGCTAGTATACTAACAAGGGTAGAATACCGCCTCCACTTCCGTGGAAGCGACCCCGGATATTGATCTTCGTGCCACAATTTTGACAGCGGTTGTCTTTTGTGAGCCTCCAGGCCAATATAGTGAAACCTCTCCTCTCTATCACCGTATAGCCGCAGCGAGGACAATAGGTGTTCTCTAATGGGTGACCCCAGACGTTTCCGATGTAAACGTACTGGAGTCCTTCCTCCTTGGCTGCCTCTGCTAGCTTTTCCAGGGTCTCGACCGGTGTTGGCGGCAAGTTCTGGAGGCGGAAGTCAGGGTGGAAGCGTAGCAGATGAAACGGCGTTTCTGGGCCTAGCTTTTCGACTATCCAGCGCGCGAGCCTCCTGACATCATTCTCGTGGTCACCATACTTGGGTACAACGAGATTTGTGACCTCTATGAACCAGCCCGCCCGCTTCATCTCTTCCATGGCAGTGTAGATTGGCGAAGGATCAGGGACTGCCATAAACTTGCGGTAGAACTCGGGGTTGCCTCCACCCTTGAAGTCAACAGTGGCAGCGTCGATGTAAGGGGCCAGCTCTCTTATTGCCTCGGGTGTTGCATAGCCATTAGTCACCATCATATTATAGAGTCCATGCTTCTTAGCTAACCGGGCCACGTCCCTCATGTACTCGAAGAATATCGTGGGCTCGTTATACGTGTAAGCTATACCGTCAGCGCCATATTCTAGGGCCTTCTCTACAACTTCTTCCGGCGGCACATAGCGGCCATAGAGTCCTTGCTCTAACCTTGATTGACTGATCTCCCAGTTCTGGCAGAACATGCAGTAAAAGCTGCAGCCTACAGTGCTTATAGAGAGTACTTGACTACCAGGTTCAAAATGGAACATAGGTTTCTTCTCAATAGGATCAATATTCATAGCAGTCAATAGTCCATAAACTAGAGTGTAAAGCTTTCCGTCAATGTTCTTACGGACACCACAGACGCCGTACTTGCCCGGCGCTATCACACAGCGCCGGGCACAAAGGTTGCAACGTACGAACCCTGGTCGATCACTTAGTGGCCCCCATAGCTCGGCTTCACGAACATAAGGTTTCCCAAGAAGCCTACTGGAGCCAGGCTCTGTCAAGGCTTATACGCACCAGCTAGAAACGAGATACTGGACACCCCTATCAAGTAAACCCTCAGAGCTAATGGCCTCGGGCCGGGTTTATCATGCTCACGAGCTTGTCGAGTTCTCTCTCGATACGTAGACTCCCTTGAAGCTTTACGACTTGTCTTCCTCCAAGATAAAGTACTATTGCAGGGCTTGCGATAATATCGTGTGTGCGAAACAAGCTTTCCGCGGTAGCGTCGCTGCAGACCTTATGGAACCTGGTGCACACTACCAGGTACATCTCAACATTACGGACTAGAGAGCCCCCTGCTTTTTCTCGGAGTCGGTTAAGTAACTCGTTACAAGCATGCCTACAAAAGATGTTGACGAATATGAATAGTGTGTTTTCTGGCTTCTCGGGTGGGGAAGTTCGAATCCATCCTCGCTGGGGATCGTAAGCAAATACTCCCTCATTGAGTTCTGGACATGCTAGGCCCGTGCTAGCAGGTGTTGTGCTGCTAGCTGTCAATATTCATCGCCCACTAAAACCTTGTTATACGCTGACTTGTTTTAATAGTATTCCGGAGAATTCCGTGTCCCACTCTTAATAATACTTTAACGTGTGAATACATATTTTGAGTGTTTATTATTGGAAGCAAGGCTTTGTACACGCAGCGTCTCTTCTCCAGGCGGCAAACTATACCATAATACCACTAGTAGGATTGATGCGTCAAGACAATGTATTGTGTCGGTGTATTGGAGTCAACCCAAGCTGTCATTTCTTGCGCGGGGCGTCAGGGTCGCTCCACCACTCCTCACCCTGGGGGCTGTGTCGGTACGTCCCTACTACCTCACCCGCCCCGCGGGTTCAACCTCCACAATGCCCTGCAGGGGGAATATTATGTAACGCGGCTCCGTAGCCCACGGGATATAGTAACATAGCTGGATAACGTTACCCAAACGTCGAAGATACTGGGAAAACCTCTCGTTAATTGATTTATTGATGTTTCACACCAGAAAAGATAGAACAGGTATAGCTAAAGATCCTTTAGTTTTCTCAAACCGTGTTCTATTTCCGCCTCGTATACACCCCATATACGTTCAAACTTCAGTGGTAGACCCTTATCTATGGCTAGATCGCGGATGGTCGAAGATACATATCCAGCAGTTCCGTCACCTAGGAAGCCTATTGGCTCGTAATACTTCTGCCGGTTCTCGTCTAGCCCAGGCTTCATGTAGCCTACTAGATAGAGGGTTGGTTTTACTCCGTTAGCTCCTCTATCGAGCAGAGCTATTGCGAGATCAAGCCCAGACTTAGTGAATTCCCGGGCCTCAGCTATGGCATCGCTTAGGGATACTCCCATTTGGAGGCGTCTAACAAGATACATGGCCAGAAGGTGGCTGTCTGTATAGGCGCTCGGATTTACACCCAGCCGCTCTCCTAGCACATCCTTGTGTAGGCCGCCGTTATGCGCGAGGTAGAGTTCGAGACTTGCTTCAGGCTGTTCAAGTGTTACTACGAAGGGGTGTGCATTTAGCGAGCCACGTGGTTCGCTTCGGCCGGCTCGCCGCGCATGCACTATAACGTATGCTCGTTCAGAGGTGGAAATGAGTCCAGCAACATGTTCAACTATCCCCCGTAGCACATCTAGATTGGCTTGACATGCCTCTTCTTCATCTATGTCGTGTGTTAATGCGTCAAAACGCTCGTAAATTACACGCCAGCTCGTACCAATGCCTAAGACGAGGAGAAACCCTAGCCCATGGCAGTGCCGGGCTTCGCCACCAGTAATAGCTGCGAGGTAGGGGTCATTAGAGGCGGCCTTGGCGAGCAGACGTATGAGCTCGGCTAGAGTGCCAGAGCCTTCTCTGTTCCACGCAACACCTGCTACAAGGCGGCACATAGACATGTCGCCTCAGGCACTACGGCACTTAGCTCTAGCTCCTAAAAGGAAGTGGGCCTCGGCTCACGGCCGTAGCCCACATGGCCCTGGGCCCGGGCTTCGGGCTGACGTGCACACCTCAACGGCCCGGAATACATTCTGACTGGTAATCTTAGGCCTAAAACCGGCTCTGTTCTTACCTACTTACCTAGCTTAATGCTATATGGTGTGCGTTAGGTATTTTTCTTTGTTGAATTTCTTGATAAAGCTTGTTTGAAGCATGTAGGTTAGCTACATCTTGCCCCCGGCTCTCGTAAGTCGTGATTGGTTGATATGGATCTTGTTGCTTAACCTAATGTTGCTAAATATTGGACCTAGGGTCCAAGGTTTATTGGGGTTGATGTAGGGTTGGTCGGCCAAAGAGATATGATTGGCGGAATAAGAGTCGAGGGTTACGTCGGTCAAGCTCATGGTTTCATTGATGCATTGCAGGGCCGCGTCATTTTCGTAATAGTAGCTGGAAGTACAAGGACATCAACAATCCCCGGGATTAGTGTCGCTGGGCCTAACCCGGAGGCAACTATGCTTACTCCAATACTTGATGTTGAATACCTACTTGCTGGCAAGCCTATTACGCTCAACGTGGTTCCAGTGACGCCGGAGGGGCTGCCAACGCCAGCGGTGATAACCAGGGCCCTAGTATATAGGCTCGGCCTCCCTGTCCTCGTGGTTGACGCTGGCTGTAGTTCGCCGCCTCGCGTGCCTCATGTGGCACTTCCTTCGCGACGGATGGGCGGCAGGATAGATGTCGAGCCTGCGCTCCCCAGAGGCGTTGCCAAACAGCTCTACATGGAGGCCCGTTTGCTTGGCGCCACTCTGGCTCATGGTCATGATGCATTGGTGGTAGGCGAGACTATACCAGGGGGCACTACCGTAGCGGCGGCTGTGCTCGAAGCTCTGGGCTACCGGGCGCTGGGCAGGGTTAGTAGCAGCTCGGTTCAGAACCCTCATGGGCTTCGTGGACAGGTAGTGCGGGCAGCGCTAGCCCGGCTGAGTGGGTCTGAAGACGTATTCGGGGTGGTTGAGGCTGTAGGCGACCCGGTTCACGTGTCGCTGGCGGGGCTTGCAGCGGGCGCGGTGGAGGCGGGGGCAAAGGTAGTTCTCGCAGGTGGTACCCAGATGGTGTCAGTCCTGGCAATACTAAAGGCGGTAGAGCCCAAGGTGCTAGACCAAGTAGCGATAGCTACTACGCCCTGGATAATCCGTGACAAGTCCTCTGACATCTCTGGGCTTGTCCATGATGTGGCGCCAGCTGTGCCAGTAATCGCTGCCGACTTTTCTCTCTCCGGCTCCAAGTATCCCGGACTAAGGACCTACGAGGAAGGATACGTGAAGGAGGGCGTAGGCGCTGGCGGCTCGCTCGTCCTAGCAGCCGTCCGCGGCATGAACATAGAGGAGATGGTAACTGCAATTGAAGAGGAGTATGAAAGAATAATGAGCCTAGCGGGGGCAGAGCGTGACAGAGACCGGAGTTAGGCTAGTTAACGACTCCTTGGTCGTAAACCTAGGCGCAGAGTACACAGTACTGTCAACAGTATCCGGGCTCACGAAGAGCCGGTATATAGTATTCCATAGTGTGGACGAAGACTTCAATGTTTGTAATGTGGACGAGTACCGTAGAGGAGTAGTTACAAGGCTTGGACTCCCTAGAGAAACCCCAGTCTTTCTCACGGCCGTTGAGCCCGGCGACTACATAGCGCTTAGGGCTGACAATGTAACGGTGATAGCCACTGTTGGTCTACGTCCACCGGTCTGCGTGGAACAAGAGGAGCTCTACGACCCACCGGTTTCTGGCACGATAAACGTCGCGGTGGTTGTAGAGAAGCCTAGCTTGTCCATGTCAGCGCTTGTCGACCTCCTCCGAGTAGCTGTAGAGGCGAAAACAGTAGCTGCATCGCTGCTTCTGCTCCGGTGTAGAGGTCGTGCAGCAGGTACGGTTACCGACGCGATCGCCGTAGCGGCAAAAGTGGAACCCCAGGGGCTGCCATGGGCTGGTATGGCCACCCGCCTGGGGAACAGGGTTGCCAGGCTAGTCTATGAGGCAGTGCTCCGAGGAGACAAGCGGAATCTCAGAGAGAAGCTGAGAGACACGCTGGGCCTGGGCCCCGAGGAGTTACTCGACGACATGCTGCGGATGTACATGCAGGCCCCAGTACCCGGCGTAGACGCAGAAAAAGCGAGGAAACTGCTCGAGGAGATGCTCGGCATAGTGCTCCGTGACCCTAATGTCTGGGCCTTCCTAGTGGCGGCCCGGGAACTCGACCTCCACGGGGCGGCAGGTACACTACCCGGCATAAGCCGCGAGGAGTTCCTCGGAGATAGCCGGAGGATAATCGCCGACGAGGCCCTAGCCTCTGTGCTCGCAGTCTACATAGCGGGGTTCCGGGGCCTACTCTCAACATACTGGGTTGACCGATCCAAGCATCGTGCCGGGCTACGACTAGCCAGGCTGCCAGTATTCGAGGACGACGTTGCGGCCGCGCTCGTAGGCGCTCTCCTCTCCAGGCTCTACGACCGGCTACTTGGCACCGGCATCTAGCAGGTCTCGGAGGAGGCGGGCTTTGAGAGCAGCTGCAGCGGTAATCATGGCCGGCGGCCGGGGCTCCAGGCTCGGGGGCGCCTTGAAGCCTCTCCTCCGGGTCTGCGGCAGGATGATACTCGAACGTGTTGTAGCGGTAGCCCGCAGCGTATCGGAGCGGGTGGTTGTAGCGTTTTCCCCCTATACGCTTCCTGCGGCTGTAGGCCTCTGTCCAGGACTCAACGTAGATGCGTGCATAGAGCTTCCCGGCAGTGGCTACCCCCACGACATGCGCCTCGCTGCAGGGATCGTGAGGACACGTCCCCTCCTCTTCTTGCCATCTGATACGCCCTTCCTAGACCCCAAGAGGCTAGAAGACTTCATAGAAGAGGCTCTGGCTACGGGTGCAGGACTCGTCACCCTCGAGGCCGGGGACCAGGGCCCCCTGGGCATCTCTCTCCTAGCCAGAGGTTTCGAGCCCTGGACGAGTATACGGCAGCCTTGGGGTCCAGACCTACTCAACATAAACACGTCCAAGGATCTCGCGGAGGCCGAACGTCTATGCGGAGCATGGCATGGCCGATGAGGAGTCACGGTGGGAGCCCACCGCCCTGCTGCCATGATTTTAGCGCACCGTTCAATCCTCTGGGGCCTCCACCCTGGCTAGGCGAGGTTCTCGAGGAGTGTATCGGGGAGAAGGTGTACCTCCGCTACCCCCATCACGATTACCATGAGCTACGCGACGCGATAACAATGTTCCATGGCGTAGAGCCGGAGGAGATAGTAGTATCGAACGGTGCTGCAGAGGTACTCGTATTGCTTCCTCTACTTCTGCGCGTCAGGAGGCTCGTAGTGGCTGAGCCTGGGTTCGGCGACCATGCGGTCCAGGCCCCAGCAGTGGGCCTGGAGCTAGTCAGAGTAGTAATGCCCCGGAACGGAGCCAAAGGCTTCACTCTAGACACGGATAGTATCGTGAAGGCGGTCGGTGAAAGGGCGGTTGTAGTAATCTCTAGACCCAATAACCCAACAGGTTACCTTGCTCCCCGAGACCTCATCGTAGACGCTGCCCGGAGGCTCGCTGCCAAGGGCTCCTGGCTCATAGTGGACGAAGCCTTCATAGACCTATCCCCCAAGGCCAAGCCCCTAGAGCTCAGCGAAGGCCTCATAGTGGTGCGGAGCCTAACCAAGACATTCGCCACCCCAGGGCTCCGCCTTGGCTACGTTCATGCTGAGAGGAGGCTGGCCCGGCGACTCGACGCGGCCCGGCAACCCTGGCCCGTCGGGAGCCTAACGGCCTGCGTCTACACAAGACTCCTCACGGATAAGAGGAGCCGAGACTACGTACAGCGCGGCCGCAGCATCGTAGAGGAGGAGGCACAACGCATCCAAAGGGCTATGGAGCGGATAGGGCTCCGTGCCTACCCCACCCGTGCGCCCTTCATACTAGTCGAGCACCCTCAGCTACCTCACCCACTGATGCAGAAGAAGCTCATAAGCCACGGGGTCTACGTGAGAGATGCTTCTAGCTTCTACGGGCTCGGCCCGGGCTACAGTAGGGTCTCCATAAGGACACCTGGAGAGAATGACGTCCTGCTGCGCGCTCTAGAGAGTGTCTTGAACGGCTAGCAGGCAGTCGGAGGATTCGGGTTCCTGGGGTGACGGAGCTGCTGAGGAACCTGGGTTGCCTCATAGCCTTCCTCACTAGGATACCCGTAAGCTGCCACGACGTGAGGGAGGCGGCACGCGGGTACCCTCTGGTGCCCCTCGTAGGGCTATTGGAGGGCATCATAGTCGCAGCGACCATGCATGTAGCTCCCGAGCCCGGGGTCGCGGCGGCCTTGGCATTGATCCTCCACCTCCTGGTCACAGGTGGCCTACATCTCGACGGGTTTGCCGACTATAGCGATGCAATGGGCGCGGGGGCACGGGGCGAGACGGCTGCCCGAATAATGAAGGATCCGCGGCGCGGCGGTTTCGCATTAGCCTACACTATCGTCCTGCTAGTAGCCAAGTATGCGGGGTTCGAAGCTGTCTGGCGGAGCCCCCTCGTGGTAGTAGCATCCTATATAGCGGCGGCTGAGGCGATGTACACTGTCTCCGCACTACTGCCCGCCCCAGGGTACCGTGGCCTCGGCTGGCTCTTCCGGAACCTTGGAGTGAGCCGCAGAGGCATAGCCATCAACCTCGTCATCTACGCCTCAGCTGCCCTCGCTACCGTCCTACTCGAGGCCCGTAGAGTTCTCGCAGCCCTCACTGCCGGGGCGGCTATGTCGCTGCTAGTTGCTCGTGATGCGCGGCTGCGGCTCGGCTACGCATCCGGGGATGTGTTAGGCTTCGCCTACGAGACTGTGCATACAGCCGCCCTCCTAGTAGCAGCGCTGCTCGAAGCCCGGCTGTAGGGAGGGGATCCCTGGCGTTGGCTCCACAATGTCTCCCGGAATGGCTCTACCCGGGCGGCGGCCTCGTTGCTGCCGCGCTGCTCCTTGCCCACCTCCTTGACCTGGTCTATCCCTTCCACCGCGGCATCCTCCTCACAATGCACCCCGTCCACACATCCTTCATCCTCGCCAAGAAGCTGGCACCACCGGGCTCCTCGAGGCTGAGAGGAATAGTTACATGGATAGTAGTGGTTGGCAGTCACCTCGTGGTCTACGCAGCGCTGCTCTACGCGGCGTGGAGGCTCGGCCCCCTAGCCTGGCTGTTCGCTGCGGCTTGGGTGCTGAAGGTCTCCTTCTCGCTACGCCTCCTCCTCGAGACAGTGTGGCGAGCAGCTAGCTGCATGGAGCGGGACGACATGATCTGTGCTCGGCGCCTTGTGCAGGGCTTGGTGCGCCGCGACGTCTACAGGCTAAGCCTCGGCCACGTGGCGAGCGCTGCTGTAGAGAGCCTAGCGGAGAGCCTCGTCGACGGCTATACTTCACCGATATTCTACACAGTTCTACTAGGGCCCCTCGGGGCATTGCTTCAGAGGCTAGCCAACACTCTCGACGGCACTCTCGGCTTCAAGACGCCTGACTACCTTGAGGCGGGCTGGGCCAGCGCTTGGGCGGATACGCTGCTCAACTATCTGCCGGCTCGGATGACTGCTGTCCTTCTCGTGCTGGTGACGCCACTGGTAGGAGGCAACCCCCGGGAGACGCTACGGGTCTGGAGGTGCTATGCCAGGGTCACGGAGAGCCGGAACGCGGGTCATCCAATGAGTGCGATGGCGGGCGCTCTTGAGGTGAGGCTGGAGAAGCCGGGCAGTTACGTGCTCGGGGCGGGCCCGCTCCCAGGTCCCAGGGATATGAAGTGTGGTGTAATGCTCACAGCTGCTGCGGCAGCGGTCTGGCTAGCCGTAGCGACGGCTCTTCTCCCGGTGCTTGACTAACAATGGCAGTCTAGGAGCTCCATGCTGGTTATCTCCTCGAGCCTCTCGTGGCCGGGGACATTGGTGCGGGTGCCTTGCTCAGTCGGGGTCTTGGGCCTCTCAGCTACTAGGGTGTGAGACCGTAGCGTCTGAGAATACCCCGTAGCAGCTCCTTGCCCTCAGAGACGCCTGCTCTGAGGCACTCTGTAGAGACGCTTAGCACAGCCTCTAGGACCTCGTCGCTATTCTCAGCATTGTTCGTCGTAACTCCTCGCCGTCAAGGCATGCCCGCTCGGCTATATAGCGAGATATCCACTGGCATGACATGGACCCCTATCTCCACGACACCAGCTGCATAGGAGGCGTCAGGCCGCGGGACAGCCCCCGCAAGCTTCACAAGGGGAGTGTTGCACGCGTCAAGAGCTCGACCACCCTTGACGCGCCTTGCTGCTAATAGCGGGTCAAGCTTAAATAGGATAATTGATGTCACACCCACCTATTGGAGAAGGTGTACATGAGGGGCGGGTGTTTTGCACATTCCTGACGGCTTCCTAGACCCCTTCTGGATAATGGTGACCTATGCAGCTACTATAGCATACGCAGTAGTCGCTTGGAGCAAGATAAAGGGCCGGCTAACGCAGGAGCAGATAATCTCCATGTCCGTGCTGGCCGCTGGCATCTTCGTGGCGCAGATGCTTAATTGGCCGCTGCCTGGCGGCACCTCGCTCCACTTCGTAGGCGGCGCTCTCGCTGGTATACTGTTTGGGCCCTGGCTAGGCTTCTACGTCATGGCGCTAGTCCTGGTGGTACAGACATTAGTATTCCACGACGGCGGTATAACAGCACTAGGAGCCAACATATTCAACATGGCTGTCGTAGATGTTGTAGTAGGTTACTACCTCTACAGGGCGGCAATAAGGGCTATGGGTGAAACGAGGAAGGCCAGGCTCATAGGCGCGTTCCTCGGTGGCTGGCTCGGCATAGTGCTTGCAGGGCTTGCTGCCGGGCTAGAGATAGGACTTAGCCCATCCTTCCCCTATGGTGTTGAGGTCTCAGTGCCAGTAATGGTGACGTGGCACGCCGTTCTCGGAGTAATAGAGGGGCTGATAACAGCGCTCGTGGTTGACTACCTCTACCAGCGTAAAAGTCCCATCATCGAGGCGGCTGCGAAGGTGGCTGTACACGCTACAGCCTAGCCCGGGGGGTGATGGCTCGTGGCAGGTCTGCTCGGGCGATACCGTGGCGCGCTCCTAGCCGCGGCAGTGTTACTGATAATCAGCCCGGTCTTCGGCGTGGTGCTAGCGGAGAAGGTTGGCTACCACGAGCCCCTCGACGTGGCGGCTGAGAAGCTGGGCCTCGAGGAACACCCGGTGGCCGAGTGGACGCCGTTCAGCGACTATACCGTCCCAGGCCTACCAGACACTATAGGCTACATTGTGGCTGGCGCCATCGGTGTAACAGTGATACTAGGTATAGGCCTGGTGGCGGCGAGGCTGACTAAGCAGTGACGCGTGGCCTCGACAGGGCTGTTGAGGGGCTCCTAGAGGGTCTACGGGACGCAACAACAACCCTTGCTATGGGTGAGGGGGTTGTGTACCCTCATCGTCCTGAACTAGTTTTTCTAACACTAGTAGCTGGTGTAACGCTGGTATCGTCTACTGATTCCATTTTCCCCGCGTTGGCTGGCCTCGCCGGATCTATAGCACCGCTAGTCTACATACTCTCTGTGCACCGGGGAAGAGGCCGCTGGCTCGTTGTCCAGCCTCTAGTCTATGCCATCGTGGCGTCTTTTATCATATCGCTGCCCCTCATACTAGGAGGAAGCCATAGTGAAGCCGTGAGTTTTATACTTCGTATTACAGCCTCTGCTGCCATGGTCATGTCCGTTGCTCGGCTCGTGGGTTGGAGAAGCCTCGCTGAGGGCATGCAGAGGCTTGGGGTTCCTAGAGAGTTTACAGGGTCGATGTACTTAGTACTGCGCTATACACCCCTTCTAGCAGCTGAAGTACTACGTTTACTCGTGGCTCGTAGGGCGAGAAGCCTTAGTGGCCGGGGACTCCGTGAAGAATGGAGACTACTAGCCACAGCTGTAGGTGAGTTGTTGACACGCAGTGTGCAGCGGGCGCTGGTGCTTAGTATGGCTCTCGAAGCACGTAACCTTTCCTATAACCGTCCAAGCCTAGCTGGCCGGGGCGGGATAAGCCTAAGCGAGGCCCTTGCTTATCTACCCTCTATGACTGTGATAGCGGCTCTCGGGCTGAGCCTGGTTGCCGGTCATTGAGGCCCGTAATGTCTGGTTCAGCTATACTCGCGGGGAACCAGTGTTGCAGGGTATAGACTTCCGTGCCGGGCCCGGTGAAGTAGTAGCTCTAGCTGGGCCCACCGGCTGCGGCAAATCAACATTCTTGTTGCTGTTAGCCGGGTTACTCCACCCAGACCAGGGCGAGGTGCTACTAGATGGTCGTCCTCTCTTGAAGCAGATGCCTGCAGCGCGTAAACGGATAGGGATACTCTTCCAGAACCCTGACGACCAGCTCTTCAACCCCACAGTGTACGATGAGATAGCCTACGCTCTACGCAGCCTCGGGATACCCGAGCACGAAGTGAGGAAACGTGTACAGGAGACTGCAGAACAACTGGGTCTCCAAGAACTCCTAGATCGTCCTCCCTACAAGCTTAGTGTAGGTCAGCGCCGCCTAGTTGCATTAGCCTCAATACTGGTCTACGACCCCGACGTGTTACTCCTTGACGAACCCACAGCTAACCTTGATCGGCATGGTGTGGAGGTGGTAACTAGGATGGTAACGAGAGCAGCGAGACAAGGAAAAACAGTGATCATGGCCAGTCATGACCTGGACGCAATTATCGAACTCTCAACCACGACATGTATTCTCCAAGAGGGTCGTCTTCATTGCGCTGCGACGCTAGAAGCACTTAGAACCGGGTTCTTCACTAAAACGCCGCTACCAATCCCCCTAGGGCTCCGTCTCCTCCTAAACATGCTCGGAGGCTGGGACAAGCTAGCAGATGTTATAAGAGATGTATCAAAAGAATTTCATGCGCGATTAGGGGCTGATAAAAAGAAGGGAATAGACCAGATGCAGTCTCACCTAGACTCGACATCAATGTAGGTATGGCAGAATATAAATTAGGCATTGTCTCAGCAACTATATTACAGAATGGACATGTAATCGTGATGTCCGCTTTATCATTATAACAGCCAAATATATATTACTTAGTCGATGCTATGGAGTTTTGTCTTTTTGTTGACACTTGCTTGGCGCATGCAATGCGATTGAGTCATTTGCTTGGAAAGTGCTATGGATATGCGTAGACGGTGAGCCCATAAGCCTCCCAGGGGGCTAGGCCGAGCAGCACAGTAGATACAGCTGCTGCTAGTGCAGCTATTTCCCTAGTGCTAGGTTTCTCGCTGGATTGCCTGGGCCCAGCAACTGTTTGATATATCATGTAACCGTAGTAGAAGACTCCAAGTCCGAAATTAAGTATCATTATCGCGGCTAGGAGGTGGTTAGCTGAGACAGCGGCTATCAGGAGGTAAAGTTTGCCCCAGAATCCTAGCGTCGGTGGTGCCCCCGCGAGACTCGCTAGCGCGATTATAAGCGCGGTTGCTGCTACTGGGTTGCGATGTGCTAGACCGCGCAGCGCTCTCCAGCTACATTGGCCCTCTTCCTCACAGGCTATATCGAGGGCGAGGAAGCTCGCGAGCTTAGAGAACGCGTAGCCGGCCGTATGTAGCACTATACCTGCCAGTGCTGCCTGGTTGTCAACACCGGGTAGTTTGGCGAGCGCGGCAAAGCCGGCTACTATGTAGCCGGCTTGGGCTATACTACTGTAGGCTAGTGTTTTCTGTGGCGAATCTCTAACCGTGAGTAATGCACCTAGGTTTCCGTAGAGCATGGTTATTGCTGCCAGTGAGGCGGCAGTCCAGAGCACTATGTCAGGCTGTGCGGCGGCAAAGGGGGCGACGAGCCTCACTATCAGTAGCGCGGATATTATTTTGGCGGCAGAGCTTATCACTGCTACTATGAGGGGACGTGCATTACCGTAGACATCTACTACCCAGCCGTGAAAAGGCACAACGCCCATCTTGAAGCCAGCAGCTACTATTGCTAGAGCTACTACTGGTGTAACGAAGAGAGGGTCACTGAGCCTCACACCAGGGGCTATCTCGGCACTGCCGCGCACAACGTAGAAGAGCACAAGGTCAAGGAGGAGGATTATGGTGGCTACTGCGCCTGTCACGGCATACTTCATCGCTGCTTCGGCAGCTATAGGGTCGCGGCGGAGTGCTACTAGTATGTAGCCCGAGACGGCGGCCAGTATCCAGGCTACGTAGACTAGGTAGAGGATGCGGGAGAGCCCTAGCACTATCACGCCGAGCGCCATGAACCCTGTTACGGCGTAGAATGCCTCTCCTGCATCCCAGTAATCGACTATACCAGTAGCCGCGACGGCAGCTAGCGCGAATATTATCACAGCAGTAGAGAGTAGAAACACAGTATAAGTATCGATTACAACGGCGCCGTCAAAGGCGATCGCATAGCCGCCAACAGGAGAGAAGACTAATGAGGCATAAAGGGCGGCAGCGATGGCTATCAATGTGGCAGCATACAAGCTGAGTCGGGTAGCCCGTGGGCCCCAGAGTGGTGCTACAAGCCCGGTAAACGCGTAGCCAGCTATCACTGCTAGAAAGCCGTACTCAACTACTCCTGTGATATCGAGGCTGGCGAGAGGTGTAGTCACCTTGTCATCACCCCGGTGGGCTAATAGTTTCTACAACGGGTGCGACAAGGCGAGCTATGAAGAATATTACAACAGTCGATATCGTGGCAGCGAGCACCATACCGACCATGAAGTAGGCCAGGTAGAGCCTTACATCACCGCTTTGGGCTCTCCTCACCCATGCGCTCATTACAGCTATGCTGCGAGGGAGGGCTACGTGAGCCAGTTCATCCATCCGTGTTTCCGTACGTCTGCTTAGTAGTTCTACCGCTCGAGCCCCCAGCCCAGCTAAGCCTTGATGTACAGCGGTATCGAGCCACGCCTCTAGCCGTACTAGTGCATGGGAGAGTCCAGCGCTGGGGTATACTATTAGCCGGTACATTAGGGGGTTAATGAGCCAACGATCGTAGAGGAATCCGTGGAGAGTCCCCAGTAGTGGCTTCTCCTCGACACGATGAAGTGGAAGGAGGCGAGTAAAGTATAGGGCTAAACCCGACACGCCGAGTATAGCAGCAAGTGTGCCGTAAATCACTAAATGCTCTTCTAGCTCGGGATGGTAAAGCCCGGCAGCTTCGGCGAAGAAATGCTCCAGCCATGGCCATGCTATCCCGAGACCTAGCGATGCAATACCTAGTACAAGGTACGGTGTTAGCATTAGCGCTCCAGGCTCCTTAGCATGTAGCTCTCTCTGAGGAGAAGCTATGAAGACATAGTAGATCATTCTCATCGTGTAGAAGCTTGTTATAACAGCAGTAGCTAGTGCGGCAAGGCTTGCACGGCCTCCCAGCCTAGCTATAGCTTGTACAGCCAGGTCTTTGGTCCACCAGCCCGAGAACGGCGGCAATGCGGCTAGGCTTAAGCCGGCGAGCAACATGGCTGCAAACGTGTACGGCATGTAGCGGCGTAGCCCACCCATATCGGTTATGTAGCGGGTATGCAGCTCGTGAATTATCGCGCCGGCCGCTAAGAATAGAGCAGCCTTGAACACGGCGTGTGAGGCAAGATGGGCTAAGCCTCCTAGGCTCCCAAGTGCTGGATCGCCGGAGACAGCGGCAGCGAAGACAGCTGCCATCATATAGGAGAGTTGACTCGCGGTCGAGAATGCTAGTATGAGCTTAAGCTCCCGGGCTACGAGAGCCATAGAAGCTGTTGCGAACGCGGTCAACAAGGCGATCCATGCCATCGTCTCTAGCACGCCCAGTCCGGTACCATGTAGCAATGCCAGTCCGGCTGCTATAGCGGGAGTAAAGCGGAGAGCAAAGTAGACACCGGCCTTAACCATAGTAGCAGCATGGATCAGTGCCGAGACCGAGGTGGGCCCAGTCATAGCTGTTACGAGCCACTCGTGGAACGGGAACTGTGCGCTCTTTGCCAGCGCGCCAAGATAGAAGAATGCTATCCATGCTGCTACAAGACCCTTCATGTTCAGCTCCGAGAGTAGCCTGACAGAATACTCCTCTGCAGCAGATATGCTAGTGGAGCCTAACACGGCAAACACAAGGCCAACACCTATGAGCATAGCCATATCGCCGACTCTCGTGAAGGAGAGAGCTCTAAGCCCACTATGGGTTGGGGTGAACCACATGGGCACTCCTAGCCTCTTTCTGCCAGGATCGCCTACCCAGGCCTCCTTTCTGTCATCATAGTAGAAGCCTATCAATGCCCAGCTTGCAAGCCCGGTACCCTCCCAGCCTATGAACATGACAACGAGATCGTCGGCATAGACTAGGAGCAGCATGCTAGCCACGAAGAAGCTATAGAAGAGCCAGTACCGCGCAGCCCCCCACTCGCCGATGTACTCGACACTATAGAGCGCTATGAGCAGGCTAAGGGTAGCCACTACCACACCCACTATGCCCGAAAGCATGTCAACATGTAGCGCTAGCTCGACATCGATACCCGGTACCCAAGTATACGATATGCGGCCTTCGCCCTGGAGCAACGCGAGCCAAGAGAACAGCGCCGAGGCAGCGGTGCCTGCTACGCCAGTCCACGCTATCTTTCTCCAGCCAGTGCCGGCTACGGCCTCCAGTATCACTAAGAGTGCAGCAATATAGCTTGAGACAACAGCGGCTAGTGCGACCAGCCCGGCTGTCTCGGTCACGGCCACTGCACCCCTACAACCTTGTGCTCTTAGCCTTGTGCGCTCTAGCCGTAGACGACGTGCATGGTATCGAGCATTGGGCCTGCTAGGACGCCTACAGCTAGGAAGAGTGCAATCCCCAGCACGCCTAGTATCACTAGCGGCGCTAGCAACCCCCTTACCTTATCCTCGCTGGCCTTCTCGGTGCTGGGACCGGGCCCGCCTAGGAACATATTCTTGAATGCTAGAAAGCTGTAGATAGCAGTAAGTGTCATAGCTGCGGCAGTAGCCACGGCTAATAGCACGAATACGCCGGGACCATAGCCCATAGCCCAGTCGGCGAACCCGAAGACGAGATAGACCTCGCTCCAGAGCCCAAGTGTCGGCGGCAACCCGGATAGCAGCATAAACCCGAGCAAGGATACGGCAGCTGTATAGGGCATTCGCGACAACAAGCCCCCTAGATCGTCGAGTCTTCGGGTGCCGAGCCCCGCTATCAGTACGCCGGCGACGCCGAAGAGGATAGCCTTGCCTAGTGCGTGGGCAACATAGTGGAGCATAGCTCCGGCTTCGCCGAGTGGATTAGCTACGGCCAGACCTAGCATCATGTAGCCCATCTGAGAGACGCTACTATACGCGAAGAGACGCTTTACGTCACGCTGGGCGAGTACCAAGAAGCCGCCGTAGAGCATTGTAGCTACAGCCCAGATAAAGAGTATAATGCTTATTCGCTGCCAAACGTCGGGGAAGAAGCCAATGCCAACGCGGAGCATAGCATAGCCGCCGAGGCCTATGAGGAGGGGGGATAGCAGCGCTGACACCGGGGTAGGAGCCTCGGCGTGGGCGTAGGGGAGCCAGATGTGAAGCCCAGCAAGTGCAGACTTCATGCCAAGCCCGACCACTATTAGTGCGAGGGGTAGAAGTCTTCCAGCACCCACTCCTGTGACGTAGCCGCTTCCTGGCACATAGTAGTCGTAGATGCCGACAAGGAAGAGTCCGAGTAGGAAGAGAAGTGCGCCTACATGGGTCCAGACAAGGTAGATGAGGCCTACGCGTATTCTGTCGCCATACCCGTATAGGACTATGAGTAGAGCGCTAGGTATGAGCGTGAGCTCGAGGAAGAGGTAGAAGAGTACACCATTACCAGCCAGTACTGCGCCAAGCATACCAGCAGTGAATAGCTGATATAGCATGTAGTAGACTCCCCAGCTCTTCTCTCCCGCCTTCATTTCCTCGAATCGATGCTCCATGTAGGGTAGCGAGTATAGGGCGATGAGCAGACTCACTATAGCTATAGTGAGCGCGAGAATAGCTCCTATGGAGTCTAGGAAGAGACTGAAGACGCCAACACCGGGTACGATGGCCCAGAGGGGATCTATTACGACGTTGCCTCGCAGGGCTATTGTAGCACCTGGAATTAATAGCGCTATGGAGATCAGCCAACTCGCGGCGGTCAGCAACATGTGGCCTCGACTCCCGATACTACGGGCATAGAGACCACTGGCTATACCGGAAACTATGGGCGCGAGCACGCTGAGCCACAGCAGAGGTAGACTAATGATTTGCTCCTCCACGGCCCGGTCACCCCTTGATTTCCGAGAGAAGATCGGTACTGAGACTCTTCTTCTCACGGTACACGAGGATGAGTATAGCAGCCACTATGGCTATCTCGGCTATTGTGAGGACTATGGTTGCGAGGAGAAGGCTATAGAACCCGGGATCGGCGCCGGAAACTACACCTATGTACGAGGCTGTAAGGACTATGGAATTGAAGAGTATCTCTATTGAGATGAGAAGCTTTACAATGCTACGCGCTGTCATTACACCGTATATGCCGGCCATACTAGATATGAAGGCTGCAAGATAGACGAGTGCCGCTAGTGTTATGCCTTCCACGGCTCGCACACCATCTATGTGAATAGCATGACACTGTAACCAATTATCAATGGATTATAAAATCTTGACGACATGTGTTTTTCTCCGAACTACTCGCCCCGGGGGCCAAACTGCCGCCCACGGGCTATAGCTATAGCTTCGACGATTACAGCAGCCACGGTTATTATCATTAATAATGTACATACCCAGCAGTCAAGAAGTATGCTTGAGGCTCTTTCGAATCCAAGGCCTCGACCGGCTATTTCGCTGCTACTTAGCGGATTACTGAATGCATGGAGTGCCAGTGGTGCTTCGAGCGCAGCAGCAGCAAAGAACGCCAGTATAAGCCTGCCAGGCCGCCAGGTCTTGGGGTCTATGCTACAGCCCACCATCATGACCACTATTGCTAACAGTGTGACACTTGTGCCAACATAGACTACTATGTGGAATACCGAGAGGTAACCGTAGCCTAGCAGCGCGAACATGGCGGCGACGCCTAGCGAAGCTATTACCAGCCAAGCTACACTGTGTACGGTCTTTCTAGCTACTACTGCGCCTATGGAGCCAGCGGCTACAGCCGCCAGCGAGGTCACTATGGCTGCGTCGAACAAGCTAGCCTGTAGGCTCATACCGGAGCCCCACCTCCTCGTCAACAATAGTCCTTACGCGGGGTCTAGGGGGTTTCTCGGCCTCCTCGCGTAACCTGCGGCTGTAGAGGGTCCAGTCAACCGGGTCAAAGATCATCGACTCGACTGTCTCGAACGATCGGTCGTGGATAATGCTCGTCTCCAGCGCGTCGGTCGGGCAGATATCGGTGCAGAGCCCACAGAATATACAGCGCCCCAGGTTGTATCCCGGCCTCATTCTCTTGTCGCCTGGTACACGATACATCTTGATAGCCCGGGATGGACAGATCTGGGCACAGAGACTGCATCCGATACACTTGTCGTAGTCAAATAGTATGATGCCCCGGTAGTGCTCCGGCTTAGCCTCCTCAACATCCGGGTACCGGAGTGTTATCGAGGGTTTGAGCATTTGCCTGGCGGCAGCTAGTATCGCATCTAGGTGACCCCGTACCGGGTTTACCCTGGGCCGTCTTCCTCTCCTCGGCTCACTTAGCTCAGGGGCCAAGGCACGGCCTACCTCGCAAACACCGGGTGCACTATGGCCGATATCGCGAAGGCTATGAGGGCGAGTGGGAAGAGACGAGACCAGAAGAAAGCAGCAACTTGGTCGAGCCTCATCCTAGCATAGACCGCTCGAAGGAACACAGCTAGCAGCATAAGCACAATTGTCTTTGCTAGGACTGTTATACTGCCAAGCAATGGGTCGGTAAAAGGCATCCAGCCGCCGAGGAAGAGGTGAGTAAACATCAGCATGAGCACGTAGAGCTTGGCGTAGTCTATAGCCATTGTTAATGCAAAGAGTAGACCAGTATACTCGGTATAGGGGCCCTGGACGATCTCCTGTTCGCCGAGCACTAGGTCGAATGGTACGCGGTCGGTAGCAAGCAGCACAGCTATGAAGAAGAGAAGCGCTGCAATGGGGTTGGCTATGAGCCCTATGATGCCGGTATTAATCTGCTTCTCTACGACAGAGGTAAAGTCGAGTACGCCATACATCATAGCCGCAGCTAACATTGAGGCTAGGATAGTAGCCTCACCCGTTATAGAGACGAGGGCCTCACGGCCAGCACCTATGTAGGCGAACTTATTGGAAGACGCCCAGCCCATTATTATTGTAAGTATCGGCGCTATTGTGATGAGCGCGTAGGCTACTAGCATGCTGAATTCGGTCTGGAACCCATAGACCCCGGGGCCTCCGGGCACAACCGTGAAGGAGAGTGCAACTATAGTGAAGGCGAACATTGGGGATAGTATGAAGCTCCACTTTTCTGCCTCTAGGGGCACAATTATTTCCTGGAATGCAAATCTCACGCCATCGGCTAGCATCTGTAGGGCGCCATGTATACGGGGTGATACATAGTATGGTCCAACGCGCATCTGTACTTTCGCGGCTATTTTACGCTCGGCCCAGATCAGGAAGAGGACCGTGAGCGTGAAAGCTAGAAGCCCGGGGTAGACTAGGGGAGCAAATACTGCTCGGACAAGCCAGGCAGGCACATTGAGGAGATCGGCGATAGCCTCGAACACCACAGCTACCAGGCCCCGCTACCTATCAGCTTCGGGTGGGAAGTAGTCGAGGCTCCCATAGATAGCCGGGAGATCCATCAATGTATGACCTCTGGCAAGTGCGTCGAAGAGCACTAGGTTCCGGGCGCTCGGGGTTACTACACGTAGCCTGTAGGGCTTAACTCCTCCGTCGCTGACGAGGAAGTAGGTGACCTCTCCGCGGCCCATCTCGCCCCGAGTTATCACCTCACCCGGCTTAGTCTTCAACCTCACATAGCTCCCGGGTAGCTTTACTCTGCCCTTTTCTAGCCACTTCTTCCTCATTGGTGGAGGTATGAGTCTTACATACTGCTCAGCTAGTATGGGACCCTCTGGCATCTCTCTTAGAGCGCGGTCTATGAGCTCGAGACTTGCCTCTATCTCACGTAGCCTTACCCAGACCCGCTCTAGCGCATCACCCTCGCTTCCCACTACAGGCTCGTAGCCTAATTCTCCGTAGGCCGCGTAGCCTAGGAGACGAGCGTCGTATCGTACACCGCTAGCACGTAGGTTTGGCCCTGTAGCTCCAAGCGTTATCGCGCGGTGCCGCGACAACACACCTACGTTCTCGAGGCGGCCTCGTACAACAGGATTGTTAAAGAATATCTTGTCGTACTCCTTGAGGCGACGTAACATATAGCGTTTAGCTTTCTCGAACTCGTCGCGGAACACCTGGGGGAGATCTCGCCTTACACCGCCAGGTATTGGGTAGGTGTGGGTAAGCCTGGAGCCTGTAATTAGTGAGGCCAGGTGTACGAAAACCTCGCGGTCCCCAAAGGCCCACATATACATAGTCGAATGGTTGAGGAATATACCGCCTATCCCGAGACCGTAAAGGTGGCTTGCGATACGGTTGATCTCGCAGAGTATCGTGCGAAGGTACTTGGCTCGGGGTGGAGGCTCTACTCCGAGGAGCCTTTCTACAGCCTCCACGTAGGGGAGTGTAATGTTACAAGCATCTATTATAGTCATTCGCTCCAGAAGGCTTATGACGCGTACGTACTCTCTCTGTTCGGCAAGCTTCTCCATAGTGCGGTGTACGTAGCCTATATCCGGGTCAACGCGGACAACGATGTCGCCGTCGAGGTATGCAATGAGCCTCATGTGCCCTGAAGCCGGGTGCTGGGCACCGATAAACAATTCTACTACACGGTAACCCTCACGGGTACCAGCCTCTCTTGCTAGAATTCCCGGCAGCTCTAGTGTCGTCAACTCTGATACACTCCCCCGGGCTCAGTTTAGATTGAAATCTTTAGATGAAATCACTAAATACTCGATCAAGCAAGTGTAGACACGTCTGTGGTACGAGGACTCTCGTCGCTACAGCACCGCGTAGCACTAGCATTAAAGTCTATACCCTGCCACGACGCCAGGAAATGCAGAGGCCGGCTGAATAAGCGGCACAGGGAGGGTCCGGAGTCTCCTCGCTTCTAGGGGTGTTCTCCTTGCCTGAGCTTGAAGAGCTGCTACGCGGTATAGCATCCGAGGTAAGAGAACAACAGACCTACAGGGCGGCAATTGTGCCGCCAGAACGGCTCCGCGAGGCAGCTGAGGCTCTGAGAGACGCAGGCTACAACTACTTCCTGTCACTCAGTGCCGTAGACGAGCCCAAGCAGGGCAGGATAAGGCTAGTCTACCACTTCACCCGAATAGACAACCCATCCGATTTAGTGGCGCTCGAGGTATACGTGTCCCGGGACAATCCCCGCGTGAGCAGCATAGCCGACATCTACCCGGCGGCGCAGCTCCAGGAGAGAGAAGAGCACGAGATGCTAGGAGTAATCTTCGAGGGCAACCCTGATCTACGCCACCTCTTACTGCCCGAGGACTGGCCGGAGAACGTGTATCCACTCCGCAAGGACTTCCGCGTAGTAGAAGAGCCCTTCACCACGACGAAGCAGAGCAAGCCAATATGGGTGCTAAAACCCGAGCTTAAACCCAGAGAAGAACAAGGAAAGGAGTAAGGATACAGCTCAGCCAATAAGCTACATGCTAGGTAGCTAGCATCGTAGTTCGCGGAATCACAAATAGCTAACGCGAGTCTAAAGTCCTTCAAGCAGTCTTCTCCAGCTTACTACACTTTCTCTATAACGCTCGGCTTTCGTGTAGACTGGCTGCATCAGCTCCTCCAGCTTCCCCTTGTCCTCTACGTCGCGGGGCCTCCACTTGCCTTCCCGGACCTTCTTCTGAAGCTTTATCAAAGCGTCTGCAACAGCCTCGGGGGGTGGGGGGCAGCCGGGCACGTAGTAGTCGACGGGAAGCACGTCCTGTACCAAGACGATGTTATAGCTATTGTAGAATAAGCCTCCAGTGAACGCACAAGCACCCATAGCTATGACGAACTTAGGCCATGGCATCTGCTCCCAGGTGATACGGGCAACCCGTGCCATCTTCCGCGTTAGTGTGCCCTCTATCAACATCAGGTTCGTGTTACGAGGATGAGTAAAGGGGAGGCTACCAAGCCTCTCAGCATCGTACTTCGGGGCGTAAAGGGCGGCGAATTCTGCTCCACAGCAGCTCGTGGTAAGGTGGACGGGCCAGAGACTAAAGCTAGTGGCCCAATCCCTCAGTGTTCTTATCGGCGTCTTCTCTACTAGCCAGCGTGCGGCCCGCTCAGCGGCTTCCTCGAGATTGCCTACTAGTATGAGCCCGCGCCTCCAGTCACCATGAACCATGGCTCGTCTCACCCTTCTATGGAAGACTCCAGTACTCACGGCGGCGGGCATACCTAGCAGCATATACTATAGGCGGGAGTATAGCGGCTACTGATGCCATACTCAAAAGTACTGCCTTGAGCCATTGACCTCCTGCAGCGGCGGGCAAGACGAAGAGCAACATAAAGACAGGATCGAGGGCGACGAATATCAGTATGTAGCCGAAGTACTGGTATATGGTAGGTATCCGGGCTGCTCCACGTGGTGGATTACCTGCCTCATAACGGAGTCTCTTGTAAACATGATCCGGGCCTCGGGTAACCCGGGATAGAAACGCGTAAACAAGCAGCAAAGTGAGGGGCACAACTGTGAGTACGACTGCAACAGCTATTATAGCATCGTACGCCATGAACTGGCCCCTCTCTTACCAACGTACTTTAAAGGCCTAGTGTACTCTAGACGTCAGCTACACCAAATAGCTTCCCTGAGAGGATTATTAGTGTTCCTCCCGGCATAGAGTCCGGTAGGTTTGCAAACAACAAACACCATATCAACTCCTACGTTGTCAAGCAAACGTGAATCCTATACGATTTTCTAGCCTTTAACGATAAACAGGTCGGTGTGGCCTACACCCGTAACTATCCGCGCATGAACTAGTCTAGGCTAAGTCTCAACACTTTAATTCTTCCCAGAAACTTATTGTAAACCCGCACCCAGTACCTTGCTGTACAGTCTACTATAAGTGCCGTGGCGAGACCTATAGCAGTTGAAGCTATGACATCGCTCACCCAGTGCGCACCCAGCAGTACTCGGCTTGCTGCTACACTGAATGCCCAGATCCATAAAGCCGCTCTAAAGTATGGCTTCTGCCTCTTCCCGATATAGTATGCAGCCACTACCGCTCTTGCAGTATGGCCTGAAGGAAATGCGTAGTAATCAGAGACTAGGAGTGCCTGTAGAAATGGGTAATGTAGAGGTTGTTCCCCAGGTCTAGGTACTTGTAATAGTGCTTTCAGTACCGCAACTACTATCATAGAGGATGCCAAAGATATGCCTAGCGCAACTGTCTGTAGCCTCAATTTACCAAACTTAGCAATATCGTAAACTACAAGTATAGCGGCATAAACTATGAATGCAGCAACGCTTGCCGTTAGAGACAATAGCCTAACGAATACTGATCCCTGTGGAGGAATAGAGTGGAAAATCAAGTAGTTCAGATTATCCGTGAGACCCATGAGCTCTAGTACCGTCAAGACAGCTGATATAGCGGAGAACAGGACCGCTAATAACGCCAGCCGAGCGTTACATCTGCCAGCCACATTCTCTGGGCCACCCACTTCGAGTCTCCTACTCATCAGGCTGCCCCGCTCCCGCCTCTCGACGCATAGGCCCAGGCCACGTTGGCTCGAAGACACAGACACAATAATAGCATTACTTCATCACATACCGCCACGTAGCCGACCACGTGTTTGACATCAACTCCCGGTTAGTTGGCGATACGGTTTAGGAGAGAACAACCCAGGTTAATCTCCAGGAGGCTTTAGTGCACCCGGCTCTCGAGAGATAAGCATGGCCTATCTCTCTGCGGGGTGTGTAGAGGGTTGGTGGATGAGATACGTGTAGGCGACTACGTGATCCTAAAGGACAGGCTCTACACGGAGAGCGACGAGTGGGTCAAGCGCGAGGGCGATGTGGTAGTCATCGGTATAACCGACTACGCGCAGAAGAAGCTGCGCGATATTGTGGGTGTAGAGCTCCCAGAGCCTGGCTCCAATGTCAAAGCTGGCGAAGCAGTTGGTAGCATCGAGTCCGTGAAGGCTGCTGCTGACATCTACGCCCCGGTCTCGGGCGAAGTAGTCGAAGTCAACGAGAGGCTATACGACGAGCCGGAGCTCGTGAATAGGGATCCCTACGGCGAGGGCTGGATGTTCAAGATAAGGATGAGCGACGAGAAGGAGCTGGAGAAACTGCTCACCCCGGAGCGATACGCGGAAAAGATACGAAAGGAAGAAGGCCTCTAGCCCCAGCTCCGCGGGCTACTCGTTCTTCCTTTTCTTGAGGCCTAGGCGCAGCTGCGTCTTCGGCTTTACAGCGCCGGTTTTCTTCCAGTCGCCACGTATCTCTACATTCTTTCCGCGCCTCTTCTGCAAGTAATTGAACGCAGCCAGCGCAGCCTTGGCGCCCTCGCCGGCAGAGATTACTGCCTGCTTGAAGGGTATGTCTGTCACATCGCCGGCAGCGAAGAGGCCTGGGGTCTTAGTTCTCCCTATCTTGTCCACTATTATCTCGCCGTTCTCGTTTAAGTCGACGAGGTGCTTGACGAACTCGGTCTTAGCCTCGTAGCCCAGCTCTACGAAAATGCCTTCAACCTCGAGGGTCTTTTCCTCGCCGGTCTTCTTGTCCCGTACTACTAGGCCGGTGACGCGGCGCCCGTCGCCCAGGACGCGTACAGGCTCGTGGTTCTCTAGTACTATTACGTTCTCGGCCCCACTGACTCTGGCTACGAGGTCAGGGTCACCGAAGAGCCTGGTCGGCGTGACGTAGTAGACCTTTGGGCATAGCCCGGCCAGCAATGCTACAGCCTCTAGGCCTTGGTCGCCTATGCCCACTACAGCAGTGTTCCTGCCCCGGTACAGAGGCCCGTCGCATATGGTGCAGTAGCTCACGCCACGGCCATCGTACTCTTCCTCGCCAGGTACACCCATCCTCCTGGGAGTCTTGCCGAAGGCTAGTATCACGACCTCGGCGTGGTAACGGCGGCCCCGGCTGCTCTCAAGCAGAAAGGTGCCGTCCTCTAGTCTCTCTATCTTGACTATCTGTTCGCCGTACCTTGTCTTAGCGCCGAAGGTCTTAGCCTGTCTCTCCACCTTCATGGCTAGGTCTACGCCTTTGACGGCTTCTATGCCCGGGTAGTTCTCTATCAGTGTCGCCTGGAGCAACTGGCCGCCAAGATCCCTGCTCACAACTAGTACATCCACGCCTTGCCGCGCCAGGTAGAGTGCGGCAGTAAGCCCAGCTATTCCGGCACCAACTATGATTACCTCGTGCTTCTCTGGCTCCCCTCCACTGCTGGGGTTCCTCCCATTGGTTGACATAGTAGTCTACACCCGGAGGTTCGGAGAATAGTCTCACCAGGCTAAACCTTTTCCGATAGAATGTGGCCCGGAGGTGTCACGAGCCCTCTGGAGGCAGGGTTATAGGGATCGGCTGCAGTGACGGCATGGAGCGTGAGTGGGCTAGGGGTGGGAGTGATTGTTCGCGTTGCCTTCCTAGGCCCCGAGCATAGCTTCACTCACATGGCGGCCGAGAAGCTCTTCCCAGGCGCAGAGCTGGTACCATGTAACAGCATAACCAAAGTGTTCCGGCTAGTAGAGGGTTACGAGGTAGACTACGGTGTCGTCCCGATAGAGAACAGTCTCGAGGGCCCTGTTGGCGAGACCCTAGATAACCTCGCCACCACAATGCTCCACATCTATGCCGCGCTCGAGATGAGGATAGACCTTGTACTCGCAGGCCGTAAAGGCGCAGGAAAGATCTATGGTCATCCTCATGCGCTCCGCGAGGCAGCCCGGAGCCTTGAGAGGCTGGCGCCCGGAGCTGAGCTAGTCCCGGTGCCTAGCACTAGCCATGCAGCCCGCCAGGCCGCCGAGGAGGACGCGCTCTGCGTTTGCAGCCGCCGTGCGGCCGAGGCATACGGCCTCGAGATAATAGCCGAGGGATTAGAGGATGGCCCCAACTACACCAGGTTCATAGCTCTAGCCTGGCGCGATCAGCCTGAGAACGCGGAGAGGACTAGCATAATAACAGCGTTTCCCGACGAGCCGGGCAGCCTATACCGGTTCCTAGAGCCCTTCGCCCGTCACGGCGTTAACTTGAAGATGATATACTCGCGGCCTATACCGGGGAAGCCTTGGCACTACAACTTCTACATAGACTTGGAGGGCAGTAGGCTCGACCGGCACGTCGCGGAAGCATTGGAGGAGGCAGCAGCTCGGAGTCTGTTCATCCACGTGCTCGGCAGCTACCCGGTCCAGCGGGGCTAGCGTAGTCCGAGAAGGAGGTGAAGTCGGGGACTGAAGTTGAACCCATAGTCTAGTGCCAGTTTCGCCACCTGCTGGTGGAGCTTGAGTAGCTCATCCATGGACATCCCATCCCTTGTCAGTGGCATAATGTAGACATGGTCCCGGGGTATACCTTTCTCCTTCACGTATACCGCTATGGCCTCTACGTGCTCCCTCGTAGAGGCTAGGAACTTGAACCAAACCCTACCCGTAGCCCGGGAAGCCTCTACCCAGGAAGGGTGGAGCCTCGCACCCTCAACAGCTACTGGTACATCCTTCGGTGAGACCACGTGGTGTACAGCATAGAGGGGTTCTCCTGGTCTAGGTGCGGGTAATGTGCCATTAGTCTCGAGCTGCATCCTATACCCCTGTTCGGTTAGGAGCCTGGCTAGCTCGTTGACCCCTCTCCTCTGTAGCAGAGGCTCACCCCCAGTAATTACGACCAGGCTAGGACGCGCCCTCTCGACGATAATGGCTATCTCCTCGATGGCTATGGGCTTCCCGGTTCGGGGGTCTAGGCTGTATGTGGTGTCGCAGAACGGGCAGCGTAGATCACAGCCCGCGAGGCGGACGAAGACGCTGCGGGTACCCGTAAATGGGCCCTCGCCCTGCAGGCTAGTGAAGATCTCTACTACGCGGAGCCTAGGGGATGTACTCGACACAGAGCTGGGGGGTCTCGCAGACTTCGACAAGCTCGACCATCCCCGGGTAGCTCTTCTCAAGCCAACTAGCTATCATCTGGGCGAGGTCCTCGCTGGTCACTGTTGGTAGCTCTCCGTCCTCGGCTAGTAGCTTGTTGAGGTACTGGTGGTCGAACCTCTTGAAGACGTGTTCCTGGAGCCACTCTTCGAGCTCGTCCAGGTCTATCCCCATGGGCTTGTCCTCGCGGAGTACTATGCATACACGGTAGTTGTGTCCGTGGATCCTTCCACAGCGTGGATGTCCCTCGATACGGTGTGCAGCAGAGAACATAGTGCATGCCTTCACGCGGAACGGCAACTTATGGTGGCACCCCGCAGCATGCGCTCGATGTTCCTTCTCTGCCAAGGCGTCAGTGGCGGCCTCTACTGTTGATAAAGGCGGCGCCCGCACTGGCCCCCGGGGGTCGCCCCCGAGGTTTCCTCCGCATCCCAGAGGCCGAGCCAGAGAAGCGGCCTCTGGCCCTGCGGGCTGGTAGCCCGGTCTTCATGCCCCCGAGGGGAGCGGGCGCCACCATGTAGCAACGAGTTACTTAGGGCTAGGGAGACGCTATATAGATGACCCTCGCTCCACTGACCTCTGCCGTGGTTCAGAAGCCATGGCGATACTCTAGGAGAGTCGCTTCCGGCAGGAATAGCAGTTATGGATGATTATGAAAGGCTCTCAGCGACTATAGTCCTCTGGGACCCGTATGGTACAACAAGGCAGGAGCCGAGGCTATGACCCTGTAGCTCTAGCTGAGTGGCTTGAGCATGTTGTGGCGCCACGACGAGACGGGGTGCAGCTACGCCGCTACTACCGGTTCCGCAGAGACCGCTGGTATGGAGGTATAGTGACGGGCGATGTGGTTGGCTGTATCCTTCGCTGTGGGTTCTGCTGGGCCCACAAGTTTACATGGGGTAACCCCAGAGCTGGAAAGTTGCTGTCGCCAGGCGAGGCGGCGTCAAGGCTCATCGAGCTGGCCCGGCAGAGCGGCGTGAAACAAGCCAGGCTGAGCGGCGGCGAGCCTACACTGGGCTTCGACCATCTCGTCGAGGTGATGGAGACTGTAACTGCCGAGGGCATTCATTTCGTAGTGGAGACTAACGGGATCCTCATAGGGGCCCGGGAGGAGTATGCCCAGAAGCTCGCCTCTTTCCACGGAGCCGGGATAGAGGTACGCGTCTCAATTAAGGGTACAAGCCCCGAAGAGTTCGCCATGCTGACGGGGGCCAGGCCAGAGGCCTGGACGCTCCAGCTAAAAGCCCTAGAGCTGCTGGTCGCCTACGGGCTCGAGCCGGGTGAGGAAGTCTACCCGGCAGTCATGCTTAGCTTCACCGATGAGCAGGGCGTCGAGAGGATACGGGAGAAGCTGCGCCGCATACATCCAGCCCTCGCGGAGAACATTGACCCCGAGTACGTCATCCTATACCGGCACGTTGAGGAGCTGCTCCGCCGTACTGGGCTGAAGCCTAGGAAGGCCTACCGGCCCGGCGAGGTACCCCCGGAGCTTGTGTAGAACTGCTCGAGAACCCGGGGGAGCTTCTCCCGCCAGCTCTTCCCGCCAAGGCTCCCATAAACGTAAGCAATGGTCTGGACAAGCCCCGCCGCGCCACCATATGTCTCTACTATGCGTCCCTGGAGACAGCCGCCGCGTAGAGGGCACTCAGGGCACCAGGCGCCCCCGCGCAGGCACATGTCCTTGGACGCGGGCCGGAGCCTCTCTAGCCCAAGCACCCTGGCCGCGAAGCGCTGGAGATGCACATCACCTGGCGCTACTGCGCTCGAGACACCGGTGAACAATAGTATAGCGTCGGCGGTCTTTGGCCCCACGCCGGATAGCTCCAGGAGCTTTCTCCGAAGCGCGACTGGGTCGTCCAAGTCCTCCAGCGCCTTGGCCAGCGCTGGTAGAAGCCGGGCTAGCCGTCGTGGCTGTGGACTCGGGAGCCTCGCGGCCCTCTCCACGGCTTTCTCTAAGTCTATTTCCCCTGTCTCCTCGTCAACGACCCCGTCGAACACTATCCGCATCCAGCGCCTAACATTGCTAGCATAACGGGTCCTCCACGACAGCACGACAGCTGCTGCGACGAGGAGCCGATCCCGGGGCGGTGCAGCCGCCACTACAAGACCGAGGTAGTACTCCCGCAGCGGTAGGGCTCGGCTAAGGAGCCCCCGGCGGCAAACGTCGAGGCACCACCGGCCCGACAAGTAATGGAGCATCTCAGTGCCGCAACCGGGGCCCTCACAGCATAGTAGCGGGCCACGCTTTACAAGAACGTGGCCTCTCCCATAGCCCAGGATCTTTATCCAGCGGCCAGGCTCAGCGTAGCTATAGAGTGATGAAACGAAGCTAGGGTACATGGAGAGGTCGAGGTCTAGCCAAGCAACGTCTATACATAGCCGCGGCAAGCGGGAACCCCTTCGACGAGGGCACGCAACGCTCGTTGCGACAGTCATGTAATGTCTACAGGTACCGGTATGTGCTTGTCACCGAGTCTAGTCATTTCAACCTTGACTTGGAACACTCTTTCTAGAAGCCGGGGGTGGAGTATATCCTTGGGAGGTCCCTGGGCTACTATCCGGCCCTGGGAAAGGAGAACCACCTGGTCAGCATAGAGCCCTGCAAGCATCATGTCGTGGGTCGCCGCTACCACGACGCGGCCCCGGCGGGCCTCCTCGTGGAGCAGTTTGTAGACGAGCAGCCGGCCCCTCAGGTCGAGGAAACTAGTAGGCTCGTCTACGAGCAGTACATCAGCGTCACGGGCTAATGCATGGGCTAGGAGTGTACGTTGTTTCTCGCCACTACTCAGCTTTCCGAGGCTCTGCTGGGCTAGTTTCTCCGCCTCTACTCGGCGGAGCTGCCTCTGCGCCTCCTCCAGGTCACCTGGCTGGGGGCCTAGGCGGGGCCCAGGGTGGAGCGGGTACCGGCTAGCAGCGACAAACTCCTCCACGGTCTGGCCGAGCCCTGGGGATTCAAGCACAGCCGGAACGTAGGCGATAAGCCTGGCTCTCTCCATGCGGGGTAGCTTGTAGACGTCCCGGTTCCCGATGAAGACACGGCCCTGGGCCGGGACGTGGAGGCCAGCAAGCACTCTGAGGAGTGTGGTCTTCCCCGCACCGTTGGGTCCAAGGACTACTGTGACTGCGCCGGGCCGTGCCTCCATGGTGACGTCTTCCAGTACGACCTTGCTACCATGCCTAGCGTATACCCCTAGAGCCTTCAGTTCTGCTGTCACTGTTCTTCTCCCCCAGCGGCTCCCCGAAGGAGCATGTAGGCCAGGAACAGACCCCCCACGGCGCTTGTAACGAGCCCAGCCGGTACTTCACCAAGCCCTAGAGCTAGCGCTGTGAGTCTCCCGGCCAGGTCTGCAGCCAGCGTGGTGGCTGCGCCGAGGAGTAGGGAGGCGGGCAAACTAGCCCTAGGATGGCCGCCTACAAGGAGACGCGCGGTGTTAGGGGCTACGAGGCCGACAAACCCCACTATCCCGGCGGCGTAGACACAAACAGAGGTCAGGGCGGCTGAGGTGAGGCTCGCAGCGAGCCGGATCTGCCCCGGGCTATATCCCATAGCGGATGCTGTCTCGTCTCCGTAGGATATTGCGTCGAGTCCTCGGGCTAGGGCGAGTCCCGCGACTAGGCCGGCACCAGATGAGGCTAGAGCGACGTAGACGGTCTCGGGGGTTGCGTAGGCGAAGCTGCCGAGAAGCATCAATGAGGCGGGTAGACGGAGCCTCGCCTCAGCCAGGAGAACGAGAAGGCTCGAGAGGCCGGAGAGTGTGCTGGAGACAGCTACGCCTGCTAGGACTAGGCCTACCCTTGTGAACCCGAGCCGGGCGGCTAGGGCGGCCGAGGCGGCGTAGGCAGCGAAGCCTCCCAGCATCCCGGCAAGGAGAGGGGCTCCGAGCGGTGGCGAGCCCCTCCACGCGAGCATTACTAGGACGCTGGCGGCGAGCGCGCCTGGCGAGACTCCTAGGATGCTCGGGCTCGCCAATGGGTTCGAGACGCTATACTGCATGAAGGCCCCGGCCGCCCCCAGCGCCGCTCCCACGCCTAGAGCGAGAAGACCCCGGAGCAGCCGGAGCCTGAGCACCAGGTCCCAGGACCCAGGGTCCAGGGGGTTACGGAACCCGGCCGGGCCCACGGCTAGACCTGCTAGGAAGAGCAGTGCCGCCAAGGCGACTAGTGCTGCAAAAACACGCCGCGTGTGCAAGGCTTCGCCACGTCCCTGCCGCGGGCTAGCCCTGGTGCATACAAGTATAGTTGCCGGCTAGCCTCTCCGGCGGCTCCACTAGGTCGGGGTGCAGTATCGAGGCCAACAGATAGGCGGCGTCTACTACGCCTGGTGATGGTCTGTTAAGCGCGTCGGTGGCGGCGCCGTAGAGGACACATACATGGCCCTCCTGGAAGGCCTTAGTCTCCCGTAGTGGCGTCTTCTCCGCGAGCGCTATCGTGCGGTTGAAGTCAGCAGGAGTCATACCGGTCACTATTATGTAGTCGGGGTCCCGGGATACTAGCTCCTCGTAGCCAACCATCTGCCAGCCGTAGAGACCGTGAAACACGTTAGAGCCGCCAGCAACAGCTATCACTGTGTCGTGGAATGTGCCGCCGCCGGCTACCCAGGCGCCGTTCTCCTGGAGGTAAACTAGCAGGGCTACACCAGGTCTCGTAGTATTGGCTAGCTTCTTCTCTAGCGCGCTAACCCTCTCTTCCATCAGCTCTATCACCTTATCGGCAGCCTCGGGCTTGCCCAGTAGTGTCGCTATAGCACGTAGATCCCAGTAGATGTCGTCGAAGCCCCGGGCCTGGTCGCAGCGAAGGAAGAATACTCGGATACCGAGCCCCTCGAGCTGCTGTGCCATCTGCTCCTGGGCGGATACACCGCTACATGCCAGTACTAGGTCCGGCTTTAGCTCGGCTACCTTCTCGCTGCTAGGCTGCCAGTAGCCGCCAACATCCACGACGCCCTCGGGGACGCCGGGCACATCCCTGGAGAAGCTGTCGACGCCTACCAGCCGGCTGCAGAGCCCAAGAGAGCAAATATCCTCGGTTATCGAGGGCGCTAGAGCGACGACACGCTCAGCGGGTTTTTCGACAGCGACTGTTCTGCCTAGCGCATCGACTAGGACTAGCTTCTCTTCTACCTGTGGTATTGTCTGGGTCACAGTCTGGGTGAATGTCACCGTCTTTGACACTGTAGTGGTCTCGACCGCGGTAGTGGTCATAGTAGTCGTAGCGGTTTTGGTGACTGTGATAGTGGTGGTCATAGGTGTTGCGGTAGAGGCTGGTTCTCCCCCTCCGCTTGTAAGCATATAGGCAGCTATGATAGCGATGAAAGCAACTATAGCTATGGCTATTACCCTGCTAGTCCACATAGCTTGCTCGCCTCCTCTTGCAGGAGAAGGGCCTGGACCGGGGGTCCAGTATTTAACATCAACTCAACTATGTAGGGTACAAGGTATGGAGGTATTACGGTCGTGTAAACAAAAATGCCAAGAAGCACCGTGGCTCCTGCGAAAGCGAAAACAAACTCTATTCCGTTTAGAGTAGGATTTGTTAGAGTTAGATAGGGTTTCGAATTAGCTAGCTATAGTATATCAAACAGTGATAAATATTGCGTCGGGGTATATGGTCTCCGGATGATACCCTCACTTGTTGCTTTTGACCATTGAGGTGCTGCAACTGCACCAAACTGGTGGAGGTGGAGCGCTGTAGTCAAGAGCCCAGGCTGGCTGCGGAACTGGAATAAAGCCATGGCTCCAGGCCTTTACACAGAAACTCCAAGCCTCCTTTAAGTCGTTCACGGGATCCGCCACTAGCACGGTCTTCCCGTGGCTGTGTGCATAGGCTAGCGCGTCGAGCGCTGCGAGAGTTTCCCAAGGGTCCTGTGGCTCGGGTCCGCTTGGGCCTGGGTGGCTCCACAGCTCCTCTCGTAGCACCCCATCTATGCAGCCTAGGAGGCGGTCATTGTACAGCAGGTTCACTGCACCACCGATATTGAGGTACACCTTTGCCTTAGGGTCTACGGCTTTGACGGCATTGGACACGTTACAGACGAGATCTATCATGGCTTCTCGTGGATCTACTCCCTGAGCCCAAGAGGGTCTCTCTATAGCAAGCAGCTCGGCTGCATCGATGTTGTCTAGATAGATGCCCTGAAACCCCCTAGCCAGGTATCTCGTTGCTAACTCTACAAGTATCTTCCTCCACTCAGTGTGCCAATATTCCACATAGTATTCGCCCTCGTACATGGTGGTGCCGTGGATCCAGGGCTTATCTTTGACTACGTCCCAGTAGCTCCTCCACTCCTCGGCATACCCGGCGTTTAGGTAGGCGAGAACCAGGTCGCTGCGTTTCCTCACCTCCATTAGCAGTGTGTCATTTGCTTCATCTGGCTCTATCACTGCTACAGTCCAGTGCCTGGCCAGTAAAGGCTCCGACTCGATATTTGTCAGGTAGTAGCAAGCGATACTGCACCAGGAGGAGGCAGTAGCAGCAATCTTTGTAGCCGTTATAGTGGCTGTCACTGTAACGGTAGCTGTTACAGTCTCTGTCATTGTCCGCGTCTCTGTAAAATGTTAGCGTCTTTGTTGTAGCTTTCTCCTGCAGATTGGCTCTTGTACTAGTTACAGATTCATCAAATGTTGCGGTGTTGGTGACAGTAACTGTGGCAGTCATAGAAGGGGTGTAGGGCAGGCTAGCCCGGGAAGCAAGGATGATGAGGAGTATGAGCAACACTAACAAGGCGAGGAATACGGCGAAATCGCTCATGCCTCTAAGTCTTTTAACATAGCGCACTATAGCACCCAGAGGGGTAGTGCGGCAAGGATAGCGGCATATTTAGGAAGCCTACTCAAGGCTTAGAACTATTAGCTGTGACCGTCGTTAGCACGCAGGAGAAGGCCATCAATAATAGAGTCCTAATGGTTTGGTGCCATCAGTCGGGCATAGAAGATATAGCCTCGGCAACACACTACGTGCTAGCCGTGGCAGGCGGGTATGGGGAGATGTAGCAAAGCAGAGGGGCTCCGCAGCCGGTCCCCGGGGGCTGCGGGCCCCAGGGCATGACGACTAGGGGCTGCTGGCCGACCCGCCTTTCTCCCTAAGCTAATGCGTCTAGCATCCTGCCTGGCTTGCTGCCCTTCTATAGCCCTGGTCGCGGCGTGCTAGCTCCCGATATATCCTCCTCATATGATCGTCAACGGGTAAGAGCAGCTTCTCGCCATCCTCCTCCACTGGCTCGAAGACTGCGTAACGGGTCTCCCCGAGAGGCTCCAACTCTCTAAGAATCTTGGCAAGGCCCACAGCTTGCAGCTCCTCCGATAACTGGAACTCCTCGGCTTCGCTGCGCAGCATATCGCGGAGCATGTTGAGTGGCAACAGGAACCAGGCAAACCTCCGCCGCATAGTAGCACGTGGTGCCCGAGGTCCCTCTGGCTTACGTTGCGCGATTTCCCGTATCTCGCCGATTTGACTTCCTATATCCACTTGTGCAGGGAGTTGACAGCCTTCTATGGCAGCTTCTCCTAGCCTCTCAGCAGGGTGTACTAGGAGAACTACCCGGTACCTCTTCTCTAGGCTTGGCCAGAAGAACGCGTCTAGGCCCACTATCCTCTTACCAAGCCTGGCCAGGTGGAACGGTACTAGGACAACTCTACTAGACAAGATCGTACCCAACCCTCCGCTAAGCTGGTGCTTGGGGCCACATCTCTCAGAGCATGTAGGCATTCACACTAATGGCTTAACACATTAGCCTAAATATTATTAATCCTTGTCAGTCCTCCAACATGGGCACAGGATAATAGGGCTAGCTAGCCATAAGCCCGGTCTTTCACTGCGCGGCAGCTATCCATCAAGCAAAACGGCTTACGGGGAATACAGCTGCGAAAAAGAGAGTATGCATCTACGTTCTAGGTACCATCGATGGCCATGTCTTTGTGTAAGCAAGTTATTCTTGTCACGGTCTTAAGGCCATCAACGGGATTGTGAAGACGCCGTTATCTGGTACAACCATCATATCGGTCTTCAGGACTTCACTGCTATACTGCATACCTGGGTATACCGACGTATCTATATCTATAGTTACAGTCGATAGGCTTTCATACGCGGTAATGTAGTACACGCTAGATGTTACTGTAAAGCTGAGTGTTGTAGCAGCCATTGGCAGGTTGAGTCCCGAGACTATAGCCGCTACGGAGCCTACGGGGAGAGATACCGACATGTACGTCTCTCCATTCACGTCAACGATTACACTATAGTAGTTGAATTGTCTATCGTTATAGTATCCGCTCAGTATAGTGGCTGTTTCCATTTTGCTTCTTAAGTCGTCGAGCACACGGTAGAGGTAGCCACCATAGTTGTAGTAATCGTCCTGTACCTCCACGTAGGGTTCGAAGTACCCGAAGATATTGTAGATGGGTATAAAGTATGCTGCATAGTTGCTACCAATACTCTCAGTGTAGCAAATGCCGTCCAGGTCGCAGGTCTCAGCTATAAGGTTATATTTTGCTACCCATAGCCTACCCTCAGCACCAGTAGCCAGGTATGCTGCATAATAGTAGTCGGGGATAGCTGCATCGATACCATTCAGCGTGCACTTTGACCCAGGCAGGCTGTTGAGGGTATTCAGGAATGTACACTGTACGTCTAGGAGTGTCTTGATGGAGGTATCATAGTTTCTTATACTGTCTACGAATGCTGGTCCTGGTATCGTGACAGACCCGCCTAGCAGTGTGAAGTCCACTACTAGCCCTATCTCTACTTCTTCTATAGTGTATAGCTGGAGTCGTATAACGTTACTTACTATCACAGATTCTGTCTTCTGTGCTGGCGAGTCGATGCCGTTGCTTGGGGCTACATCAACTATTGTGAAGGGCATGTTTACGGTGTTGTCTACGCCGCTTGGAGGGTATACTATCTGGTCTAGCTCCCAGTAGTAGCATGTGACGCTAAAGCCGTAGTCTACGCATGGTCCGTTGACTGTGGGCTCTACGGGGCTCGTGGCTAGGTCTAGTTTTGGTGCTGCTAGCTGTATCTGTGGCTTCGCCTGCTTAGCCTCAGTCTTGGCCTTGGGGGTGAACTTGTGTACTGCCTTTATATGGTAGCCTGGCTTCAACACGTCTAGGCTAATGGGTACGGTAAACGCATCGGTGACTACTACTGGTTTGCCGTTCTCTATCTCTACACTGGTTAGGAGTACTAGTATCCCTATCTTTTGGAGCCGTTTGCCTGCCGCGTTTATCGAGTCTAACAGCCTTGATAGCTCCTCGGCGTACTTCGTTAGCTCTATCGTGGCTTGACCATGACCGCGCACTGGCTTACTGTGTATGAGACTGCCGTTGGCAGCAGGCATGCTTATCGTAGCGTAGAAGTCTACTGGTCTTCCTTGTTGGTCGCTAACCTCTATCGTTAGTACCGGTGGGCCTCTCGATATCAGAGGCCGAGTTGCCGTAACAATAGTAGACCTATCCTCGTAGATGGTTGCTGTAGTGTAATGCTTTACAAGCATAGTTGATGACGCGGCTAGTATCAGTGCTATAGTTAGCATTGCTGCAGTTTTTGAGCCGTGTAGGAGCACCAGGCTGTATCACCCCGGCGCGGGTGAACTATACATGATGTTGATATATATATATATAGGTATTCAATATAGTTTAGCGTTCCAGGTATATACGACATTCGGCTATCCAAGTTATAAATAATGATAAATAGATTTGTGTGTCAGGTAGCAGAGTGTAGCTAGTACATCGGGTTGGTATGCTGCCCTGTCCCCGCGTATTAGCCTTAGGGAGTTGAATTGTAAATGGTAGGGTATGACAGTGTAACCAGCACAGTAATTGCTAGGACAGTGGATTGACTCGCGTCATAGAGGGGTTTGTGATACTGGCATGCTCTATTGCTTTCGGCCGTTTAGCTGCCCGGTGTCAAGGATTGTGAATCGGGATTCGAAGCAACATAACTAGTCACTGGGAGCGGGGGTTAGTTGCTCGTTCACCCTAAAATTCTATTCTTCCTGTCGTTAGATAATCGGTGCGGGAGCATGTGATGATTATGTTGCAGCTAATGCCTGCTAGCGTGCTAACCTCTATCTAGTCTGCGGAGCGGATAGGGCCAGGGTGTTCTGGGTGTGGAGGTAGAGCCGCGTATCCTGGGGTTTCGCGAGCTTTGCCGTGGCAGGCGCTTTGTATTCGGCCAAGTAGAGGCGGTCATACGCGGCCGAAGGCAGGTCTATGATACGCTGCGTCATCCCGGCGCAGTGGCGATAGTGGCTGTCGACGGTTCTGGAAGGGTGCTGCTGGAGCGCCAGTATCGTCCTAGTGTGGGAGAGTGGCTCTACGAGATACCCGCCGGCACCCTTGAGCCGGGAGAGTCGCCGGAGGAGACAGCGCGCCGGGAGCTGGTGGAGGAGACAGGCTACGAGCCGGGCTGGCTCCGGCTACTGGCCAGGTTCTATACTAGCCCTGGGATCTCGACGGAGGTGATGTACATCTACGCGGCTGGTGACCTGCGCGAGGCCGGGGCCAGGCCCGAGGAGGACGAGCTGATAGAGACCCTCTGGGTCTCCATGGACGAGGCCCTGGAGATGATAAGGCG
Source organism: Pyrodictium delaneyi (assembly GCF_001412615.1). Lineage (NCBI taxonomy): Archaea > Thermoproteati > Thermoproteota > Thermoprotei > Desulfurococcales > Pyrodictiaceae > Pyrodictium > Pyrodictium delaneyi. Next base: position 1,454,086 of record NZ_CP013011.1, on the reverse strand, counting down.
GGGCGAGATACGGGACGGGAAGACGGTGGCCGGCCTCCTGCTATACAAGCTCCTCATGGGCTAGTCTCTCTAGCTGGCCTTGGAGCACCCAGCCGCGACCCGGCCCAGCGTAGTAGACGAGGCCCTCCTCCCGGAGGAGGCGGAATAGCAGCTTGTACCGGCCCAGCTGAGCCTCTGCCTCATACTCGTCGCTCGCACGAAGCCCCCGGAGCCGCTCCAAGAAGTCACGGAGCCCTTGCCTGGTGAATACGACGGTCTCGCCCCCGATACTGGCTACTACTAGGCCGCGTCTCCGGGCATCCTCGGGGTCGAAGCCCTCCCGGATCTCCGGCGGAAGCTCGCGGAGAACAACATAGCCACGGCCCCGGAGCCGCTCCACGACGGCGCGTAGCCAGCGTGGCTCGTCTCTCCGGCTCTGCTGGGCTCCTGGGGGCTTGACGGCAGCAGCTACGGCGGATGCTATAGCTCGGGCGAGCTCCTCGATATCCCTCCTCGAGAAGCCCCCGCTGCCCTGGCGCTCTAGCCGCTCAAGCCTCTTCTCAATATTCTCTAGCCGCTGCTCGATACGCTCTAGCCTCTCCAGGAGGCCAGGATCCGGAGAAGCGACTGTGCTGCAGCCGGCCTCCCGTACAGCCTCCTCGACTATGCGTCGCACGAGTGCCTCTACATCCACCTGTCTGTTCCTTACAGCGCTGCCGAGCTCACGCAGATACTCGTCAAGCCTACGGCTACCCCGCAATACTATCCAGGCCCCAGTCTACCAGGCTCCTTGGCTGCTGGCTGCCTCTGAGCCGGAGAACACGGGTAGAGACACACCCTGGTACCACAGGAACCCGGACACTAATCTATAGCCTTAGCTACACATGGCCGAATCTACTCGCTCCCCGTGCCTCTAGGCCAGCACGGCTAGTGGACGCGGGGCTGCAGTGTAAGACCAGGAGACTAGGCTCCCGGAGCTGGGGCGAGAAAACCCGAGGGATCGTAAGAACCGTGGGAGACTGCTGTGGCTTAGGGCTTGGCTATAGCCTTGGCTCGAGTATCTCCTTCTCGATGAGGGCTATGAGTATACGGCGAGCCTCCTCGAGGTCTATGCCGAGGCTCTCCGCTACTAGCTCGGCTGCTTCTCGTAGCAGCAGCTCGCCGCGCCTCCTACGCTCAAGGGCCACCACCCGGTAGGCCTCCATCTCCATCTGCGATAGTACCCCCGCCTCAGCCGCCATGCGTCGCAGCTTCTCGATGTACTCGTGGAGCCCAGCTATAGCGGTGAACGGGTCGCTGCTGCGTGGCGGCTGTGGCGCCCTTGCCCCGGTCCTCTCCAGCGCCTCGCGGAGCGCCTGGGCCTCGGCCTCTAGGGCCTGGCGCTGCCTCTCGGCCTCCGCTACCGCGTCCGCGTGTATCCTCTTGCTCCTCTCTAGACTGTCGCGTAGCAGGGTGAGCGCGCTCTCGACAAGGCTGCGGGCATCCCTGAGCGCGTCTAGCAGTCTGCCGGGCTGCTGTAGCACTGCCTGGGCCTTGCCCTTCATGGCCTGGGCCTGGTCGAGTGCCAGTGCTAGGTCCTCTAGGGCCTCGCGCAGCCTCTGGCTAGCAGCTAGCCCTGCTGCCCTGGCGCGCTCGGCCGCCTCTTCTAGCCCATGTATCCAGCTCTCGGCCTCAGCGGCTAGCTCTTCCAGCTGCTCGAGTTCGCCTAGGAGCCGGTCCACCTGCTCCTCGAGCTCCAGTAGCGGGCGCCGCCCCTCCTCTAGCTGGCGCCGGGCCTCCTGGAGCAGCTGCTCGGCCTCGCCGAGGCCAAGCTTCTCGGGCGCGCTTAGCCCCTGCAGCACGATGCTCTGCGGCGCGGGGGCCTCTACGCCGAGCCTCCTCAGCCGCTCGGCTAGCCTCTCAGCGCGGCGGCGTAGCTCAGCACTCTCTTCTAGCAGCCTCCGGGCCTCGCTGACCAGCGTCTCCAGGGCCTGCATTGTGCGGCGTAGCCACTCTCCCTCCTCGAGCCCAGACTCGCCTAGCCGTGCTAGCCCCAGCTCCTCAAGCCTCTTGGCCAGCAGCCAGAGCTTGTAGTTGAAGTGTAGCACGGGGCCAGTGCCACCGACGTAGAATGGTAGGTGGCGCCCTGGGTCGCGGGGGTGGCGGCGCCGGGCCTCCTCCCAGAGCTGTTGCACCTCCTCCTCTAGCTGCTTCTCGCTGAGCCGCAACTCCTCGATCTCTTCTATCGCGTGGAGGGCCTCCTGGAGCCTCTCAAAGCCCTCGACCTCTAGCTGTACACGGCTACCGGTCAGCTGTTCGAGCATCCTTTCGGCTGCCCGGCGCGCTTCCTCTATCCTCTCCGCATAGTCCTCTAGGAGGCTCCGTAACCTCCTGGCCTCGGCGGCGGCGGGCTTCACGTGTCCCCGGAGGACCTCGTCCCTGACGTACTCCGCGGTGTCTAGCACTGTGCGGGCAAGCCTCAGCGCCATCAGTGTATTGCCAGCCTTTAGGGCCTCCTCGGCTGTGTCTAGCAAGCTGTACATCTTCCGGGTGAACTCCTCTAGGCTGCCGGCGCGGTAGTCGCGGGCCTTAGCGGAGACCACATAGCCCCAGGAGGCTGCCTCGGGGTCGTTCTCGATCTCCTCTACAATGGCCCGGGCCTCGCGTATTAGCTGCCAGGCGGCTTCCTCGCCGTCACGTAGCCTTAGCCGGGAGCGCTCCGGGTCTATCCTCCGCGAGGCGGCAGCGGACACGAGGCCGCGGTGGGCCAGCGCCTGTAGCAGCATCCTCCGAGTGCCCGGGTTACGTGCTTCCACTACCAGCAGCTCCCAGACCCTGGATGCGGGGACCTCTTGGCTACGGGCGCCGAGCTGCTCCAGTGCCCGGAGCACGCTACGCTCCATAGGGCTCAACGTGTCTATTCTCGCTGTGCCGTTGCTCTTCTCGAGGAACCCGTTGGCGGCTAGTAGAAGCATATACTTCTCCAGGGTCTGTGTCTCGCCGCGGTCAATGTCCGGGCTTAGTAGGCCCCGGCCCTCGCCGCCGGGGCCCCGGTAGAGATGATACCGCATCACGTATTCGTAGGCAGCGTGGAGCGCTTCCCGAGCCGATGCACGGGTGCTAGGCACTACGAGGAAGTAGCGGAGTGCGCCGCTAAGCTCGGTAGGCCTCTCCACGTCATAGCCTAGGCGGGGGTCCCGCACCACTAGTGGCGCGCCGTCTATGCCCTCCTCTAGCGCTCTTTCCAGCCTCTCCCGGGGCCGTATCTCCTCAGCCAGCTCCCGTAGCAGCGAGTGGAGCCTCAACGGGTCGAAGCCGAACTCCTCGGCCCTCCCCGGGTCCCTCGCCGCCTCGACCGCGGCACGGAGGGCCTCCTCTACGCCGCCAGCCTCGTCGGCGAGCTTGACGCCCAGAGCCTGGAGCCGGGCACGGGACACCATTGACTCTATCGGGGCCTCTACCACCTTTAGGAAGAGTTTGCCCTCCAGCGCGTCTAGGAGCCGCCTTGCCTGCGGCTCCACTCCGCCATGGTGTACTAGTAGTATCGCGTGCGGCCGCCACCCGCTCATGAGTGCAGCCATGACCTGGCTTTCTAGTCTACGGGCCTCCGCGGCGGTTACCTCGCCCGGCACAGCATAGACGAGTACTCTGGCCCGGGCACCACCCTGGAGGACTAGCTCAGCGCGTGCGACGCCCTCGCCCTGCAGTGCTGGCGGCTCTGCCAGCAGCCCCTCTGCAGCAAGGAGGGCTGAGACACCTACTGCTAGGTGGCCTCGGCCTGCCTCGGTGTAGACGCGGCGTATCACTTGCAGCCTTTCGACACGGTCAGCTATGAAGTCTAGGTAGCTCAGCTCGGGGCTCACGTAGAGTAGACGCTGGAGCCTCGGCGAGAGCATGTAGGCCCGGGCACCACCGGAGCCCAGCAACCTGGAGAAGATGCCCTCCCACAGCAGCGCAGCGAGCCTCTCGGCCTCTGCGCGGCTCAGCTCTAGCGGCGACGCGTCCGCCACTAGGTCGGCTGCCATGCGCTCGTCAGCGGGCACCGCTACTACGAGCCGGCCAGCCGAGTCGAGGTACACGAGGGAGTCGAGTAGCTGCTCTAGCGGCTTCTGCTCCTCCCTTCCAGCCAGCTGGGGGAGGAGCTTAACAGCCTCCGGCTCCACGGCCCTTAGCAGCTTGAACGCGTCTTCGACTGCTGGAGCCTCCACGACCTCATGGACGAGCCTCTGTACGCCTAGCTCCCGGCGCGGCCATGACTGCTCACCGTACACGTTGAGCTCTTGCACCATCTCGGCCACGACGCTCAGTCGGGTCCCAATGGCTACGGCCAGCTCCTCGACAGGGACAGTGCCCCGCGCGACTAGCTCGTCTAGCAGCCTCCGGGCGGCGGCAGTGTCGAAGCCTGCTAGCCGGGCCCGCGCCCCCCAGCCCTCGGCTAGCCGTGCGTAGGCCTCGCTGTTGAGGGCTGGCAGCTCGGCGCCCCCAACGCTCAGAGTGAGTCCCTGCAATGCCTCGAGTAGATCGCCAGTCGAGAGCACTGCTACGCCGTCGCCGCAGCCTCCACGGCCGCGGGCCCAGGAGACGAGGTACCTGAACGCCGAGACGAGCGCCCCCATGTTCCCCAGGGTGCCAGAGACCACGGCGTGGGCGAGGCTATGGTCTTCGAGTAGCCCGTCGAGCCCCCGGCCGAGCGTGTAGCGGGCGAGGCTCTCGAGGAAGGCGAAAGCCTCACGGCGGGGTAGTGGCTGTATCCAGACGCTGCGTATCCTCCTCCGCAGCCTCGCTGCCACGGTGGCGAAGTCGCGGAGACCCATGAGCCTGCTGTAGGCCGGCGGCGTGAGGCTAGCCACTATATGGAAGGAGCCGGGCATGCAGCCCTCTCCACGGCACTGGGCAGAGACGGTCTCGACGTCCCCATTGAGTATCCCAACGAGCCCGGCGACTAGCTCTGCTAGCTCCTCCTCCCGGGCCGAGGCCACGAGGTCCTCCAGCTCGTCGATGAAGACTATCAGCTTCCCACCACGGGGAACGAGGCTGCGGAGGACACGATCCACGTATTCCCGGAGGCTCCCAGCAGCATCGGGAGCCCCGTGCTCTGCCAGCATGCCCTCCTGCTCGAGTCCGGCGGCGAGCAGCGCGGCCATAAGCCGGTACGCTGGGTCGCGCTCGCTACGGCTCCTCAGCGAGGCGAGATGAGCCATTACCGTGGCAGCGCGGGCTTCTAGGCTCCTCCAGCCCCTCTCCTCCAGCCAGGGCTTCACCCGCGCATTGTAGATGCTCGTCTTCCCCTCGCCCCACTCGGCCACGAGGAGCACTAGCACCGGGTCCTGGCTCTTCTCCATCTCGTTGAGCGCTTCGGCGACTTGCTGGTAGACCCTCTGCCTACTAGGCAACGGCGGCAGGTACTCGTCAAGGAGCCGGGCGTCAGTACCAGTCAGGCTCGGGAGACGGCTAGGCGGTGGCCCACAACGTGGCCTAGTCTCTGGCGGCATAGTGGGTGCCCCCTAGTAGGGGGCACGGTAACACTCATACAGCCACACCCACCGCGCCGGGCCGCCGGGCTCGTACTACCCGGGTAGCACCCCAGAGGCGCATACCAGATCTATTTACGCTGGGCGGACCATGTTGGCCGGGCATCGGGGGCATGACCTAGGCTTGCGCAACAGGGTCGACTGGTTGCTGGACCCGGCGAGGGCGGAGAAGATACTCGAAGACCTACAGAGGCTGAGAGACGAAGATCCACCACCATGCCGTGTTGCGGGAGGAATGACGGCTGAACCCCTCCCCGTAGCGCTCGAGGCCTACACGCTATACGCTAGAGTGAATCTCAACGACCCCACGACGTGGTACAGTGTCGAGACATTAATGAAGCGGTTACGCCGGCTTCTAGAGGAGTTGCTAGGCCCAGAGCTAGGCATGCTGCCCACGAGCGGCGGCAGTGAATCCGCCTTGACGGGGCTCTACATAGCTAGGGAGGCAACAGGCCGAAACATCGTAATGGCTAGCCGCGCAGCCCACGCGAGCATAGCCAAGGCTGCTAGGATACTCGGCATGAGGCTCATAGAGGCCCCCGTGGACTACGACCTCCGCCTGGACGTGGATTCGCTCCGCAGGCTTCTCCGTGCCCATCAGGGCCGCGTAGCAGTAGTAGTTGTAACGCTAGGAGTAACCGACAACGGGGCCATTGACCCAATCCTGGAGGCTGCCGAGGCGGCGTGGGAGAGCGGTGCAGTACTATACGTGGACGCGGCGTGGGGCGGGTTCCCCCTTCTAGGCCGCCCAGCGGCTCGGGGCATGATCCTCCCGAGGAGTGGTCCAGCCCTCGTGGGGATAGACTTCCACAAGCACATAACACCGCCACCTAGCGGTGTCCTCCTCGCAAACACGCCGGAACTCCTCGACGTAGTGGAGTACCAGGCGCCCTACATGCCCTCCGGGAGGCAACAGGGCCTGCCATGGACCCGTACAGCAGCCGGGCTCGCTGCCGCGGTGGCGGCGCTAGAAGCACTTGGGCAAGACGGCGTAGAGAAGCTAGCCCAGCACCTCTACGAACTAGCAGAACGCGTGGCGGAGGGGCTACGCGCAGCCGGGATCCCGGTCCAGGGTGGGCCCTCGACGCCCCTCGTAGCCTTCAACGTGGGGCGTAGGGCGGACAGCGTGGCAGAGGCACTGAGGAGGCAGGGCTGGATACTCTATCCCTCCCGGCTACCCGGTGTACTGAGGTACGTGGCGAAGTGGTGTCATACGAGGAGTGATGTGGAGGAGATAGTGGAGACAGTCGCGTTAGCTGCCAGCCGTGGTCTCTAGCCTTCCCCGCTCTGCTTGATGGGCCTCGGTGTGTAGGGTTCTAGGTCGTAACGTATAGTGAAGTCCCGGAACTCGCCCCGGTAGGGCTCCCAGATGACCTCTACACGCTCCACCCGAGCGGCCGGGGGTCCGCGGTGCGCCCACTGTATGACCTTCTCGACTGCCTCCCGGGGTCCCTCAACGACGGCCTCCACGCTGCCATCCGGCATATTGCGCACCCAGCCCGTTACTCCGAGCCGGCGCGCCACGTCCCTCATAGTGGCCCGGAAGAACACGCCTTGTACAAGCCCATAGATGCGGAGGTACGCGCGAACCATCTCGCCGCCCACTATTCCTCACCTCAATGGAGTCTGTGGCCCACTCCTTAGTGCTAGGAATCCAGTATAGTATCCATGAAGTACATAGTCTTACGTTTTAATGTCTTCGGCTCTTAGCCAAGAGATAACACTAGCAGCCGCCACAGCTAGCTAGTTGTATTGGTGACGATATAGTCCCTAACGAGGCTACGCTCTTCCTGGCCCACTTTACCTTAAGACCACAAGCTCTCAGAACTATGTGTGGAGACTGCTCCACTCTTCTCGGCCGAGCGTTATCCACAGCCGGTTTATATAGAACTGCTGGTCGAGACCTTGACTCGGGCTGGCGCGTACCATGCCTAGCAGCTATGCAGTGGTAGCGGAGGGCCTGGCTAAGAGGTACCCAGGGGGCGTCTGGGGCGCGGTCGACGTGAGCTTCTCCTCACCCTGGGGTCGTGTGACAGTACTTCTCGGACCCAACGGGGCCGGGAAGACCACAACCATAGGGATGGTATCTACCATACTCAAGCCCAGCCGTGGCCGCGGCTTCGTAGCGGGTTTCGACATTGTCAGGGAGGCCCGGGAGGTCCGACGCCGCATAGCGCTTGTGCCACAGGAGGCCCGTATAGACCTCAACTGGACTCCACTAGAGGCCGTGAAGTGGTATCTCGTAGCCCGAGGCTGGAGTATACGTGATGCTGAGAGACGTGCTCGCGAGGTGCTCAAACAGCTAGGGCTTTGGGAAATACGGAACCGTAGTGGCTGGGGGCTGAGCGGCGGCCAGAAGAGGAAAACAGTGACTGCCATGGCCCTGGCGACAGAGGCTGAGGTGGTGTTCCTTGACGAACCCACCACGGGGCTGGACGTGGAGAGCCGGTATGGTGTATGGGATGCTGTCCGGGGCGCAGCAGCCGAGGGACGATGCATAGTATTTACCACCCATGATATGAGGGAGGCGGAGATGTTAGCCGACCATGCAGTCTTTATATCGAAGGGGCGGGTGGTGGCGGAGGGGAGTCCTAGGAGGCTCCGAGGGGCGCTGCCCTACCGCTACCGTGTCGTGCTCCGCCGGCCACGCCGTGACCCCCAGGGCCTTGCGGCCAAGATTATACGCGTAGGTGACACATTGATAGCGTATGCTTCGTCCCGTAGCGAGGCTCATGCAATAGCAGAAGATGCTGAGGCAGAATCTGCTACGGTAGAACCCGTGGGGTTCGAAGACGTCTATCTTTACTACGTGCATGAGGCACGTAAGGAGGTGAAACTTAATGAGCAGTAGCGGTGGCCGAGACATTAGACCTAGCATTCTCCGTAGTATCCTAGGTATAGCAGTTCTGGAGAGCCGGTGGGTGACCAGGCAGCCTGGCTGGCTGATACAAGACGCGTTCATGGCTTTATCGTTCGCGCTCATACTCTGGGCGTGGGGCGGCGCCGAGGCAGTGAAGAGCATAATAATAGCATGGATAATCGCGGGCGCCTGGTCTACCGGCATAAACTTTGTCGGACAGGATATAGCCTGGGCACGTGTCTACGGCAAACTCCAGATGTACATAGCGTCGCCCGTGACGCCCCGCGGCTACCTGCTCGGCCTCCTGGCTAGCCATTTTGCAGTACATATGCCGCTCAGCATAGCAGTCCTATCGCTGATAGCAACAGCCCTAGACACGCTAGGGCTCATACCGGCTGCCGTGGCTGCAGGGCTCCTGCTACTACCGTGCTCAGTGTTCCTAGGCCTAGCACTAGCGATGAGGATACGGAAGCACACCAACATATCAGCTATAACAAACCCGATAGCAATGATCCTCATAATGCTGCCGCCAGTATTCTACCCCCTCGCAGCGCTGCCGGCTATGCTCCAGCCTATAGCACTCATGGTACCCACAGCAGCGGCAGCAGAGCTGGCGAGGAGCCTCGCGGGCTACTATGCTGTCTATCAGCCTCAGCTACCAGCCCTAGTCCTCGTAATGTGGAACATAGCGGCGCTAGTAGTGGCATCGAGGACCATAAAGTGGGGCCACGAGTAGACGGGGGCGGCCAACTAGAGCCGGGAGTTAGAAAGTACTTACAAAAGATCCAAGATAGTGAGGATGTAAAGCAGAGGCTAGGTCTTTGACCGCTCCTCCAGCTCCTGCAGCTTCAGCATCGCTGTTATCTCGCGCCAGTTCATTTCAACCTCTTGGCGTAGCCTCTCGATGTCTTCTGGTTTTAGGTGCCGGAACCTACCCTGCAGCTTAATGTACTCCTCTATAGGCTTCCTCTTCGAGGGGTCTATTAGCCGGTTGCTCGGCGGGTTTAACCGTAGTTTTCCGTTCTCGTACTCGTAAAGTATCCACATACCGGTCTCGACGGCGAGCTGTGCTATCTTCGCTGTGAGGCCTGGGTCGAACCTCCAGCCTACCGGGCAAGGCGCGTGAAGGTGTATGTACTTGAAGCCCCGTATACTCGCCGCCTTGCGGAGCTTAGCTATGAAGTCCCAGGGATAACCGATGCTTGCAGTAGCTACGTAGGGGATGCGGTGGGCTGCAACTATCTGTGGGAGTGGCTTCTTGAACTCCTTCTTGCCCTGGTGCGTCGTCGTGGTCCAGGCACCGTAAGGTGTGAGGCCGCTCCTCTGGATACCCGTGTTCATGTAGGCCTCGTTGTCGACACAGATGTATATGATGTCCTCGCCGCGTTCGGCAGCAGCGCTGAGAGCCTGGAGGCCTATATCTGCGGTGCCGCCGTCACCAGCCCATACCACGACCTGCGCGTCTATGCCGCGGCGGCGTAGGGCGCGGGCGAGCCCGCTGGCAGCAGCGGCACCTGCAGCGAACACTATGTTGAGTACGGGGAGCCCCCAGCCCTGCCGGGGCCACAGTCCCTGGATCACAGAGCTACAGCCGGCGGGTATCACCATCACTGCCTTCTCGCCGAGTGCCATTCCTACGTAGCGGAACCCCATGGTCTCTGGGCAGCCGGGGCAGGCAGCGTTACCCGGCATCACGTACTTCTTGCGCGGGAGCTTGCGTATGTTTACGGCCACGGTTACTCACCCTTAGGGGCTTGTTCGGGCGCTAGAAACACGGACTCGTATGGGGGCATTGGGTGGAACTTGCCGAGGTGGTACCAGTAGGCCGGTATGTAGACCCGGCCCCTCTCCTCAACCATTTCGTAGATGTGCTCAACCATCCTAGCTATGTCCTCGTACGATATATCAACTCCGCCGACTCCAGCCAGGATGCCTACCATGCTAGGCTTGGCCTCTACGGCGCTGCTAATCTCTAGGAAGAGTGGCCCAGCGTGGCCGAAGGAGACGCTACGGTCGAGCACCACCAACAGTTTCTTGCCCATGGCGGCTTCCCGTATCTCCTCCCAGGGGAAGGGCCTCACCCAGCGTAAGCGTAGGACTCCAGTGCGTAGTCCCTTCTCGCGGAGCACGTCGGCTGTGATCTTGGCGTCGCCCATCCAGGAGCCCATGCCAGCTATCACTATGTCGGCGTCGTTGCAGCGGTAGCACTCTACGAGGCTTTCGTAGCTCCTGCCCGTGAGCCTACCATACTCGCGGCCAGCCTCCATAATGACCTGGCGGGCCCTGGCAAGGCTCTGGTGCATGTCCATGCGGAGTTCCTCGAAGTACTCGTCTGGCACCAGGTTGCCCATTGCCTTAGGCTCGCCTGGCTCCATCACGTAGGGCTGTCGGCGCGGTGGCAGGAACTCGTCCACAGTTTCCTGGTCGGGCAGCTCAAGCGGCTCCACCGTGTGGCTGAGGATGAAGCCGTCGAGTCCGATTATGCCGGGTAGGTAGACCCGTGGGTCCTCGGTGACACGGAACATCATTAGTGTCAGGTCTAGTGCCTCCTGGTTGTTCTCAGCCATGGCTATTAGCCATCCTGTATCACGGGTACTCATTAGGTCTGCATGCTCTACGTGGATATTCCAGGGTGGGCCTAGAGCCCTCGTAATTATCGCCATTACTAGGGGTATGCGGCTAGCAGCTGTCCACCAGAGCATCTCATACATGTAGGCGAGTCCATGGCTGCTAGTAGCCGTGAAGGCTCTCACTCCGCCGGCGGCAGCACCATAGGCTGCTGCGAGTGCGCTATGCTCGCTCTCTACATGTATCATCTCAGCATTCATTTCGCCGCTTGCTATCAGTTCATCGATTTTCTCCACGACGATAGTCTGTGGTGTTATCGGATATGCTGCTACAACCTCTACGCGGGCCAGCTTAGCCGCGTATGCTACAGCTTCATTGCCCCTCATGCTTGTGAGCACGGGCACGGCTTGCTCAACCCTCCCTTTGTACTACCTCCTCGTGTAGAAACTTCTCCTCGTCGACCATTTCGAGAGCCTTGACGGGGCAGACGTTGGCGCAGACACCGCAGCCCTTACAGTATTCGTAGTCGATCACCGGTATCGCCTGGCCACGCGGTCCAGCGCCCTCCTTCATCTCTATCACGTCCTCGGGGCAGTATAGCCAGCACATGAAGCAGCCAGTGCACCGCTCAGGGTTCAGTACGGGTCGCTGGGTACGCCAGAACCCAGTACGCCCTGCCGAGCCCTTGTCGGCGAGCGATAGCGGCAGTACATGGCCAGCGGGATCGGCTAGAGCCACAAGGCCTGGCCTATCGGCTCTTGTCACGGCTGAGCCACCTCCGCCGGCTTGGCTACAGCTTCCCGGGTCTCAGCGTAGGCGCGGCGGGCGGCCTCAGCGTTCAACTCCGCTACCCGCGGTCGACCGCTCCAATGCTCCTTGATGGCCTCAACCACAGAGTCTATCGAGACCAGACCCGTAGCCTTGGCGAGAGCTCCTAGCATAGCCGTGTTAACCACGGGCCAGCCTGCCACAATCAGCCCTAATTCCTGGGCGATGCGGGTAGCGTTGACCCAGTAGAGCCTGGCGCTAGAGTCTCCTAGGTCCACGGGCTCGGGGAGATTAGCCACTATCTTTGCGCCTGGCTTGACTCCATGCAGTACCTTCTTCTTTTCAACCAGGATTAGCGAGGGATCAAGTACCACAACAACGTCAGGCCTCCGAACCATACTGTGGATAGGCACCGGCTTCTCGGCGACACGGGCGAATGCAAGCACGTGCGCTCCACGTCTCTCGGCTCCAAAGCTGGGGATAGCCTGGCCCCACTTGCCCTCCAGCAGCGCGGCGCGGACGAGGAGCGTAGCCGCGGTTACAGCTCCCTGGCCGCCGCGGCCATGAAACCTCAACTCTACAGTGCTTCTTAGAGCCTCGAGGAGCCCACCGCCGGTAGTTGCGTGCGGGACCAAGGCCTAGCCACTCCCGAGGAGCCTTCAGCAGGATTCCATATTTATAGCTGGCCCACCGCTAGACCACGCATAGTAGCAGTTATCTCCAGGTGTGCATCGGCCACAACATGGACATCGTAGAGCCTCGCTGGACTCAGACCCCTAGTGCCGGAGGCGCGATTATGACTAGGGTAGACGTGCTAGTCGTGGGCGCCGGCGTAATAGGCCTCGCAACAGCCTTCCACGTGAAACAGCAGTGCCCCAGCTGTAGTATAGCCCTGGTGGACAAACACCCCGGCCCCGGTCACGGGGATACGGGGAGGAGTGCAGCGGCTTTCCGCGCCTTCTTCTACTCGCGTACCAACATGGCGCTCGCCGCCACAAGTATCGCGTTCTACCGGAGCATACAGGAGAGGGAGAACTTCGACCTTGGCATGAAGTTCATCGGCTACCTCTTTCTCCTCAGCGAGGAGAAGTATGGGGCGCTGGAGCCGGTGCTCCAGGAGCTGCGGCGCCGCGGCCTAGGCTACCGGGTCATTGACGCCGGGGAGTTAGAGGAGAGACTGGGGCTACGGACGCGTGTTCGGGGTGATGAGGAGGCGGAGCTCATGGGGCTCGAGGACATAGAGGTCGGTATCCTCGCCGAGAACGCTGGGATAATGAGGCCGGAGAGGCTCGTCGAGTACTACCACACTAGGATAAGGGAAATGGGGGTCGAGACCATCTACAACACCCGGGTCGAGCGGCTCATAGTAGAGCCCGAGGAGCCTCTTGGCCTAGCCTATGAGCCCCTCCCCTGGCAGCGGGCCCGAGTAGCCGGCGCCGTCACTCAACATGGCGAGATACGGGCAGACGTGACGATAATAGCTGCTGGCGCCGAGTCGCCCATGCTCCTCGACCCGATAGGCGTAGATGTTCACGCCAAGCCGAAGAAGAGGCAGGTCTTCGTGCTCCGCGCCAATACTCCTGGGCTCCAGAGGCTTCTTCACGCAGAGGGCTTTAATCCGTACGGCGTAATGCCGTTCATCCTCCTGCCCAAGGGGGTGTACGTACGCCCAGCCCCCGAGGAGAACGCGTTCTGGGTAGGCGCCTCTGACCACCTCGGTAGGCCCTTCGCCTGGGAGCCGGATCCCCAGCCCGAGGAGCCCTACTACACCTACGGGGTCTACCCCATCCTACGCAGCTACCTCCCAGCGTTCAATGGTGCCCGGCCCGCTGCGGCCTGGGCGGGTTTCTACGACATATCGATAGACGGGCAGCCTGTGGTCTTCAGCGAGCCCGGCTTAGTCGTCGCGGCGGGGACAAGCGGCAGCGGGATAATGAAGGCTGATGCCGTGGGCAGGATAGCTGCAGCCCTCGCCCTGGGCAAGAAGAAGGCTGTGCTCTACGGCGGTGAGGAGATAGACGCAGACATACTGGGAACGAAGAGCCGCCGGATAGAAGACGAAAAGCTCGTCATTTAGGCTCCTAAGCTCCAGGCCAAAGTCCTGCAAGCGGCATGGAACCAGCTCTCCTAGTTCTACAAGGGGAACACCATAGAGGTGTGCTGGTTTCTTGATTGCCGGGAACTGGAGCCATGAAGCTAGCGCGTTTGCTGCCTCCGGATAAAACCCTATGAGGGGAATACTGTAGTACCGTAGGCTGGCCTCGAAGACACCCTGGGGCCCAGAGCCTCAGCAGCCATGCTATAGGCCTTGGCCGCCAGCGGCGGCTACAAGCTCCGGGCCTAGGCGTCGTGGCAGCTGCCTCTTGGGTGCCGGGTTGGCAGCCTACACACGGCTACATGTTGTGCATGGTGAGTGGCACTATGGCTGCAGAGGGGCCGGAATGGCTCATATGGATAGTAACTCCGGCGTGTAATCTGCGCTGCCCCTATTGCTATGCTACGCGCTACCAGGCCGAGAAGCCGCTCCCCACCAGCGAGGCCCTCCGCATAATAGGCGAGGCAGCAGAGCTAGGAGTAGGCTACATCAACTTTACCGGTGGCGAGCCGCTACTGCGCAGAGACATATTCGAGATAATCGGGGCTGCACGCGACCGGGGCATAGAGACAAGCCTCTTTACCAACATGACCCTCATGACTGAGGATAGGGCCGCTAGGCTGGCCCGTCTAGAAACATCCCTCCTAACGAGCCTTGACGGGCCCCGCGACGTCTACGAGAAAGCCAAGGGCCCTGGCTCCTGGGCCAGATTCCTAAAGGGCCTCGAGACCGTCCGGCGCCAGGGGCTAAGCTTCCACGTGAACATCCCGGTCTCCCGGCTCAACTACAGCCGCGTCGGCGAGGCGATAAGAACGGCAGTAGAGCTAGGCGCCTCCAGCATCTCAGTGATACCCTCGATGCCCACGGGGAGGGCTCTGGGGACGCGGACAAACGTCTCCCAGAGAGAGTTCCTAGAGGCGCTCCGCCAGGCCGAGGAGACGGCCAGCCAGCTAGGCATAACAGTAGCAGTCTGGTGTGCCCCGTTCACAGCGGCCCTACCCTGGGCGAGACACCTAACCTACAGCAACTGCCGGGACTGGAATGTCATGGATATAACCCCGAGCGGCAAAGTAGTGTTCTGCGACGTGCTAGGAGTAGTAGTCGCGGACGTGCTGAGAGACGGTCTGCGAGACGCCTGGGAGAAGCTACAGAAGCACCCCCTAAACAGGCTAATCAACCAGACACCAGGCAGGTGCAGAAGCTGCCCGGTAGCAGTCAGCTGTCGTGGAGGATGCTACGCTCGGGCACACTACTACTGGGGTAGACTCCCATCGCCAGACCCTCTATGTCCACGCGTACATACAGGGACCTAAGTACAAGGTGTTTTGCATACATCTAGCTGGCTGTAGAGATGTTGTATCCCTTCTATGCTGCTCTTTATGGCGACGAGCACTGCCAGAACGATAACAGCTAAAAAGTGGAGCTACATTAGGCTACACGTTGTTGTACGATGTTAATGGATGTGATGTAGATATTAGTTGTGTCAGCCGTGAGCCTATGTCATGCTGTATGACGTAGTGCTCGTAGGGTTCGAACTGCCATGACTCAGCGGCAGGGCAGTAAGCCTAGAGAGCACGGGGTTGTGGTGAAGCGCTGCCGGGGCTGTCTCCGTGTAGCGTTGTTGTACCCGGCGGTGTATAGTGCGGCTGTGGCTAGCTTAGCCTACCAGAACCTCTACTACATGCTCAATAGCCTCGACTATGTCCAGGCCGAGCGCTTCGTGGCGGCATCGATGGCCGGTGAGGAGCCACCTCCACAGAGCCTAGAGACGGGCACACACCTCAACAGGTTCGACCTGGTGCTCGTCCCGGTCAGCTACGAGCTAGACTACGTGACTATGGCCCGCATGTTGGAGGCGGCTGGCATACCAGCACTCCGGCGGGAGAGGAGACGCAAGGAACATCCTCTTGTGGTTGTTGGGGGCCCTGTCCCCAGCATGAACCCAGCCGTAGCACTAGAGTTGGCTGACCTGGTCCTCGTCGGCGAGGCAGAAGAGACAGTACCCAGGTTAGCCGAGCAGCTCTATACTGATGGTGGAGAGGCGGTTGAAGAACTCGCTTGCAGCCGTGGCTTCCTAGTGCCAGGTTGCAGTGAGCCAGTAGAGAAGGCAGTCACCTGGAACCTCGACGAGGCTTTCCACTCCACGCTCCAGTTCCGGGTACCCGGCAGCGGCGAACCCTGGGGAGAAGCCTACATAGTTGAAGTCAGCCGCGGCTGCCCTCACATGTGCAGGTTCTGCATGGAGGCCCATTTCCTCCTCCCAATCAGACACCGAAGCCTCTGGCGGCTCCAGCAGTTGATAGGGCAGGGTGTGGAGGCTAACAGGGTGAGGAGGGTCGCCTTCTATGCGCTCAGCTTTTTCGACCACCCCTCTGCCGACAAGCTACTGGAGTGGGTTATAGGCGAAGGCCTGGAGGCGACGATAGGTAGCTTACGCGCCGACCTCCTCACCGAGAATCGGATAGAGCTACTCAATGCCGTGGGCCAGCGTGTAGTCACTGTGGCCCCGGAGACTCTCAGTCCCAGGCTGTGCCGCGCTATAGGCAAATGCATAATGATGGATAGGGTTGAGGAGATAGCAGAGTGGGCGTGGCGGCGGAGAATGCACATAAAGCTATACCTTATGCTCGGCCTCCCCGGCGAGACGGACAGCGACGTAGAGGATTACGCGGAGCAGCTACGCCGGCTTAGCCGCCGCGCGCCCCCAGCCCGCGACGCGATACGGGTCACAGTAAACCCCCTCGTACCCAAGCCCTGGACCCCCCTCCAGTACCTCCCCCTCATAGATCGCAAGGCCTACGAACGCCGGGTCCGGATACTCCGGCGGACCCAGAGCAAAGTACTCAGCATAGACGCGCTAAGCTACCGCTACGCCTACGCCCAGGCGGTAATCGCCCGTGGCGACGGGAGAGTAGCAGAGCTAGTCGCGGAATGGGCCCGGCTCGGCGGCCGCCTAGGCCAGCTATGGACTGCCGCCCGGAGACTAGGAGTAGACCTTGACAGCTACACCCACGGCCCGCAGGCCGAGCGGCCCTGGGAACACCTAGTCAAGCCAGGCTACCCGTCAGCAGCACTAAGAGCCTCATACCAGGCAGCATTGGCACAGCTACGATAACCGTGGAATAGCTTAGTAGCTGGTTTCCGCTGGGTCTCGAGGAGAGTGAAGATAAGGAGACACGATAATAGTACTGCATGGTTTTACTCAGCGTTCACTTGGGAGTGGCAGGCGGGCCGAGGTGTAGAGGGTCTCGGCGTTTCTGCTGACTCTGCCACGGCTGCTATGGGGGTTGCTGGAGCTGTGGTAGCGCGGCGGGTCGTGTTCATAGCGCGTGTGATGTACGGTGCTCGTAACGCTTTCGCCCACCTGGCCTCGGCTCTAGAGGATAGTGGGCTCCTCGGCCGGAGCGTGGATCTAGTCTTCGTGGAAGATGACCCGCTGCCCCTGGCCCGGGAGCTAGAGGATAGTGGGCTCCGGCCCGTGGTGCTCTATGGGCTCTCTACACCTGTCTTCCTAGAGCTAATGGGGGAGATCTCCCGGGTTTCGCGGCGCTATCCAGTGGTGGCAGGTGGACCCCATGCGGAGGGTGCTTACTGGCAGCTGCTGCGAATGGGGGTCTACGCAGCGGTTGTCGGTGACGGCGAGAACGCTATCGTGGGTCTCTCGGAGCATTTCCTCGGCGAGCGGGAGCTAGAGGACGTGCCCAACATAGCGTATCGCGAGCCGGGCCAGGGGTTCCGCGTCACCCGTATAGAGCTGGTCGAGCTGGACGATTACCGGCCGTATAGCAGTAGGTATGGGCTCTACCCGCCCATCGAGATAATGAGGGGTTGTCCCTACAGCTGCAAGTTCTGCCAGGTGCCCTGGCTCTTCAAGGCTCGTGTGCGCTACCGGAGCCCCGGGCGGGTCGGGGAGGCTGTACGAGAGTACGTGGCGGCAGGGCGTAGGAGGATACGCTTCGTAGCCCCGATAGGCTTCGCCTACATGGCTCGGAGGCCGGGCGAGCCCAACCCCGAGGCTATCGAGGAGCTGCTACGGAGCGTCCGCGAGGCTGGCGGCGAGCCCTACCTCGGCAGCTTTCCGAGCGAAGCAAGACCAGAGTACGTGACTCCAGATGTCCTCGAGATTGTCCGGCGCTATGCAGCCAACCGCCGCATCTCAGTGGGCCTGCAATCGGGCAGCAACAGGCTCCTCGATGCGGTTGATCGAGGCCACACAGTGGAAGAGGCCTTAGAGGCTGTTGAGCTGATACACCGCTACGGCTTCCAGGCTGTAGTGGATCTTATCTTTGGGCTCCCCGGGGAAACTGAGGAGGACGTAGAAGCGACAATCGAGATAATGTACAAGCTGGCCGACATGGGTGCCCGTCTCCGGCTCCACACCTTCCTTCCCCTCCCCGGCACCCCGCTAGCTAAGGCGAAGCCGAGGCCGGTACACCCAAGGTACAAGGAGGCAGTCAAGCGGCTTCTTGGCCGTGGTGTGCTGGAGGGAGACTGGGAGCCACAAGAGAAGCTAGCCATGGACATGTACTGTCTAACTGCCCTAGACCCAGTGCCGACTAGGCACCCCCGGCCTCTACCGGAGGCGGAGACGCTCTGCACGGCTAAGTGGGCGGAGTGGGCGAGAACACTAGGGCTAGAAGCATAGGGCCTTCCTTGGGCAGCCTTCCGGCATATGGGCAAGTGCTTACTAGTACCCGCCTCTAGCTCCCAGGGTACAACGGGTGCCCGCGGCGTGGAGCTGAGGGACGAGGAACTCGAGAAACTGCTGGAGAAGAAGGCTCGCGAGCTAATGAGGAAAAGTAAGGGAGGCTCAGGAGAGGTCGTAGTTAAGAGGGTTGGCGCGGGGAGCCGGAACGGGATCTACGTCTACGATCGAGAGCGTGGCGTGTGGCGGCTCTACCGGGTGGAGGGTGGAGCTTTCCAGCTTGGCGAGCTAGGGGACGGCGTCTACGTAGTCTACTTCGGCAATACCAGGTGTAAGGCGTGTAGGAGCTACGACGAGTACTGGCACCCGTTCGTCGAGACTGTGGGCAGGGAGCTGGAGGGCTACCACTTCGTAATAGTGCTCTGCGACTGGTTTACACACCGCTGCTCGTCTCCGGCTGCCTCCGCGAGCTTCCGGGAGCACCGCGTCCTAGCGTCGCCCACTACTCTGCTAGCCTACGTGGTCGGCGGTAAGACGGTGTACCAGGAGAAGTACGAGGGTGTGCTTACCAGGGATGAGCTGGAAAAGGTGGTTCCATCGTTCAGGGAGCGTGGCGAGCGGGCGCAGCGCGGCGAGAAGGTAGAATCGCCTCTACGGGAGAAGCTTGCAAGAGACGACATAGTGAAGCTTCTAGAGAAGATGCTGGGAATCAGACTCATGTAGCCCCGTTACGGGGCGTACCCCTAGAGGTAGTAGCACCTATCACGTTTTGAAGCCCCTCCCGCCTAGTTCTCCCTGCTTCGCGGGTGCTCCGCCCTGAGTGTCCCAGGATATGCTGGCCGGATAGCGTTCATCGACCTCTCCTCGGGCCGGGTCAGCGTCAAGGAGCTAGACCAGGATACCGCTAGGCTCTTCCTGGGCGGTAAGGGGCTGCTCTACCTACTCGGCTACCAGCTTATAGCGCCAAGCGCTGAGCCGCTCGACCCCCGCGAGAACAAGCTAATCATCGCGGCGGGAGCGCTGGCAGCTCACGCCCCGGGAGCCTCCAAGACAGGATTCCTGGCTAAGAGTCCTTTGACGAGCATCCTCTGCGACACCTACGCTGGCCAGGTGTTCGCAGGCAAACTCCGCCTAGCTGGCTTCGACGCCCTCGTGATCAGCGGCAGCTCCGACGAGCCCGTCTACATCTATGTGGAGAACGGCGAGGTCGAGGTGAGGCCAGCCCGGCACCTATGGGGCAGCGGCGCGGTAGAAGTCGTGGAAGCTATTCGGAGAGAAACCAGACAGGGTGCCAGCGTAGCGGCGATAGGCCCTGCTGGGGAGCGGCTTGTACGCTACGCCAACATAATGGTTGACGGGTTCCGGGCTGCGGGCCGCTGCGGCCTCGGCGCGGTCATGGGCTCGATGGGGCTGAAGGCGGTAGCTGTCTGGGGCAACCGCGTCCCCGAGAGGGCCCGGCCAGGCGAGTGGAGGCGGCTCTACCTCGAGGTCTACAAGCGCATACGGGACGACGAGCCTACCCGGAGCTGGGCCCGCTACGGCACGAATGACGGCGTCTCCGTCTGTAGCAGGCTAAGCATGTGTCCGGGCTGGCACTGGAAGAGGCCCTGGCTTCCCCCAGAGGAGGCCAAGAAGCTAGGCGGCGATACAGTACTCGAGCGCGAGACGCCACGCAGCGTCTACAAGAAGTATGCCGGCGTCCTCTGGGGCTGGGGCTGCCCGATAAAGTGCAGCAAGCTCGCCGCGCCCAAGAAGAAAGGGCTCGAGCACATAGTGGTTAAGCCCGAGTACGAGAACCTCGCTATGCTCGGCCTAGCACCCGGCGTCCTCGACGTAGACGAGGTGCTCTACACGGAGTGGCTGGTCAACAACCTGGGCCTAGACAGTATAAGCTTCGGCGAGGCAGCGTCCTGGCTCATGGAGCTCTACGAGGAGGGCCTAGTGCAGAGGGGCGAGCTAACAGGCATGGAGAACGAGCCCAGGTTCGGCAGCCCGGAGGCGGTACGAGAGCTAGCCCGGCTAGTCGCGGAGCGCCGTGGAATAGGCGCGGTGCTAGCCGAGGGCGTGGAGAAGGCCTCCCGCATCCTCGGCCGCGGCTCCGACCGGGCAGTCCACGTGAAGGGTCTCGAGGCAGCGGCCTGGGACCCGCGTGGCCGCCGCGGCCTAGTAGTGAGCTACGCCACAGCCGACGTGGGTGCTAGTCATCTCCGGGGCTGGCCGAGGCCCCACCAGCCGCCGAGCCGCGGCCCAGCAGCCGAGATGGTGAAAAGCCTGATAGCTGACAGGGACTGGAAGGTACTGCTGGATAGCATGGGGCTGTGCAGCTTCCTCCCATACACCCGCGAAGAGGTCGCCAAGCTATACAGCGCAGTCACAGGCTTCGAGACCACGCCGGAGGAGCTCGTGCTGGTCGGCTGGAGGGCCGAAGCCCTCGCAAGGATACACGCGGCGCTAGCCGGCAGGGTCCCCGAGGGCGACACGGCGCCAAAGCGGTGGATGGAGCCAGTCCCCGAGGGCCCAATGAAGGGCGAGAAGGCGGCCCAGGACTGGCGCGACCTAGAAGAGGCGATAAGGGAGTACTACCGCCAGCGCGGCTACCACACAACCTATGGCATACCTCTCCCCGAGACGCTCGAGAAGCTAGGCCTAGGCTGGGCGGTAGGAGACGCCGAGAAGGCGCTGAAGGAAGCTGAGAAGCGGATAGCGCCAAAGGAAGAGTAGGGACATGCCAGAACCCTCTTCCGCATGGAGTAGACACGCCGCCGGCCAGATGTAGAATTGTAAGAAATAGAATACGACCCTGACGTGGGTGGTCCCCTGGGGCTATGGCGAGGCTTGGAAGGAGGGAGCCCCCAGGAGGGGCGGTGACCGGAAGCGGGGAGCCGAGCCCCGCTATATACCCCGCAACAGGTAGCGGAACAGCAGTGCCTGCAGCGGACCGGGCACAACACGGCTCCAGCCTAGCTCATTGTAGCATGTACCCCAGCGTGTACGGTAGTGCTCGCTAGCCCGGTCCAGCGCCTCGACGATGCTGCTCGGCAGCTCTAGCCGCGCGGCCTCGGCCACGGCTTCGGCATGGCTCCTCCGCCTGACGCCCACGAGGGGAAAAGCCCCCTTAGCCGTTAGCCACGCCACCGCTACTACCGCCTTGGAGACTCCTAGCCTCTCCGCAGCCTCCCCGAGAACCCGCTGCAGCTCCTCATCGCGGGCGACAGCCCGGAAGACGGGGTCGAGGCGCCGAGCCAGGTTGTCGGCCCTGGTCTTGCCGGCGAGAGCACCCTTGTCGAGCGGGCTCCACGCCTGCAGCGCTACACCATGCCGGTCCATGAAGGGCTTAAGCCTGTTCTCGACGACCCTGTACCCGAGGCTATAGTGTACCTGGTTCACTGCTATCTCGTAGCGCCTCGTACACTCCATGGCCCTGGCTAGGAGCGGTTGAGGGTAATTAGAGACCCCTATGTACCCGGCTAGGCCCCTCTCCACCGCCTCCTCTAGGCCCCGTACCACCCGGCAGATATCCACGTAGAACGGCGGTGGCCAGTGATGCAGGAGTATGTCCGGCGCCCGGCCTAGCCTCCTCCGGCTAGCCTCGGCAGCCTTCATTATAGAGTCCACGGTTGTGCGGAACCCGGCCACCTTCGTAGTCACGACCGCGTCCTCGCCTGCCTCGTGCAACGCCTCGCCCAGCAGGCGCTCCGAGGCCCCACCGCCGTAGAGTTCAGCGGTATCAAACAGGTTAACCCCGAGCTCCAAAGCATGCAGTATGGCCTCCCTGACCTCTCGTAACTGCTCTCCACGCGTCCCCCATAGCCGGGAGCCGGCCTGCCAGAGGCCCACCCCAGCACTCGAGACACGAAGCCCAGTCTTCCCCAGCACACGGTACAAGCTAGCAACGCCTCCCCGATTAAGAGGTCCCCAGGCAGGATGCTACTTAGCCTCATCCGTAGCTCCTACTCGGCCCGGACAATGTCAGGGCTTCTAGATGGGTTGAAAGCAGTGGCACGTACAATATGGACTAGATGCTACTGCCAGGGGGACTTTCCGAGTCTCTGGAGACGAGTCAGTTTCATGGAAGCTCTGTGTAGCTGGTGAATAGGGGATAGGAAAGTGGTGTAAAGCGGCCTAGCCCTCTTGGCCTCCGGTGGTACTGTTTGCTACTAGGCGTCGTAGCTCTTGTAGCTCGCGCTGTATCTCCTCGAGGGCCTTTATCGTCTCTGCTACACGGCGTTCGAGCGCTGCTATCCTCTCCTCTAGGCCTCCGGTGGTGGGCTTCTCGACGGCCTCGCGGCTCCAGAGGGCGTGGAGGACGTCGAGGTACGTCACCTTGCGCCGTGGCTGTAGCGAAATCACCTCGCCGCTGGCAGCGTTAACGATATCCACCGAGACTAGGCCCCGGTAGTCCTTGGTCGTGACTGTGGCCTTCCAGTAGAGTGTCCCGTTAAGCAGCGTAGGCATGGGTTCCTCTATGCTGAGCTCGCCCCAGTCGTAGGTTGGGTGGGCCTGCTTTACGTAGCTCTCCACTTTGCTTATTCCTATCGCGGGCTCGGGTAGCTCGTAGAAGAGCAGCCTCGGCGTTGAGGTGCTGCTTGTCTCAACGTATATGATGTACTTGGCGCTATAGGTCTCCCCTGGCGGCTCCGCGACAAATACCCAGTACAGCTGGCCGTCGCTTCTCTGCTCTAGGTAGGGCTGCGGGTTCGTGCCGATGTCGCGGATCACGTAGGTGTTGTGGTACAGGTAGAACCCTACTAGGCCCACTTTGTATCGGTAGGCCTCTACCCAGTCCCGGGCGACAGCCTCTGGGAGCAGGGGCATGCCCTGGAGCCGTGGATCGCTCGCTAGCCTGTCGCCGGTGACCACCTCTATGTTCTCGTCCTCGTCCACGATGACATAGCCATGTAGCACTGGGAGACTGTAGAGAAGGCCCCGCTTCCAGGTCACGAGGGGCACGAGGATGTAGATCTTCCCGTTATAGAGCACCTCTATGTTATCCTCCAGTAGCGGCTTGTACTGAAGCCCGGCAGTCATAACTATGCGGCGCTCGAGCGTGTCGAAGAAGAGTAGCCTGAACCTCTTGTTGTGAAGCCCCCATTCCAGCGGCCTCGCGACGAGCTTGACGCGTGGCGGGTATTCGTCGCCGTAAACGAACACGGCGCCTAGCGGGCTCTTAGTGAGCTGGTTCCAGAAGCCCTCTGGCTCTATTATCCAGTTGTAGACGCTGCTGTTACCCAGATAGTAGACATAGCTGTCCTCTGGGTAGATACGGTGTGTCGGTATCTGTATGCGGTCACTAGCGTACGCGTAAGCTGTCATCAATGGTATGAAACGACGGAGGCCATTAACGTCGATGGGTCCATTGAGCTTCTCAACTGTGATATGCTTGCTAGCCTCGACGGGGGCGTAGAGCGACACGAACCCGAGCATGGCAAAGAGGGCGATAACGATGGCTGCGTAAGCGGCTAGAGTACGGCGGCTCTGTCCCGAATTCTCGTAGACGATTGCAGCGGATACAATACCTCCAGTAAGCCAGAAGACTAGCAGGGCAGCACTACTGGCAATACCATACACGCCGATCAAGACAATAACAACAGCTCCGAAGCCGATAGGAATCCAGAGACCACTTTCCCTAGACGCATTCTCCGTGGCAAGTCTTATTTTTATAGAGCGTAGCCTTACTAGGCCATAAAATAGCGGCGCTAAGCCCACTACTGTGAGCAATGTACGTAGGACGAGAACGAGAAGCGGCGTAGACGCAAAAGCTACAAACAGTCCATGGAGATAAAGTATGTATCCACCGGAAACAAGCGAACCCAGTACAAAGCCAGCAACAACACCTAGGATTAATCTGCTCCAGCTACTCCTATTGGGAGGCTTCTCGCTAGATACGGGCGCAGGTTCCACATTCACACCAATTTAGGTAATGCAGCTTGGCACTCAATATACGCCTAGCGCGGCATATAGCTTTCCTAGAAACAAAGCATCGAGGATGCATAGGTATCAAAAACGCGGGCAATGCATCTGGCGCCGGGATACTCGTGTGACGCTAATCCTCTTTAACCCTGCACGTAGAAGCTAGAGTACGTTTTCTCCCCTTTCGCCTGTCCTTATCCGGACAGCGTCTTCGACTGGCAGTATGAATATCTTGCCGTCGCCCTCCTCGCCGGTCTTTGCAGCTTCTACAATAGCCTTCACCGCGTCTTCGACCTGGCGTTCGCGCACTACAACCTCTATCTTCACCTTTGGTAGGAGGTCTAGCTGTAACTTGCCGCCCCTGAACAGTATCTTGATTCCGCCCTGCCTGCCCCTGCCGTACACCGGTACGACGGTTAAACCGCCGACACCTATCTTATCCAGAGCTTTCTTGACGTCGTTTAGCTTCTCGGGCCGGATTACGGCCTCAATCTTCTTGAGGGGCATACATACATCACCCCGAACTATTTATGATCATGTATTTTATTTGTCCAATCCATTGGCGTCGTTCTTCTTTTATTATTGTTGGTGATGGTGTTACTTCCGTCTGCACGAAGTAGGGGTATGCTACCGCCATGTGCTCGGCGACATCGAGGCCAATCGTCTCCTCCTTCGGGCTGACGCGTAGCCCGCCCACAAGCTTGTCTATAGCCATGTACACTATGTAGCCGGTGCCGAAGGCCCACGCAAAGTTCACGACCGCAGAGATTAGCTGCACTGCTAGGAAGCCGGGATTCCCGTAGAGAAGGCCCGTGACCAGCGGCGGCTCAGTGGTGTAGACACCGTACGTGCCGTCGGCGAATATGCCGAGCGCTATGAGGCCCCAGGTACCACAGAACCCGTGCACTGGTACGGCGCCTACGGCATCATCTATTCCGCGGCGCTCGAGCCACCAGTAGCCGTAGGTCACTATGAACCCTGCAACCGTCCCGATGATTATGGCTGCCCAGGGTGCGACCCATGCACAGGGCGCGGTGATAGCTACTAGTCCGCCTAGCGCGCCGTTGAGTGTTAAACCGAGCTCCGGCTTACCGAGCTTGAGCCAGGTTATAACCATGGCTGTTAATGCGCCGGATGCAGCGGCTAGGTTGGTGTTAGCTGCTATGATTGATACCCTTAGCTCGTGGGCTGAGAGTGTTGAGCCTGCGTTGAATCCGAACCAGCAGAACCATAGTATGAATGTGCCTAGAGCTGCTAGCGTCATGCTGTGACCTGGTATCGGCCTAGGGTTGCCCTTCTCGTCGTACCTGCCGATCCTGGGTCCTAGCACGAGGAGGGCAGCGAGGGCTACGTAGCCTCCAAGTGCGTGGACAGCGCCGGAGCCGGCAAAATCGAGTGCACCATAGCCCCCAGCGAGCTTCTTAAGGAATGGGTGCTCGGCGAGCCATCCGCTGCCCCAGATCCAGTGCCCGTATATCGGATATATGATAGCGCTTACTACTATGCTGCCCAGTAGATAGCCTATGAACTTCGGCCTCTCGGCAATGGCGCCGGAGACTATCGTTGCTGCTGTACCAGCGAAGACCAGCATGAAGAACCATATCAGTATCTCCTGGACATCATAGTAGTCTCCTAGGAGTGCGAAGCCGCTGGTACCTATGATGCCTTTCCAATCGTCACCCATCATGAAGGCGTAGCCGACGAGGAAGAATGCTATGCTCGCGACAGCGAAGTCTGCAACATTCTTGAACAGCACGTTTACGGCGTTTTTGTGTCTAGTGAAGCCGGCCTCGACCATAGCGAAACCAGCTTGCATGAAGAATACTAGAAAGGCTACAAATGAGAACCCAGACGAAGTCAATGGGGATCTCTGGACTCTCGCTTAAGGTAGTGGCGCCACTGGGATCGCCTCCAGCATAAGCATTTACTACACTTAAATTCATGAAGATAGTTAGGGCTAACAATGCAACTGCTATGTGTTTGCTAACCATATTCTCACCCGCCTAAGACAATGCCTGTAGTCAGTTATCGTACGAGGTTAAAAGAACATTCACTATCGCTTCCGAACGTTGATTGCATCATTCGTCTAAATTCAACCATGAACTTTTGGACAAATGTACTGCCAATACTATATTTTACCGAACAATTATTAATAATCTCTTCATTGAAAATATTGTATGTAAATGTTAGCTTGAACTTGACTCCAGCGTCGTATACGATAAAGTCATGTCTAGGTGATGCAGGATTGCTCACATTGGATCTGTCTTTGCCGGAGTTAGCTCATTGATGATCTCTTTTTAGTGATATTAGTAGTACTTGGGGTTCTCGTTTCTCTAATCGATGATGTGGCGTATTGTTATCTAGCGTCAAGGTAACTAGGCTGAGTAGCTTGTACATTTACTTGACTAAGTAAAGATAATGGGTTCCTTCATTCTGGAATATTTTTAGGCTAGTTACTCAGGCAAGTCTCTGGGCACGGGGGTCTAGGCTGCGCCCCGGAGAGCTACTCTACGAGGGTAAGGCCAAGCGGGTTCTTGACGCAGGGGACGGGCTGGTAGTCCTCGAGTTCAAGGACGAGGTCACGGCGTTCAACGGGAAGCTACACGATAGGGCGCCGGGCAAGGGTGAACTAGCAGCCAGGCTCTCTGCCAGGATGTTCGAGCTGTTAGAGGAACACGGGATCCCGACACACTATGTGTGCTACATGGGTGGTTCGCGGCTCCTTGCTAGAAGATATAGTGTCGTCCCTCTGGAGGTCATAGTGAGGAACTATGCTTACGGCTCACTTCTCCGCAGGATGCCCTTCTTCAAGTCCATGGAGAGGCTTTCGAGACCCATAGTAGAGCTGCACCTCAAGGATGATGAGAGGGGCGACCCGCTAGTACTGCCCGAGGACGCAGTTGAGGCTGGGCTCCTATCGTGGCGGGAGCTTTGGGATATCCGGAGCCTAGCCCTCAGGGTCAACAGTGTCCTTGAGCTGTTCTGGCGCCGCCGGGGGCTCAGGCTAGTAGACCTCAAGATAGAGGTGGCCCGGGACAGCCATGGCTTCGTAGTAGTTGACGAGGTCTCAGGCGACACTATGAGGCTTGTAGACTCTAGCGGCAGGCATTTGGACAAGGAGGTCTACCGGCGTAGCAGCAGCGTTGAGGCCCTGCTCGAGGCATACCGCGAGCTAGCCCGGCTAGCCGGCGAGCCCAAGAGGAGGTGCGAGTAAGTGTGCCCCGGCACCGTGTGCTAGTCATCGTCACCTACAAGCCGTCAGCCCGGGACCCAGAGGGCGAGACGCTGGCAGCCGAGTTGCGGAGGCTAGGCTACACCTGGGTCCAGGGGATACGCGCCGGGAAGGCGTTCATAGTCGAGGTAGAGGCCGAGACAAGGGAGGAGGCAGAGAAGCTCGTAAAGGAGATGGCTCACGAGACCCGGCTCTTCAACCCTGCGGTCCACACGCTCCTGGTGATCCCTCTTGCCTAGAGTCGCGGTACTACGGTTCCCCGGCACCAATTGTGACCAGGAGACAGCCTACATGCTGCGGGAGGTAGCCCGTGCCGAGGCCCGCGTCGTGTGGCACACTGAGTACCGTTGGAGGGACTGGGACGCTACGGTGATCCCCGGTGGCTTCAGCTATGGGGACTATGGGCGCGCAGGGCTCCTAGCCTCCTGGAGCCCGGCAGCCGGGCAGCTCCGCGAAGCAGCTGAGAACGGTGTCCCGCTGCTCGGGGTATGCAACGGGTTCCAGGTCCTCGTGGAGGCGGGCGTGCTTCCCGGCGCACTGCTACCCAACGAGAACGGTCGCTTCGTGGCGAGGTGGCTCCGGGTCCGCGTCCACAAGCCCAGGGGGCCCTGGCTCCTTCACGTAGAGGATAGTGCTGTGCTCGACATGCCGGTAGCGCACGCTGAGGGCCGCTACTACCACCCAGAGCCCGGGAGGCTCCTCCAGTCTAGGCCCTGGCTGGAGTACCTCGAGAACCCGAACGGAAGCATAGCCAACGTCGCTGGCCTGGCTTCTGAGGACGGCTCTGTGCTCGGGCTGATGCCGCACCCGGAGCGCGCAGCAAGCCCGCTCCAGGCTCCCCGTGGCTGCCGGCCTGGCGGCCGCCCGTTGTTCACATCGATAGGCGAGGCGCTGCGCCGGGGATGGTAGAGGATGCCGCTGACGGAGAGGGAGCTGGAGGAGATACGCCGGAGGCTGGGCCGCGAGCCGACCCGGGAGGAGCTAGCACTATTCGAGGCCACGTGGAGCGAGCACTGTAGCTACAAGAGCACCCGGCGGCTCCTAAGGATGCTGCCCACCGAGGCCCCATGGGTGCTCGTGGGCCCCGGCCGCGACGCGGGCGCGGTGAAGCTCTTCGACGACGTAGCGGTAGTGGCTCGTATCGAGAGTCACAACCACCCGTCGGCTGTAGACCCCTACAACGGGGCTGCGACCGGTGTAGGGGGCATAGTCCGCGACGTGCTGGGCCTCGGAGCCCAGCCAATAGCGCTGCTCGACGCGCTCTACCTGGGGAGCCTCCGTACCCCGGTCTCCAGGTGGCTGACCAAGGGCATAGTGCGGGGTATAAGCGACTACGGCAACCGTATCGGAGTCCCCACGGTGGCAGGTGAGACGTGGTTCCACGCTAGCTACGAGAGGCAGCCCCTAGTCAACGTGGCGTGCATAGGCGTAGCACGGCCCGGGGACCTGCTCCCTGGCAGCGTCGAGCCCGGAGACGTGATGGTTCTCGCGGGCAACTCTACCGGTAGGGACGGTATGCTTGGGAGTAGCTTTGCTAGCCGGCCCCTGGGCAGCCGGGAGGAGGACATAGCTGCTGTCCAAGTCGGGAACCCGTTCCTCGAGAAGCTGCTCATCGACGCGCTCACAGAGGCTTTCGAGAAGAAGCTGCTCCGCCACGTGAAGGACCTGGGCGGCGGGGGCCTGGCGACAGCAGTGTCGGAGACAGCTGCCTCCAGCGGTGTTGGCGCCGTAGTGCACCTCGACCGCGTCCATCTCCGCGAGGGTGACATGGAGCCCGCGGAGATACTGGTCTCGGAGAGCCAGGAGCGCATGCTCCTAGTACCGTGGAGGGATAAACTCGGCGAGCTACTCCGGTTGCTGGACCGCTACGGCGTGGAGGCGAGCGTCATAGGCTATTTCGACGACACGAGGAGGCTCCGCGCGGTCTACCGTGGCAGAGTCGTGGTAGACCTCCCCGTGGAGCTCGCCGCATCGGCGCCGCCTGTTGAAAGGAGCGCCGAGTCACCACCAGCCCCCCGTGAGCTGCCGGGCCTCAGCCTAGCCGAAGAGGAGCTAGGCTGGCTGCTGGAGCGCGTAGTCTCCTCGCCCCGGGTAGCGGGGAAGGCCTGGGTCTACGAGCAGTACGACTGGGGCGTCCAGGGCCGTACGGTCGCGCCGCCGGGCTACGCCGATGCAGCGGTTCTCTGGCTCCGCGACGGTACGAACCGCGGGGTAGTAGCAGCTCTTGCAGGGAACCCGCGCTATACCCGGCAGGACCCGTTCCGGGGAGCTGCGCTCAGCCTAGCCGAGGCCTACCGGCACGTAGCAGCCGTGGGCGGCGAGCCACTAGCAGCTCTTGACAACATCAATGCAGGTAACCCGGAGAAGCCGCGGCAGTTCTGGTACTTCAAACGCATAGTAGAAGGCCTAGCCTGGATGGCCCGCGGCCTCGGCATACCCTTCATCGGGGGCAACGTGAGCCTCTATAACGAGGACGAGCATGGCCACATGGTAGACCCGGTCGCCTCCGTGCTAGTCGTAGGCAGGATAAGCGACGTCTCCAGGGCAACAAGCCTAGCTCTAACCGGAGAAGGCGTCCTCGTGGCAGTGGGAGAGACGCGGCCAGAGCTGGGCGCGAGCGAGGCAGTTGAACTCCTCCTAGGGGAGCCAGCGGGGCTCCCACCCAGGCCTCGGCCTAGAGAAGAAGCAGCTGCCGCCAGGCTGGTCAGGAGCCTGGTAGAGGATGGGCTTGTGCTCGCAGTCCACTCGGTCGGCCTAGGCGGTGCAGCAACAGCTGTAGCCCGGATGGCGATAGCCGGCGGCGTCGGCGCCCGTCTTGACCTCTCAGCCATCTGCCCGGCATGCCGGAGCCTACTCGAGGCAGGGTTCTCGGAGACCCCGGGCCGCTACATCCTCGAAGTACAGCGCGACAGCGTTGGCGAGGTTCTGCGTCGCGCAGAGACAGTAGGTGTCTGGGCCCGTGTCGTGGGCGAGACGGGAGGCGACTGCGTAGAGCTGGCCTCGGGCAAGAGGACTCTAGCCAGGGTGCCTTTGGTCAGGCTCTCCGAGGCCTATACCACTACCCTAGAGAAGCTGATGAGGGAGGGGTGAATACGGCGCCGTGTGCGGCGTAGCTGCATGGCTAGGCGATGACGCGGCCTCGGCAGTCTATGAGCTACTCCTGGAGCTCCAGCACCGGGGCCAGGAGGCTGCCGGGATAGCGTTCCTAGCCAACGGTGGCATCAGGCTCGTCGGCGGCCCGGGGCTTGTGCGGGAGGCGATACGCCTCCCCGCTGCAGCGGCTAGGGCTTGGGCAGCTATAGGGCATGTCAGGTACAGCACTAGCGGAAGGTATGGCGGCGAGCAGTACCAGCCAGTAGCCGGCAGCAAGGGCCTAGTCCACATCGCCTTCAACGGGAACATCGTCAACTACCGGGAGCTTGGCCGAGAACTGCTAGGCCGCAGCTACACCTGGGACGCCCAGCTAGTAGCAGACCTCGTGGAGGCCCTCTACCTGGAGCAGGGGAGCCTCGCTGACGCGCTCCGCGAGGCCGCACAGCTGCTGCGCGGGGCCTACAGCCTCGTAGCAATCACGTCCCGCGGCGAGCTAGCAGCCGCCCGGGACCCCTACGGGGTTCGCCCCCTAGCTTACGCAGTGGGCGACGGCTACGCGGCCGTGGCCAGCGAGACAGCAGCGCTAGACTCGCTGGGGCTCCCCTGGAGAGAAGTAGGCGCTGGGAGAATGCTCTACTGCAATGGCTCCCCCAAGGACTGTGTAGAGACGGGGTTGGCTTCCGGGCACGAGCCGCGGCCCTGTGCGTTCGAATACATCTACTTCCTCAGACCCGACAGCGTCTTCGAGGGCGTCGAGGCGCACGCGGCTCGGCTCGAGATGGGCCGCCGGCTCGCCCGCCGCGACACGGTGGAGGCAGACCTTGTGGCGCCGGTTCCGGATAGCGGCAGGAGCGCGGCGATAGGATATGCATTGGAGCGGGGGCTCCCCTACACCGAGGTCTTGTACCGCAACCGGTACGCTGGTCGCGCCTTCATAGCGCCCCCAGGGGAGAGGAACGGGAGGCTCAAGCGCAAGTTCAACCCGATACGCTCGACGACTTGGGGCCGTAGAATAATCCTCGTAGACGATAGTGTCGTCCGCGGCGATACTAGCAGGTGGCTAGCCCGTATCCTCCGTCGCTCGGGGGCCCGCGAGATACATCTCCGCGTCGCCTCGCCGCCCGTGGTTATGCCGTGCTTCCTCGGCATAGACACTCCTAGCCGCGGCGAGCTAGTAGCCCACGGCAGAAGCGGAGACGAGATCAGCCGGGTCCTAGGCGTTGACAGCATCCTGTACCTCGGTATGAGGGACCTAGAGGAGGCTGTTGGCCGCCGTCTCTGTCTTGGATGCTTCGGCGGAGCATATCCCTTCCCCCTAGACGTAGCCCGTCTCGAAAAGGTGTTTACAGAGGATCGGAGGTGAAGTAGGCAGCATGGGGCTGCTACTAGTCTACTTCTACGAGCCGGACCAGCCCGCCAACCTCTACGCCCGATACGGCGTCATGGGGCTACGGCACCGCGGCCCAAGAGTCTCCTACGCGGTCCTACGTGCCGACGAGCTGGGGCATGGAGGACTCAACCCCTGGGGCAACGGCTGGAGTCTACCCGAGGGCAGCGCCGTACTGGCGGCAGTAGAGCCCACTGGGAGCCTCGCAGTCTCACGCCACGCAGCGGTTGCCGTGGATGGTGCCTGTAGCGCCTCCGAAGCGCTGAAGCTTGTAGAGGCCGCCAAGAGCCCCCGCGAGGCCGCCGAGACACTAGCCTCTAGCACCAGGTTCGACGGCTGTACAGTAGCGGCGCTAACCCGCGACGGCGGCTACGTGCTGTACCGGGGGAGGAGCGGGGTACGGCCCCTCAGCCTGGGTGGCTACGGGTTCGACGCAGTCTACGCCGCCACCGAGACGGCGCCCATAACTCTGATGGGTGGGGAGCCCCGCCGCGACCTCGAGCCAGGCGAGGCTGTCTACGGGGACCGCTACACGCTCGACACCTACAGCGCGGGAGGGGGCCGCCGCGCCACCTCGCTCTTCGAGTACATCTACCTGGCCAGGCCTGACAGCCTAGTGGACGGCGTGAACGTGTACATGTTCCGCCGGGAGATGGGCCGTCGGCTAGCACGTAGCCACCCCGTGGAGGTTGACGTCGTAGTCGGGGTGCCGGAGACTGCGCTCCCCTACGCGCTGGGCTACGCCGAGGAGAAACAGGCCCCGTTGGAGCTAGCACTCGTCTCCACAATAGGCCGGGTAAGGACAGCCATAGTCCAGGCCTCACTAGAGGAGAGGCTGATGATGCTTAGCCTCAAATTCAACCCCGTACCCGGGGTCTTCGAGGGCAAGAGGGTAGCAGTCGTCGACGATAGCGTGGTGACCGGGCTCACGCTAAAGACATTCATCCACCGGCTGTGGAGGACCCAGGCTCCCCGCGAGATACACGTAGCAGTCTCAAGCCCCAGGATAGTAGCGACCTGTCCCCACAGTGTCCAGCTCCTAGAGCCCCGTAGCCTGATAGCCCGCCAGCTAAGCGACGAGGCGATTGAACGCGTCCTCGACGTGGATAGCCTAGCCTGGCTCCCCCTAGGCGAGGCCGTCTCCTACCTCCGGAGCCACGGCATAGACCCCTGCACGGCATGCATGCTGGAGGAGGTGAGGCGGAAGTGAAGGTACTCCTAATAGGCAGTGGTGGCCGCGAACACGCCCTCGCACTGCTCATGGCCAGCAGCAGTATGGAGCCCCGTATAGCGGTGCTGAGCGACAAGAGGAACCCAGGCCTAGTAGAAGCCACCGAGGAGACTAGAGGCAGGTTCTATCCCGGCAAGCCCACTAGCCCCAGCGACGCTGTCAGGGCTGCTGAGGACTTGAGCCCGGACCTCGTGGTCATAGGCCCCGAGGAGCCCCTCTTCGCTGGCGTCGCGGACGCACTCCGGGAGAAAGGCTTCACAGTCTACGGGCCGGGCCAGGCCCAGGCCCGGATAGAGAAGGACAAGGCTTACGCCCGCGGGCTCATGTGGCGCTACCGTATCCCTGGGCGGCTACGGTACCAGGTCTTCACAGACCCGGAGGAGGCCTCGGAGTACGCCCGCGCAGCGGGCGACGTGGTGGTCAAGCCCGCTCGGCAGGCTGGCGGCCGCGGTGTACGCGTCTTCGCGGAGCCCATGGAGCACCTCGGGGTAGCTGTGCGCGGGGCAGCGGGGAGTTACGCGGAGAAGCTGGCCCGCGAGGTACGGGAGAAGTACAGCGACATAGAGTACTCGGTGATAGTCGAGGAGAGGGTGGAAGGCGTAGAATACACGGTCATGGTTGTCACCGACGGCTCCACCCTAGTCCCGCTGCCTGTGGTGCAGGATCACCCTCACCTCTTCAGCTGGGACCTGGGCCCCGAGACGGGTGGCATGGGCGCGGTCAGCGGCCCCGGAGTCGTGCCGCCGTATCTAGAGCTGAGCGAGTACCGGGAGACGGTCGAGATACTCGAGAAGACTGTGGAGGCCCTAAGGCGGGAGACCGGGGAGCCCTACCGTGGCACGCTGAGCGGCCAGATGATGCTCACCAGCCTATGGGGCCCCACGGTCATAGAGTACTACGCCAGGTTCGGCGATCCCGAGACCGGGAACCTGCTCCCGATGATACGGAGCGACTTCCTAGAGCTACTAGACCGCGCGGCCTCGGGCAGGCTAGCCGGTTACAGGCTAGAAGTGGATAACGATGTCTACGTGGTCAACATCGCGCTAGCGCCGGCAGGCTACCCGAACAACCGAAGCATAGCCCGAGGCCACCCAGTAGCCGTCGACGAGGACGCGGTCGAGAGGCAGGGCTGTAGGCTCCTCTACGCCGGGGTAGACCAGGGCCCAAGCGGCCTCGTCTCCACGGGCTCCCGGCTCGTAGAGATAGTCTGCTGGAGCAACCAGGGCTACGAGGACGCCGCGACTAAGGCGCAGCGCGCAGCCGAGGCGGTTAGGCTGCTCGATGGACACCCCCTCGTCTGGCGCCGCGACATAGGCTCGAGGAGTCACATAGAGAGTCGTGTGGAGCTAGCCGAGCGGGTGAGGAAGGCCTACCTGAGGCGGAGAGCCCGGGGCGAGGCCAGGGTCTACGACTGGATACCAGGCCGCGGCCTTATAGTCCACGACTACAGCTAGGCCCCACGTTTCTTCGGGTCAAATCCCTACCTTGTTCGGTTCCACAACCCTTGTAAGGTGTATGAGCCGTGGGCATACCCCCTAGGATGGACCGTATACCTACACCCCTGGGCCCAGGAGCAGCAAAGGTGCTCCTACTGGGTGGGGGCGAGCTAGGCAAAGAGGTCGCGATAGAGGCGCAACGGCTCGGCCTAGAGGTTGTCGTGGTCGACCGCTACGACTGGGCCCCGGCGATGCACGTAGCCCATCGCCGTTATGTCGTGAATATGCTCGACGCTGGCGCGGTAGAGGCCATCGTGGAGCGCGAGAACCCAGTAGCAGTGATACCCGAGATAGAGGCCGTCAACACCGAGGCGCTGGAGAGGCTCGAGGAGAAGGGCTACCACATAGTGCCCAACGCGCGCGCAGTCAAGACTGCGATGAACCGTATAGAGCTGCGGCGCTGGGCAGCCGAGGAGCTAGGCCTACCCACCACCAGGTACGCCTTCGCCGAGACGCCGGAAGAAGCCTACGAAGCCTGCGAGAAGGTCGGCTACCCCTGCCTAATCAAGCCGGAGATGAGCAGTAGCGGCCACGGCCACGTGAAGGTTACGGAGCCCAGCCGCTGGGCGGTCGAGAAGGCCTACATGGAGTCGATAAGCCACGCTCGGGGTGCAAGCCGCCGCGTCATAGTGGAGGAGTACGTAGAGCTAGAGACGGAATACACGGTGCTCGCCTACAGGTGGCTCGACGGCGACAAGGTGAGAACGGACACTATGGAGCCGGTCGAGCACTGGAGGTACGGCGAGTACCACTACATAGAGTCCTGGCAGCCCAGCACCAGGCCCCGCGACTTGCTCCAGCGGGCCCGCGAGATAGCGCTTCGAGTGGCAGAAGCCCTAGGCGGTGTCGGGGTATTTGGCGTCGAGCTCCTACAGACCAGGGACGGCCGGCTCCTCTTCAGCGAGGTAGCACCCAGGCCCCACGACACGGGCCTAGTCACGCTGGCCAGCCAGGATATCAGCGAGTTCCAGGCCCACATACGCGCAGCTGTAGGCCTACCAGTCCCCAGGCCCAGGATCCTAACCCCCGCAGCCAGCATAGCAGTGTACACAGACCTCGAGGACGAGTGGTACCCGGTACTCAGCGGCGCCTACCAGGCCCTAATTGAGCAAGGCATAGAGCTGCGTTGGTTCGGCAAGCCTAGGACCTACCCGGGCCGCCGCATGGCAGTGGTACTAGCCCGCGCCGAGACTGTAGAAGAGGCCCGTGAGAAAGTTCGGCAAGCAGCAAAGAAGCTGAAGATAATACCACGCAATGCCTAGAGGGGACACGCATGCAGCACACCTTCACTTCTCGGCATGCGGGTCTCGAGTGCCGCAACTATTACTAGTTCATGGGTAGGATATACTGCTGCTAGATGGGTGTGGCCAGAACATAACAGCTATCAACGCTAGCCGGGAGGCACTGAGGTTCCCTAGTCAGCGCCGGTACAGCTGCAACCCGAGCTGCGGCGTCAGTAGTAGTCTCCGAGGAGCCAGACGTTGCCCAGATAGACCTCCCATATCCCAGCCTCTAGCGCTGCCCTCCGGGCCTCTAGGGCGTGGCGACGGCTCGTGGGCGGGAGGTCCCGCATCCGGTGGTCCGGGTGGAAGGCCAGCAACACCATAGGGATGTTCACGCTGTACTCATCCATGAGGCCCGCTATGTAGCCTGCCACGCCTCTGACTTCCTCGGCGTCGACGTAGCCTGGGACTAGGAGCATGCTGACCACGAGGAGCGGGGGCTCCGGCCTCTCCACGGCCATCTCTGCAACGATCCTAGTATTAGCCATGAGTCTCCTTACAGCTTTTTGGCCGTCTACACCTGTTAAGGCCTCGTATATCCCGGGGCTCCAGGCCTTCCAGTCAACCTTTACAATGCCGCCGCTCTCTAGGCTGAGCCGGGCCGCCTCACGGAACACGGCAGGGTTGGCTAGGCCGTCGGTTTCCCAGCATACCCTCAGCGGTAGGCCCCGGCCCCTAGCCCGCTCAAGCGCTCTGCGGGCAACACTTATCAGCATGGGCATCTGCGGGGTGGGGTCACCGCCGAAGAAGCATACACAGGTAACCCTCGTATCCAGCGCCTCGTCGACGAACTCTCCGAGGCTCTTCACGTACCGCGGCTCTACCCGGCCCCGGGCCGCCATAGCCTTGTGTTCAGGATTCTGGCAGAATACGCAGTCGAGCGGACACCCACCCGCAAACACTGCAAGATTGTAGAAACCCTTCTCGACACCCCGGGTAAACGTGTACTGTGGATAACCACGGCTCGTAGCTGCAGGGCACACTGGCTCAGCTACACAATTAGTTGGGTGAGGATCTAAGTATGTGAACAATAGGAGCTGGCCAGGCCCCGCTAGGGGCTCTAGGCGTCCACCTCGGTTAACCCATACCCCGCAATACCCCCGGCCTCCGCGGGGAATACGGCACTCGTTAACGCAGAGCCTGCACGGAAGCCCCTCCGGGTCGCGGGGAGCCACAGGCGGGAGCCCATAGCGGATCCTCCACTCTTGATGCCTCCTACGGGCTACCGGGAGGGCCTCCTCTGGCCTCTCACGGAGACACTGAGCACATACACCGATGGACTCTGAGACGAGGGCTTCTCTGCCACAGAGGGCACAGCGGGGCATGATCCTCCTAGAGCCCCTCTACTCCCCGTCCTAGAATCTACTTGGGCTGAGGGAGAATAGCTTAATGTCCGCCCGACGCGACCCTCCCTGCAGGGTATAGGTCCCCCTTGGCCCGGAATAGGAGTACCGCGGAGACAAGCCTAAGCTACCGAGACGCTGGAGTAGACCTCGACGCGAGCGAAGCGCTGCATACTCTCGCCTCCAGGCTGCTAGCTGGCCGCCGAGAAGCCTATACCTCCTCCGTGGAGCTAGCAGGGCTAGAACTCATCCTACACGTGGACGGAGTGGGCACCAAG
Source organism: Pyrodictium delaneyi (assembly GCF_001412615.1). Lineage (NCBI taxonomy): Archaea > Thermoproteati > Thermoproteota > Thermoprotei > Desulfurococcales > Pyrodictiaceae > Pyrodictium > Pyrodictium delaneyi. The sequence goes on along the minus strand of NZ_CP013011.1, from coordinate 1,416,408 downwards.
ACGCTCGTGCTAGAGAAGCTCGGCAGGCTACGTGTAGCCGGCTGGGACTGCGTAGTGATGAACACCAATGACGTCGCGTGCGACGCGGCCAGACCTCTAGCCCTAGTAGACTATATCGCAATGCCCCGGGCTGACGAGGCGATATTCCGCGAGATACTCGAGGGCATCAGAGAGGCTGCAGCCGCCACAGGCGCCGTTCTCCTCGGCGGCGAGACGGCGATACTCCCAGGCCTAGCTCAGGGGGTGGATGTTGTCTGCACCATCCTGGCTGTGCGAGAGCCTGGCTGGCGGGGCAACCGCGCCCGCCCAGGCGACGTGCTGGTTGGGCTCGAGAGCAGCGGATTGCACGCTAACGGCTACAGCCTAGCTAGGAGGATAATCGAGGAGCGGTTAGGCGGCTACACGGCGGAGATCGAGGGCCTAGACCTAGCCGAGGAGCTATCCAAGCCGGTAAAAGATTACACCGGGTTTCTCCTCGAGGCATGGAGCCAAGGCTTAGTAATAGCAGCAGCTCACATCACCGGCGGAGCCTTCACTAAGATGAAGAGGATTCTACCATCCGGGGCAACGGCGGTCATGAAGATGCCAAAGCCTCCGAGGATCTTCCAGGTACTAATGGAGGCGGGCAACGTGGAGCCTAGCGAGGCATACCGTGTATGGAATATGGGGATAGGCCTGGTAGTTGCAGCCCCGAGGGAGAGCGTGGACGAGTTGCTAGACCTAGCAGAGAAGCATGGACACAAGCCACACGTGCTTGGCCTGATAGAACAGGGTAGAGACGGGGCTAGAATATTGCTTGATACTCCTTACGGCAAGGTGGCCTACAGCTAAGATATGCTCTGGGGCTCGAGAGTGAAAATACGACCAGGGAGTCGGGTATCAGAGTCTTCTCCTGGCGTTTACCCTGCCTGCTGCTCTAGAGCCTCTACAAGCTTCTTGAAGAACTCAGCGTCGTGGTACCCCGTTACGTAGAGAACCTTGTCGCTGCCATCGACCCATATCGCGAAGCTCGGAGTGCCACGTAGCCCAGCCTTCATGGCCTCGTGGGTCGCCTTTTCTACCAGCTCTGCGGCTGTACAATTGTAGTCTACGCCGAGCCTTGTCTTCTCCTCTTCAAGTATTCGACCCATCTTGTTGTAGAACTCTGTCATAGAAGTTATGTTGCCTGCCTCGGCCTCCTTGTATAGCATGCCAACCTGGTGGTATACGCGTATTATCGCCTCTAGGTACGCCTCGGCGTTACCAGTCGCGTTGTAGTAGCATAGCAGCAGCTTATGGAGGTTAGTCACGTTAGCATTAGTGTGTACTACGAGGTCGGTGATGTGGAAAGTCACCTTACCCTCGTCGATCATCTCCTTTATGGCTGGGAAGGTGTCGTTATAGAACTTGACACAGTATGGGCATGCAAGATCCTCGTAGATCGCTATATGTATCTTTCCGTTGCCTACTGCCGGGTGGCCTTGTATCGCGGGTGGCTGTCCAGTCTTCTCGACGGCCTTGGCTGCGCCTAGGTTGAGAAATACATCAGCCATATCTAGGTCTACAGGTTCATAGGTGTAGTCTCCGATCTTCCGTAGCCCTGGGACACCCTCGTCTAGAGGATCCTTGGATACTGCATAGGCTACGGGTAGGCTAGAGGGGCTGACACCCGCCGGAGGCTCCTTAGTATATTCTACACTAGTTATGTTAGCTACGAATATTGCAGACATTAGGGCGAGTACCCGGCTACCCGGCTCCATCATTGTCCTGTTTACGCTGGTGTAGGGCGTCGAGCCCTCTACAACGATCAGCTTAGCGCTATACTTGTAGACAGGCATGGGTAGGTGGAACTGCATAGCTAACTGTGTGTCGAACGCCGCGGTATAGTCGTACCTCATAGGCTTCCAGCCGTCCCCCACAGTCTCGTTGAGCAGGACACGGGCAAGTATAGTGCTCACGTTCTCGGCTCGGACTAGTATCGCGGGGTAGACTCGTAGCCCCTGGAGCCCGGTCTCGTCCACGCTAGCACTACAGAACTTAGTCTCCTGGGGCACATGCCCGAAGAGCTGCTGTTTGAGCATCTCCTTGATAATCATTGCTAAGTCTTCCTGCCCCTTCTGGTAGACAACCATTACTGCAGGGCCTTGACTACACTCCTCAGCACCGCCCGCACTGCTTGTCTCTAGGGTTTTGCCCCCACTACTCTTCGTGTAGAGAAAGTATCCGGCCACAACGGCTGCTACAACAGCCAGGGCTAGTACAACATATAGCTTCTTACCGCGCAAGGCGCTACCAGACCTCGGTGCTAAGCCAGCCGGTATGCCCCTAAATTATCGCTCCCCTAGACGTAGGCGGCGACGAAACACGGAATAATCCAAGCTGCTGCGTACACGGCTCTTCAACTCGGAGTAGGGCTGCCGAACACTATTCTGGAGGGATGTAAAAAGCTATGAATGAGGTCGTACAAGTGGAGTCACCGTTCCGTGACGAGACGGTGAAGAAGATCCTAGCCAAGTATAGGCTCCTATGGGCCCTAGACCACGCCATGGGCCTCATGGGTTGGGATCTGGAGACCTACATGCCGCGCGAGGGCATAAGCGACCGCTCCGCGGCAGCCGAGGAGCTAGAGGGTCTCCGCCACCGGCTACTCCTCGACCCAGAGCTAGAGAAGCTCCTACAAGAGGCCGAGAAGAAGATAGACGGTCTGAATATCTACGAGCGCGGTGTCGTCCGTGTCCTCAGCCGTGAGGTACGGATAGCCAAGGCTATACCAGAGGAGCTAACCCGCCGCGAGGCGAGAGTGACTAGCAAGGCCACGGTTGTCTGGCGGGAGGCGAAGAAGAAAGCCGACTTCAAGCTCTTCAAGCCCTACCTTGAAGAAATAGTGGAGATCCAGCGCCGGAAGGCCGAGCTACTCGGCTACGAGGACCACCCCTACGACGCGCTTCTAGACCTCTACGAGGAGGGGCTACGGGTCCGCGACCTTGACGCGCTCTTCTCCGAACTAGTGCCAGCGACTCGCCGCGTACTCGACAAGATACTATCCGGCGGCTTCTACCCCCAGCGCCACCCCCTCGAGGACAAGGAGTACGACGTCAACAAGGCCAGGGCGCTGATGAAGAGGCTCCTCGACGACCTCAACTGGCCATGGAGCCGCGGCAGGCTCGACGAATCCGCTCACCCCTTCACGATGGATCTGGGCATAGACGATGTGAGGATAACAGTGAGGTACGAGGGCCACGATATAAAGAGGGCGGTCTACAGCCTAGTACACGAGTACGGCCACGCACTCTACCAGCTCCAGATAGACCGGGTGCTAGCCCGCACCCCGATAGCCGGCGGCGCCAGCATGGGCGTGCATGAGAGCCAGTCGCGGTTCTGGGAGAACATAGTAGGCCGCGGCCCCTGGTTCATGAAGCTGCTCGGCCGGAGGCTCAAAGAGTACATAGGCGTAGACATGACACCCGAGGAGCTATACCGCTATGTCAACACTGTCCGCCCGGATCTCATAAGAGTAGACGCCGACGAGGTCACATACAACCTCCACATATACCTACGCTACACCCTCGAGAAGAAGCTGATAGAGGGCAGCATGACTGTCAACGAGCTGCCAGAGGCCTGGGACACGATGATGGAAGAACTACTTGGGGTAAGGCCGCCCAGCCCCCGTGAGGGCGTGCTACAGGACATACACTGGAGCCACGGCAGTTTCGGCTACTTCCCAACGTACACTCTCGGCAACGTGGTAGCAGCCATGATATGGAGGAAGATATGGAGTGAAACTCCAGAGCTGCTAACAGGCCTCGACCTAGCAGGGCTACGAGAGTGGCTGAGGGAGCGGATACACCGCTGGGGTGCAACCTTCCCGCCAAAGGAGCTAGTCGAGCGGAGCCTAGGGGAGCAGCCAACGGCAAGGGCGCTGGTAGAGTATCTCGAGTGGAAGTACCTGGAGCTACCCGGCAGGCTCCACGAGTACCTAGACTAGCCCATACAATCAGTACCCGGTGTTTTACCTCTCCCGGGGTTGCCTGGTCCCCCTTCTCAATGGCGAGCAGAGAGGCACATGTCTTACAGCTGGGCTAGAAATACGGGGCTGCTCTATAACTGTATTACAGGGTAACTGTTGTCCCGGCTTCTCGTAAAGCTAAAGACACTAATCATGGCGTGGAGGCTCAAACGCATAGTCTGGGGCCTCGAGAGGAGGGGCCGGTATAGTGAGGCTGAGGAGAAACTACTACAGCTCCTCGGCAGGGTAGAGAAGTGGAGCGACTCACCGAAGAAACACGAGGTAATCGCGTTCATTAAGATGAGGCTTGCCAACATTGAGAGCTATAAGGGCAACTACGACAGGGCACTCGCCTATGCTAGCGAAGCTCTCTGGCACGCAGAGCATGCCGGAAGCACAATAGAGGTTGGCCAGGCATACCTAGTAGAGGCAGCAATCTACTACAACATGGGGGAACTGGATAAGGCTTGCGAGAGTCTAGCCAAGGCCCAGGTTGTACTCATGAAGGGCGATAAGGAGCCCTACTTGCAGACTTACGCCTGGAGCAAGCTGCTAGAGTCACGCATACTCCTAGCGAAGGGGGACAGAGAGGGAGCGCTAAAGGCGCTACACGAGGCAAAGGAGCTCAGCACTAGGGTTAAGCATAGGGAACCTCTCGTCGAGAAGATAGCGGAGACAGAGGACAGAATAAACAAGGTTTTCGGCGGATAAATGTCCCTCCTCAAGGCCCCTCCAGGTAGGTCCCCCTATGCCATCCAGAGCCTCAATATCTCGTAGAGCCGATGCAGCCATGAGTCATGCACGATGCCAACCGAGTATAGCATGTAGATAGTGTATAGCAGAGCAAGTGCTATGGTGGCTGCTAGTAGCAGCACAGCCACCGTGCTCCACGCGCTGTACACACGTACCGGGGTCGAGTACTCCATGGCTAGGGCGACAGACACGGACATGGATTCTATGCGTCTTGCTACTAGTGGTACCAGCCGGTGGAGCCTAGAGAGCCCTAGTCGGGCCCCCGAGAGCCGTGCTGAGGCTAAGCTCTCTTCTAATTCTCTTAGGAGCTTCTCGAGTCCACGGAGGGCGGCAAGGAGCACGACGAGTAGCTTACGGTGTCCGGCCAGTAGTGTATAGATGTCTAGTACGCTCATAGATGCGGCGAGCCCCGCGCCCGTAAAGAGGCAGGCTAGTGCCCGGAGGCTCTGCCGTAGACCATAGAGGACACCTTCATAGTAGACGTATACGCCGCCCGTTAGCGCGCCTATGACAGGCGTGTTGGAGGGCACTATGACCGCTATTGGGGTCCTCGGCGTCCCCTGGTAGAACAGCGCCTGGCTGACCATGATGCTCCACACTACTATAGAGGCGAGGAGGGCCACAGAGGCGACTTTACGCGGCCCCGGCCTCGATGCCGCGAAGAACGCTACACCAGCAACAGCTAGCAGGGCGAGAGCTTCTATACGGCCAAACACTATACTGGACACAGATACGAGCAAAGCATAGGCTAACCTCGTGCCGGGTCTCAGCCTCGCTAAGGGTCCCCGGCTACGCGCTACATAGCTACGGGATAGCCTCACGAGCTGCTCGGCCAATCCAGGTAGCACCCCTTGTCAAGTCTAAACACAGCGTCAAACTTCGAGAGGAACTCGAGATCGTGCGTCACAACCACCGAGCAGCCGCCAAGCCGGGCGACAAGCCGGGCAGCCTCCAGAACCGCCTCCGCACTACGTCTATCCTGGCCCCGTAGAGGCTCGTCCAGGAGGAGAAGCCTAGGCTTCTTCACGATAGCCCGGGCCACGGCTAGCCTAGCCATCTCGCCGCCGCTAAGCCTCCAGGGCTTCTCGCCCTCATAGCCCCTTAGCCCGAGAAGCTCCAATGCCTCGATAGCATCCTCTACGGGCGTAGTGCTGCCAGCACGGTGTGCCACCGAGGCTACTTCGTCGAGCACCGACTCTTCGAGGAACGACAGCCACGGCGACGATGGAACATAGCCTATCATTCTCCAGTCCCAGCGGCCCCAGCTGTACCACACGCGGCCCCTCCAAGGCCTCATGAGCCCGGCTAACAACTTCAACAGAGTAGTCTTCCCAGAGCCGTTAGGCCCAACGACTGCCATCAGCGAGCCACGAGGGCAAACAAAGTCCAGTCCCTGGAGGACAAGCCTGCCACTATATCCCACGTAGACCTTGTTGAGCCCAGCTACGGGCTCGCCTTCAACACAGCTACATGGCTTCTCGAGCGAGACACCGCTGACACGTACAGGGCGTGCGCCAACACGCTCAGCCACCTCGAGCCCCTCCTCGGGGCTTCCGCGGAACACCAGCCTGCCTCTACTCAGTACGAGCATCTCTGAGGCGAGGCCCGCGACCCGTGAGAGACGGTGCTCAGCGATAACTACTGAGACACCGTTGCGGATAAGCTCCCGGATAGTATTGTATGCCTGAGACGAGGACTCTGCATCGAGGTTCGCAAGGGGCTCATCTAGAAGTACGATGTCTCTATCTCGCCCCGTGACGGCTGACAATACTAGGCGCTGGAGCTGCCCACTACTCATCTCGTAAATCCTCCTATCGAGTAGATTGGCGAGAGGTAGGCGGGGCTTAGCCCCGTAGAATAGGAGGACTTCGGCGCCGTACTCGCCTAGGGCCAGTTCTCCTGGATCCTGTGGCAAGTATGCTATGGGTCTACGCCCCGGCGGCAGCTGGTCTAACCTCTCGCCTCTAACCCGTATCTCGGCCTCGACGCTCGCCTCCTCTATGAATGGTACGACCCCGGCGAGTGTCTTGAGGAGTGTACTCTTCCCCGAGCCGCTAGGCCCGGCTACGAGCAGTACTGTGCCCGGCTCCAGCTTCAGTTCTACGTTCTCGAGACCGATTCTGCCCCTAGGGTATGCTACACGCTCTATCTTAGCTTCTAGCACGGCTAGACACCATTCTTGTCACGGCTGCTGAGCCGAGGAGCGCATAGAGGGCCATACCAGCACTATAGACAGCTATATACCAGCCTGCATAGTATAGTCGATAGGCGTACGCGTAGATGTTAATATCTACATAGCTGTCCAGAGCCTTCGCAGCCGCGAAATAGACCGGCAGAAGCCTCAGATCCGTAACCCTAGCTGCATAAGTGGCAGCAGCCACAACGAAGAGGGTGGTAAACGCCCAGAACGCTGATAACACAAGGTTACCAGAACCCAGGATGAGGCTCGAGAGAAGCCACTCTACAAGCACGGCGCCCGCAGCGACCATGGGCTCGCCGGTTGCAGCTAGGCATGCAGCCAGGAGCCCGTAGTAGAGGCCGCTAGTTATAGGCCCGTAGACTATCCAGTCAAAGGGACCTAGGACGCTCGATAAGCGGAATACTACGCCGCCTATAAGCCTAGAGAGCGCCGTAAGCGAGGCCCCAGTGAGGGCCATATACGCTAATCTCTTACTATCACTTATCCTCGCAAGAAGCGGTAGCACGAGAACACCAAGACCTGCAACAATAGCGGCGACGCCTATGTCGCCGTAGCTCAACAGCCTTATGTAGACGTTGTGCTCGTATACAGCGATTGGCCGATCCGAGCCGGGTATGTAGAGGTTCAGTACCAGCCTATAGACGCCAGGTGGAGCTATATCCTCTAGTAGCCATAGAGGTATGATTGCACAGCCACTACACTTGCTTTTTGCACAACTGGTTGTCGATATCGTAGTCCTAAGGTATGAGGTTCCGGTACCGGGCTCGAGTACGGTGCTTGCTAGCGGGGCCGGACGGCCCCCAGCATCGTAGAGCCCGCCAACTACTAGGAAGTCAAAGGGCTGGCTAGACTCTATGCAGACAAGCATGTAGCCGAGAAGCACACGGCTATTGCTCGCGCCTAGGAGGCGGCCGAGGAGCGATGGATAAGACTCGACGAGGGTGAAGGGCTCCCTACGCGGATCCTCGTTACCAAGATGGTCTACAGGTAGATGGACGCGGCTAAACTGGGCCTCGATCCCCGACTCGGCTACACTGAGTACGATAGACCGGGTGCAGCCCTCAGCCTCAAGCATAGCTATTAGCTTGAACCCCTGCGGCCCAGCGTTAACGATGCCATAGGCTATGCTCCGGTCGCCATAGCCAGATAGCACGCCTTGAAGCGGGCCAGAGAGGCTCTCGAGGCGAGCATCGCCGTCAACCACGATGCTAATCTGGTACTCAACGGGCTTACCCGTTTTCGACTCTACGATCAGCCAGAAGAGGTAGCGGCCCGGAAGAGGGAGCTCGAGGGAGCTGTTGTACCGATGCTGCTGACCCAGTGGAAGCTCGACGGCTATGTCGACTTGGGGGCTACAGCTGTGGGCATGGGCGTATACAGGGACCGGGATAATGGAGGTGGCGAGAAGTACTAGCAAAAATACTGTGACGCGAGTGGACTGGGCCAAGCCGTCCTCATCCCCAGGAAAATGGCCTGATTCTAGTCTATCCCGTAGATGAGGATACGGTAGTCGCCGATGAATACGGGACTGTCAGCAGTACCGGCGTTAACTGGGTATGTTATGGCTACTACTCTGGCGCCGTCTGGGCTTATACCGCCGCCGATGACGACGCCGCTATCAGCAGGAGGTTTGATGGTCAGCGCTAGCGCTTCGCCGCTCCTCACAGCGTTGATGTCTGTGAGGTTCAGTATGTAGATGCCCGTGTAGATTGTGCTTCTAGCTACGTAGTCGTGGCCTACAGGGACTGCGAGTAGACCATGCTCTGGGGAGTAGCTGGCCCAGTTCTCGTAGCTCGGCTTGCCCCTCAAGGGGTACTTTGCGATGAATGCTAGTCCTCCGTCGCGCCACTCGTATATGAATATCGAGTTCGCGTCAGGATGATTGATGGTTGGTTTAGCGCTCTTACCGGCAGCCGTTACTCCGTATGTATTGCTAGTCCTCACGAGCAGCAATGTGTGACCGGTAGGCGTCTTTACTACCCTGTTGTAGCCGCTAAAGGCGTAGACATAGCCCTCCTCGGTGGTGTTAGCCTTCCTGGGGAGCACGAGCGCGGGCAGCGGGGATGTCACGTCGACCTCTTCTACCGTATTGAGGCTCGGTGCCTCTAGCACATAGAGCCTACCATCGTCTAGGACGTAGGCTATGTGCTTCTCGTCGAGCCAGTCTACGCCGCTCCAGCTACCAGCCCAGCGGAAGGGGCTACGGGTACCTGGGTCAAAGCTGGCGACAAGGCTGCCGGATGTAGTATCTAGTAGAAGGAGGACACCGCCCTTCCACTGCTCCCCCTTGTAGTACCATGTGGCTGCGGCGAGGTAGTGGCCGTCGGGGCTCAGCTTTATCTCGGGCACCATTGTGTCTATGAAGCCTTCCCTGGGGTACCTCCAGACGAGGCTCCCATCCCTAGCGTCAAAGCAGTATATGGCACATATCTTCCCGTACTTCGGCTTCTTCACAGTCCGGCAAGCAGAGGCGTATACTTTACCGTCGCTGTACTCTATACTGTAGATCGTGGGCCAGTAGTACCTCGGCTGGCTGGGGTCGCTGGTGCCGAGCTCGCTGCTAGTCTTGTAGCTCCAGAGCTGCTCGCCGGTAGAGGCGTCGAGGGCTACCAGGGTGCCTTCGATGCTGTTCTCTCCAACGAAGAGTATCTTGCCGTCGCTACTCCAGGCTAGTGAACGGATGTAACCACTCCCTGTCTCAAACCTCCACAGCTCCTCGCCGTAAATCGTGTAGACGCGGACTTCGCTAACGGGTTTGTCCTCCACGTACCTCGTGACGGTTACGGCGAACATGCTAGAGTCGGGGGAGAAGACTACCAGAGTGTATGGTGCATGGCTCCTCCACGTATCTACTTGTACGAAGCTGCTGGGTGGGAGTGAGCTTCTGTCAGCCACCAGTATGTCCGCTACGAGTTCGGGCCGGAATAGGCGCGTCTTTACGACTTCTCGGATCGAGGTGACTGTTTCCGTTACTGCCTTTGTCTCGGTGACAGTACTCGTTACAGTGACCGTCCCAGCTGTACTAGTTGAGGGTACTCCAGCCCTGGAAGTGTTGGCCACTACGTAGCCCATAGCTACGCCTACAGCGAGTACGATGACCAGTATTGTGGCAAGCTTCGGGGCCTCCATGGTGTCTCCCAGGTGTACCCGAGGCGGCTACGCTGCAAGTATTTAAACGTGTGCACTTTCCGGAAGTGTACGGTGCACCAAGAGGAGGGCGCACTGGTTGACGCTTGTAACGCTGATAATCGGCTACCATAGCCCGGTAATAGCTCTGCTACGTAAGCTCAAGTCAAGGCTAGGCGGCGCTGGCCAGTTCGTTCAGATACTCTCCCCCGATACAGCGCCAAGCTACGTAGAGGCGATACGTAGGTCCAAGGTGGTATTCCTTTACACTCATACGCTCCCAGAAGAAGTTGAGAAGGCTATAGCCGAGTCCAGTGCACAGCTCATAGTGTCTGCATCGGAGAACTACGCACACCTAGCCCGCGGGAGCCAAGAAGCAGCATCCACGGTCATAATGTACTTCAAGGCAGGAGGCGAAGAGAACATCCACAGTCTCCTCCTCTACCTCTTATACCTGGCAGGCATAGTCGAAGAGGAGCCTCCGCCCCCAGAGGAGCTACCCTGGCACGGTGTATGGCACCCAAGGCTCGGAGTATACGAGGACGTAGACGAATATCTACGCAGCTACGGCATGGCCGGCCGCCCTCTCGTTGGTATACTCTACTACCGCAGCCTATGGTTGTACGGCAACCGTAAGCCCCTCGAAGCGCTCATAGAGGCGCTGGAAGCGGAGGGGCTGGGTGTAATCCCGGTCTTCACGACAGGTTATAGGAACGAGTTGACCGGTGAGCCGAGCGCCGAGGACACTATACGTCGTTTCTTCCTCGGGCCTTGGGGGCCCCGGATAGACGCGCTCATAGACATGCTTAGCTTCTTCCTCCTAGACCACGGAAGATATAGTCGCATGAGCGTCAACGACAGGTTTAGGGTGGCTCATGGGGTCGAGCTGCTCCAGCGCCTAGGAGTCCCCGTGTTCAAGCCTATCCGCGAGTTCTACCAGGACGAGAACGAGTGGCTGTCGAATCCTCAAGGCGTTAGCTACCTCACGCAGGTATACGAGGTCGTGATGCCTGAGGTTGATGGCGCAATAGAGCCCATACTGGCTAGTACCTCTGTTAGGGTTGAGGACTACAAGCTCTACAAGCCCTACCACCCCCATATGAGGCTCGTAGCTAGGAGGGTGAAGCGCTGGGTAGCCCTCCGCAGGAAGAAGCCGGGCGAGCGACGAGTAGCCATAGTGCTCAACAACCCGCCGTGCCGGCAAGTCGAGGCCTCCATAGGGATGGGCCTTGGGCTAGACGCGCCAGAGAGTGTGGCCCGGCTCCTAGTCCGGCTCCGCAGCCTAGGCTACGATCTCGGCAGCGACAGGCTCCCCACTAACGGCCAGGAGCTCGTAGAGCTCATGCTCCAGAAGAGGGCTACGAGCGAGTTTCGCTGGACACCAGTAGAGGAGATCGTCCGGCGAGGCGGCTACGTAGGCATGGTGGACCTAGAGACTTACATGGAATGGTTCATGGAGCTCCCGGAGCAGGCTCGTCGTGAGATGCTAAAGTGGTGGGGTGACCCCCGCGACATACTGTCCGGCAAGGTCCAGCGCATATTCGCCGGCGCAGTCTACGACGGCAAGTTCGTCATACCCGGGCTACGCTTCGGCAACGTAGTCGTGATGCCCCAGCCCAAGTTCGGCTGCGCCGGCGCAGCATGCGACGGGAGGGTCTGTAAGATACTCCATAACCCGCGTATACCGCCTCCCCACCAGTGGCTAGCCGCATACAGGTGGGTAACCCGGGTCTTCCGCGCCGACCTCATACTACACGTCGGGACCCATGGAACCCTCGAGTTCCGGCCCGGCAAGGGCGTGGGGCTGTCGCCAAGCTGCTGGCCCGAAATAAGTATAGACGATGTTCCCTTCCTCTACATCTACGTCGTGTCGAACCCCATGGAGGGTGTTATAGCTAAGAGGAGGGGCTACAGCGTCATAGTGGATCACGTCCACCCGCCCTTCATGAAGGCTGATGCTGCTCTCGAGGAGCTCGATAGGCTACTCGAGGAGTATAGCCGAGCCAGGAGCCTCGGCGAGGAGGCGCGTGCAAAGATAGTGTACGAGCAGATACTCGAGGAGGCGCGTAAACGCGGCCTCGACGTGGGGCAGGGGAGCCCCGAGAGGACCGTTGACCGGCTCCACGATCTCCTCACGGCTGTACGGGCTAGCGCTGTCGAGAACGGGCTCCACGTCTTCGGTGAGACCCCTAGTGAGCCTAGGAAGCTCGCAGAGCATGTAGCAGCGGTAATGGCTTCTGATACGGGTGAGTGGGTGTCGATAGAGAGGGCTGTAGCTGACATACTAGGCGTAGACTATGACAGCATCCTAGTAGAACCAAGCGGGTTCTGCAAGAGGCTCGGCGTCAGCAACAGGAAGGCCCGGGAAGTACTCCACCGAATAGCCGTTAAGACGCTTGAGAAGCTCATATCCATGGGAGTTGAGCCCGAGAAACTCACGCCCGAGCTCCTGCAAGGCATTGTTGTTGATTCTGCGCGGGAGGGGGCATAAGGCCTTGAAGCCAGAGACTCTAGAGGCTTTCAGGAAGGCGCTTGTACTCGCAAGGCTCTATAGAAGTAGCGGCCGCCACGAAATGGAGGGGTTGCTTACTGGCCTCTCGGGCGGCTACGTCGAGCCAGGTCCCTCAGGCTCGCTGACCCGCGGCAAGATAGACGTGCTCCCGACGGGCCGGAACTTCTACGCAGTGGACCCTACTGGTGTCCCGACCCGGGCGGCCTGGAGGCTCGGAGTCGAGACTGCTAGGCAACTCCTCGAAGAGGCCCGGAGGAGGCTAGGCCGCTATCCGGAGACTGTGGGGGAGGTTCTCTGGAGTATAGACGCCTATAAGGCTGACGGTGAGCAGCTTGCCCGAATACTCTACCTGCTTGGTGTCCGGCCAGTCTGGGATGCTAGTGGCAGGGTGAGAGGCGTAGAGGTCATACCGCTCCGGGAGCTGGGGCGGCCAAGGATAGACGTGACTGTGCGTATAAGCGGTATTGTCCGTGACACACTGCCCAACTACATAAGCCTGATAGACGAGGCAGTGGAGAAGGTTGTAGCGCTGGATGAGCCTCCTGAGCTGAACTATCCGCGCCGCCACTACCTCGAGTTCCTCGAGAAGCTCCGCGAGAGTGGCGCAACAGAGGACGAGGCAAGGGAGCTAGCACGTGTACGTGTGTGGAGCGCCCCGCCGGGCGCCTATGGTGCCGGGGTGAACTACGCGATATTCGCATCTGCGTGGCGTAGCGAGGAGGACCTGGCTAGGACGTGGCTCCAGTGGAGCGCCCACCCCTATACCCGGAGGCTACGAGGAGAGACTTCGCCCGCGGCGGCTAGGGCGCTGGTTCTCCAAGCCTCTAGGATAGACGTAGTAGCTAGGAACCATATGAGCGATGAGCATGATCCCATCAATTGCTGCTGTTACTTTGCCTACCAGGGCGGTATGCACGTCCTCGTCAAGACTGTTAGGGGACGTGACCCGCTAAACTTCGTCATGGATACCCGCGAGCCCCTCCGCCCCCGGCTCCGGGAGATGCGGGACGAGCTATTGCGGGTCGCCTACGCCAAGATTCTGAACCCCCGCTGGATCGAGGCCATGAAGAGGCATGGCTATCGCGGCGCAGCCGAGGCTATGAAGAAGATACAGAACCTCTACGGGTGGCACGCGACGACCCGAGCGGTCCCGGACAAGGTATGGGACCAGATAACACTGACGTACCTGGGCGACGAGGATAACCGGAGGTGGTTGAGGGAGAACAACCCCTATGCGCTCGAGGAGATAACCCGCCGCCTCCTCGAGGCGGCCGAGAGAGGGCTATGGAGGCCCAGCCCCGAGGCCCTCAGGGTGCTCCAGAGGGCGCGGATCGAGGTCGAGTCGCTCCTGGAGGGCGAGTTCTCCTCCGGTATGGCCCAGGCCGGTGAGGTTTGGGTCTACACGAGCAGCGACGTCCCCGCCTGGACGGAGGCTAGCCGGGCAGCCGGAGAGGCACTCAAGTGGATACGCACATCACTCAAGCTAGCCCGGAAGGTGAGCGGAACGCATGGACGCTAGGCGGGCTAGGAGGATATACTTCCCGTTCACCGCTATAGTCGGGATGGAGAAGGCTAAGACGGCGCTACTAGCAGCAGCAGTAGACCCCGGTATAGGCGGCGTACTGCTAGTAGGCGATAAGGGCACGGGGAAGACCACGCTCGTCCGCAGCCTAGCCCAGGTCTTGCCGGAGATACCTGTTGTCAAGGGGTGCCCCTACGGCTGCAACCCCTTCGATCCCAGGGAGATGTGCGACACCCACTACGAGGCCTGGCTACGTGGTGAGAAGCCGGAGATAGAATGGAGGCCTATGAGGGTCATAGACCTGCCACTAAGCATAAGCGTTGATAGGCTCGTCGGGAGCATCGATGTCGAGGCCGCGCTGCGAGAGGGCCGCGTCGTCTTCAAGCCTGGGCTGCTGGCAGAGGCTAACCGGAATATACTCTACATAGACGAGGTTAACCTCCTCGACGACTACATAGCCGACATTATACTGGACGCCGCGGCCACCGGCTGGAACACCGTGGAGAGGGAAGGGTTCTCGGTCCGGCACCCAGCTCGCTTCATACTAGTCGGCAGCATGAACCCGGAAGAGGGCGAGCTAAGGCCTCAGCTCCTAGACCGTTTCGGCCTCTACGTAGAGGTCATGGCCTCCCAGGACCCGGAGGAGAGGATGCTGATAGTAGAGAGGGTCGAGGAGTTCCACCGTGACCCGATAGGCTTTATGAAGCGGTTCGAGGAGAGCGAGGAGAAGCTACGCCAGAGGATAATCCGGGCTCGCGAGCTACTGTCGAGGGTTGAGATGCCGCGGAGCCTCCTACGCCTCATAGCAGAGACCGTGGTCAAGCTCGGGATAAGAACCCATAGGGCCGAGATAACAGTCGTACGCACGGCCAGGGCTCTAGCAGCACTAGACGGCCGCGAGAGAGTATCGCTCGACGACGTCAAGAGGGCTATGGAGCTAGCGCTGCCGCATAGGCTACGTTCACACCCCTTCGAGAACCCTGAGCAAAAGCTGCAGAAGCTCCTCCAACAACTAGACCAGCTCCATGTGGAAGACAAGCCAGAGCCCCAGGGCAGTAGAAGCGCCGAGGCAGGGGCACAGCACGGCGGCGAGCAAGTGGCTGCCAGCGGCACAGGGGGAGGCGGCAATAGCGGCGGAGAGCCAGGCGGGGGCGCTGAGATAGGTGGTGGGGGAGCATCGTCCAGCATGAGGCCTCTAGCCCGGCTCGGCGACGTTAATGCCGAGCCCCAGGCCTCATTGTTCCCGATGTCTCCGCCGAGCAGACTGGGAGGCAAACGGCGAAGCCTAGGGCATGGAAGGCGCAGCTACCGGCTACGCCCCGGTGCACAAGGATACCCTGTAGACTCTATGCCGCCCCTCCGCGGGCTAGAAGCATGGGATGTAGACCTCTATGCGACTCTCCGTGCGGCACTACAGCGCGGAGCTGCAAAACCGACTCACTGGGATGTCCGGGTTAGGCTGCGGCGTGAGAAGCCTCAGAGCCTACACATAATCCTGCTAGATGCCAGTGGCAGCATGTACGCTGAGAATCGGCTCGCTGCGGCGAAGGCTATAGCCGAGGGACTAGCCCGTAGCAGCTACGTTGAGCGAGCCTGGCCAGCCCTCATAGCCTTCCAGGGCAGCAGCGCCCAGACGATAGTACAGCCTACACGCAGCTATAGAAGACTCATAGAAGCTATAGACGGCATAGCTGTAGGGGGTTCTACTCCGCTCCCCGCGGCACTACTAGAGGCGGCCAGGCTGGCTCGGCTATTCCGGCTAAAGAGGCCGGGTGCACGTATCGTGCTCCACCTGGTCACCGATGGCAGGGCCAACGTACCCCTATCGGATAGCATCGAGGACGACCTTGTGGCCCTTGCGGCAGAGCTACGCCGGCTAGGGGTAGAAGCAGTCATATACGACACGAAGAGTGCTAAGAGCATGAGGCTGCTAGACTATACGGGCCTGCTAGCAAGGCTGCTAAAAGCCCGCGTAGTCTCCGCCGGCTAGCCATTCTTTATCTCGAGCAGCTTCTCGACATCCTTTCTTCTGAAGTAGAAGTAGTAGCCCTCCGGCGCCTCCACGACTATCTCCTCGAAGGTCTTTAGCTCCTCTAGGAGTTCCCGGGGTAGGTCTGCTAGGCTGAAGCCCCGCCCGCCGCGTATACGTAGCCGGCCATCCTCTGGTGCAGCTTCTAGCCCGAGGCCCCGGAGCTTCTCCAGGAGGCCGTCTATACTGCCTGCCACGTCTCCTCGCCTCGGCTGTCCCCGCCCCGGTACCCGGGGGTTTGCTGGGCTCTAAGGCTTCTCCTTGGCCTGGACTGGGCGCATTACCACCCGGCTGCCCACCTGGAGCCCAAGCTCCTCCGCGGCGCTGCCCAGGTTTACTGCTAGCTCCGGGAACCCGAGGCTGTTCATGTAGAATACTAGCTCGCCGGGTTCAGCGTGGCTGAAGACTGGTAGGCAGCGGGCTCTTCTCTTCCTCTTCCCCGATACAACCTCTACCTCGCCCCAGCGGCAGAGCGTGTTGAGGCAGCCCCGTTCCAGGCCGAGCGCTGCGTTCCCGAACCGGTCTATGTAGACCACCTCAGCCTCTATTTCCTCCTCGGTCCCACTGCATTGCTTGCGGAGGCTGAGCTTCACCAGCTCCCCGGGCTCCATGGGGCTCCCTAGGGCCTCTATCCCGACTCCGAGAGCTAGCAGCGCAGCAGCAGGGGAGAAGATGTCGCGGCCGTGGAAGCTCATGGAGACGGGCTTCCGGTAAACGGCCTCGTTGTCGAGCACGTGGACGCGGAGTATCCCGTCCTCAGCTGCGGCTGGGTAGAGGAGCCCGTTATCTGGGCCAACGAAGTAGTAGTTCCGAGTCTCTATTGCGACCGGCTTCCTCTCGGTCCCCACGCCCGGGTCTACCACGGCTAGGAACACGGTGCCGGGCGGGTAGTACCGGTAGCTCGTATAGAGCACGTAGGCCCCCGAGATCACGCTAAACACGGCAATATCGTGTGTTAGATCAATTACTCTTATCCTCCCCATGCCGATCGACTCTATTACACCCTTGACTATCCCCACGTAGGGATCACGCCACCCAAAATCACTCATGTAGACTACCAGCCCGCGGCCTCGCGGAGCCAACCCCCAGAGCACCAGCCGTAGCAGCACCCGTGTCAGCACTTTATGCAGCCTGCGGGGAGGCCTAGAGCCGGGGCAACACTCCTGCTTCGGCATACCATTGGAGGCAGTAGCCCAGCCTCCTGGCAAGCCTGGGTACAGATACTGGTGTGTAGCGGACTCCAGAGGGCATCAGCGCCAGGGGACGATATTGTCGCAACGAAGACACGCGATACGGCACAAAGGACTCACGCCAAGTGCGGCATAGCGGTACCTGGTGCCCCTAGCTGGGGCCGTGGAGCTCCCCGGGTCAAACCTATATGGAGGACCCTATAGTCTAACCTATCGGTGCGACCAGTGGGCCTAGTTGTCCGCGTAGGCAGGAAAGGGGTCATAGTGCTGCCTAAGGCGGTACGGGAGGCCCTACACCTCGTGGAGGGCTCTTTACTAGAAGTGGAGACCAGGGATGGAGAGATAGTGCTCCGGCCCCTAGATCTCTGGGAGCGTGTCTGGGGCTGCTGCAGAGGCTCGGCAGAAGCAGCCGAGGAGGAACTCGATGGAGAGGAGGAGGCGTGGTGGAGGAAGAGAAGCCTAGAAAGGTCATAGTAGACACCTACGTGCTCCTAGCAATGGCTTTCGGGGAGTTGGGCGAAAAAGCGTCACAGCTACTCCAAGACGTTAGGAGAGGACGTATAGTGGGGCTGCTACCGGTGACAGTGGCTTACGAGTATATCGTCCACTGGCGTAGAGGCAGGATACCCGTCCTTACGTCGCTAGAGGAGGTCGTGACCTTCCTAACCCGGTACTTCAGGGTAGAGAACCTGGACCTAATCGACTGGGTGAAAGCGGCCGAGATAAAGCATAAGGGGGACAGTCTACTCCGTGATGCGGAGGACCCTGGTCTGAAGAGAAGGAGGCTAAGCATAGTAGACTCAACAGTGATAGTGCTAGCGCAGAAGCATAGAGCGCCTATAGCCACGGGTGATAGGGACCTAGCCTACGTGGCCTCAAAGCTGGGAATAACAATAGCATGGTAAACCCTAGCTTACACCCTTCTTGGTGCAGTGCATCATGAAGCTGACACACCACATGCAATACGAGCATGGGGTATATACTGTGGGCCTCGGTAAGGCCAGGACTCGTCATCGCCCGGGGTCGCAGGGCTACAGTGGTAGCCAAAGAGCTGGTCCTCACCGGCCCCGTAGGGGCTAGTACCACCAGGTGTTTAGGAACCTATGCTCCTCCAATGGTCTCCTCAGACCCAGCCCTGTAGGGCACACATTGCGGAAGATACACTCGCCCTGGCTACACATTTCGTGGCCCTGGCAGCCTGTGCAGCGCGGCCTGTCGTGTATGCAGAGCTTCCTCCCCATGGTCCAGAGGAGGTCGTCGAGGATAAACTCGTCTACGCCTGCGTACCGGGCTACTAGATGCCAGGCCTCCCGTACCGCTGTGCGGATTAGTACGTCCTCCCAGGGCGTCGTATCCGTCTGCTCCTCGACCTTTCTCTGTAGGCTGGGCTCGAGCTCCACTAGGCCCAGACGGAGAGCTATACGGGTGAGATGATTGTCCACGGGGACCCTCTTGTTCCACGGGTCACGTATCTCTAGCAGCCCCCGCCTCTCCAGGAACTTGGCGAGCAGCATCGGCTTCTTCTCCACCGGGTCACCGTAGGCCTCGAAGACCCTTAGCCTCTCCACTAGCCCCGGGCCTGCGGGGTCCCAGGTGTGGAGCATCCCTCTACTCTCCTCTAGGAGCCTGGTGGCGCTGCCCCCGTAGAGCCTCTGGAGCTTAGAGCCCAGGTCACGGAGTAGCGCTGTCCTCGCCTCGGGGTCCGGCGGGCAAACGTTGCCCACGCATAACCAGCGCTTCACATCCTCGACGGTCACTCGTGCTAGCCTCTCGGGGCTATAGAAGCCCGGGTCGCGGTCTAGCATCAGTCGGCCAAGCCTGTAGAGGAGATCAGCGCCGTGGAACCTCTCCCCCTCAACCACCGCCTCGTAGGGGCGGCCAGGCCTCGAGAGACGGTGATCCATAGCCACCATGACGAGGAAATACCGCGCCACAGTCTCCGGGTCGCTGCCCACGTCGGGGTAGTAGCGCGGGTCCGTAAACGCATCGGGCCTGTAGCTGCCCACAGCCCGCATTATGGCCACCGCTACGCGGGCCGCCTGCTCCTCGACAATCCTCGGCAAGGCGCCTACACCATCCCCCGGGAGGCCGCCGGGGGCCAAAGCCTATTAGGCCTAAGCCCCGGAGAAGCAGTGTAACGTTAATACATGCTGAAAAGCTATAGACCATGCATAATATAAATTGATCCCCGGTCTATATCTCGATACATGTTATAGCCCCTACGCTACATGGATATATTCCTCAACGGTCAGTCTTGTACAATAAGGAGTGCAGCAACTACTAGCAGCCTGCCAGAGAAGAAGGAGGTGCCCCTGGAGTGACGGGGCACTCCATCCAGAATACCAATAACAGCACCCTCAAGAAGACAGCACTAGTGCTGCTCATACCGCTACTCCTACTACCACAGCTACCCCCCGCACTAGCCCCAGCAGCACACGCTCTAACCCCAGACACAAGCCAACTCCTCGTAAAAAGAGCCATACTAGCATGGCTAGACAACCGCAACAGGCTACAACTAAACATAACAGAGATAAACAACTACATCGACCTAACAAACATAACACCTTGTACAAGCTGTACCGAGTCCACCACAACATGTCCACTGCAGTCAGCTAACCTCAGCGTAGCCTTTGAGACGCTCTACGAGTACAATACAACTAGCAGAGATCTCAAGCTCATAGAGGTAACCCTATACAATGAGACCTTTAGCTACCAGTACTACCTGCTGCTATACAGGGCGGAACACGACAGCTACAACGTGACAATTGCTACAAAGATTATAACGGACCCCGAGACAGGCGAATATAAGCTCTTCATGACGGCAGCAAACATAGCACCCATACCGGAAAAGACCCAGCCAATAGCAGACATGGTATTCATAGCGAACGAGACAACGCTCTCGCAGCACTATGCCATACTGGCAAAGACTCTGAAGAAGGTGGCCGCTAGCGATACTAAGGAGACAAAATGGTTGTGGAATAAAATAGCTAAGGAGCTAGACACCCTTGCAAAACTAGTAGAAAAGAAGCTAAAGGCATACAATAAGTCCGCAGCCGGACTAGCAATAGTACTTGATGGGGATCTATCATGCATACTCTACTGTATACTATGTGGAGCTGCGCTAGGCGCTGTCATCGGCTGTGCAATAGTAACTGCTGGTGCAGGTCTTATAGCATGCCTTGCAGAGGTATTTGGAGTGTCTAGTGAGGCAGTACTTGCAGCGTTATACAGCGGTGCTGGCGTTATATTTGCATGTGTAGAATGTTGTTGCTGCATAGGTTATCAGTCATGTTGTGATCTCTAGTAATCATGCATAGCACGATACGACATTTTTTATCTTATAATAAATTGAATTGAATTTAAGTAACTCTATAGTTAACGGTGAATATAAGGAATATAAGGATTAACTACGGTCATCAAGGGGGTTCATAATATGCACTCATACAGATTTCAGAGAGTGCTTTCATGTATGCTGTTTATGGTAGCCGCAACTGGTGCTCTTTACAGTTTGTGGTCATATAACATTAAATCATTCATCCTTTTCACGTTCCTTGCGCTAATGTTTATGCCTAAAAATATTGTAGAGAGATATATGTATATCAGGATTATCAGGGCTGTTGTATTAGTACTTCTTGGAGTCTTCGGGCTGTCTTGTTGCGTTCCCTTGACTAAACTCTCGGGGATATTTCTTGCCATTGGAGTCGTGCTTGGAGTGTCTGAGCTGTTGAAAGTAGCTAGAGCCCGCTGGAGGCCCTAAGGGAGGAGCCTTGCAAGACCCGGCTCCAGGAATATTATGAACCTTGAATCGGAAGGACAAGTGCAGCTAGATAGACTCTTTTATTTGCTTCATAATGTTTAGAATTCCAAAGTGATAGTGTCTAGGGTGTTAACCTATGCTTTCGGCTACTAGATTTGTGCTGATAGTCTTTAGTGTTTTGTTTAGCTTGCTTATTGTTTTAGGGATTGAGCGGAGGGCGAGGGTCTGGTATCTCGTGGGGCTTGCTGGCCTTGCCGCTAGTTCTGCTGCGTGGATCTTCGCTGCTCTTCAGCGCCAGGGCTGGGGCCCCCCGAGGCTGTCTTCCCCGCTGTGGGCTCCATGACGGGGTTCGCTGTCCTGGGGGTCTACTTGTGGCTCTCGGCTAGGAGGGGGCTCAGCTTCGAGGAGCTGGTAGCGTGCTCGGCTCTAGACATTAGGGCCTTCCTGAGGCTCGTAGCGGTGGTGTCCGCGTCTACGCTGGCGGTGGGCGGCGCGCTGATCCCGCCCATAGTGTATCTAAAACGCCCAGCCCTGGAGGCCAGGGACTACATCCTGCTGACCGTGGCCTCGCTGCTGCTTGTCGCTGGAGGCTCCTCTGCAGCCTATAAGCTGCTGATGAGAGACATAGAGGAGTGCAGGATACGCGTGAGGAGGCCAAGAGTAGAATCGCAGACGCAAAAGCCGCACAGCGGCTAGCATGTAGTTCATCGGAGGTGGTTTCATAGATGAATGTGGCATATCCTCCGACCTCGTTCACGCACTGCTATGGCTTGTTGCAGTAGTGCTCTTCCATCGGGAGTGCCGCGGTGGCGGTAGGCGGGCATGCTACCTGCGGGGAGTGACGGGGCGTTTGCGGTGCTCTCTGCCTGCAGGGCTGCTAGCATCGACTACGGTCTGGTACCCTAGGGCCCGGTCGTAATCTCTGTGCATTGACGGCGTCTTTGTCTACATGTTGTACAAGGCTTTGAAGACATGATGGGGGTGGCTAGGCGGTGGTGGATTACGCTGGTGTGGTACTTGTGGTTGTCTTGCTTGTTGAGGCGCTTGTCAGAGTGTTTGCCTCCGGCGTGTGGCGCGGGAGTAGGCTGGTGAGGGCGCTGTGGCTGGCTGGTGTCCTGGCTGTCTTGTTTGCTCCGCTGCTCTGGGCGCCGAGAACGGTCTCAGTGGGGCTCTTCGCGGCCCTTACGCCCGCCGCTGTCTTGGGGCTCGCTGCTGCGTCTATGGTCTATAGCGCGAGGGCTTACGGGGTCGGTTTCGAGTAGCTGCTAGCCTGCAGGTACGAGAGGAGGAAGCCCGTCCGGCACGCCTTCCTCTGGGGGCTTGGCGGCGCAGCCATGATCGTTGGGTTATTCACCGTGCTGGCCGGCGGCGCCGGCTCCGACGGCAGGGCTGTTGCCGTGGGGCTCGCGCTGCTTATTCTCGGCGGCGCCGTATTCGTCTATGTTGTGCGCGAGGCTGCGAGGCTTTGCCGGCAGGCCGTGGAGGGCGCGGCTCGTAGGCTGCAGCCGCGGGCCCTGGGTCCTGTACAATAGCTGTGTAGGCCATATAGACGGGTGCTAGATGCTTGCCGCAGAGATGCGTAGAGAGCTGGTTCACAGTGCGCGGCTTTATTCACGGGTGGTGTCGCGGAGTGGCCCGGCGCCGGACTCTATGCCTCCGTAGCGCTCTCCATCGATAGCCACATTAGCTATGTAGTTTTGACAGTGTTTTCCCTTGTTGGCTAGTATGACGCGTTCAGGAAGTGTAGGAGGGGTAGCCGCGTACACTGCAGTGTGATGTACTTCCTCGGGGTTACCATCGTGCACAAGGGTGTATAGGTATCTCGTCGAGCGGGGCTTGCTCCCGTACACACCTCGGGTGCTGGCCTTCGTTGGCGTGGTGATGCTGTACGCCAGCATTGGGCTGCTGGCCTGGCGGGGGCAGGAGCTGAGGAGGAAGCGGGAGAGGGGCCTACTCTAGGAGCCCCGCCCCGTGGCCATGCGCCGCGGAGAAGCCTGATGGGGAGGAGACCCCTAGGGCGGGTACAGAGCCCCGGCCCCTTTGATGGCCGTGGCCGCTGGCGCGGCGGGGTTCATCAGGCAACCGGCTTGGCCGGCAGGCTGCTAGAACAAGGCAACACAATGGTCGGCATTGGTAACCTCTCCGCGGGCTGCTTCGAGAACCTTTCAGCTGCTTTCGGGGCCCGGGGGCTGGAGGCTACACGTGGACGAAACCGGGATACACGAAGACGAGTTTGCACAGATGGTCCACAGGATAGCAGATGAACGCGTCGAAGCCTTCACCTAGAAGACAGAGGCCTGCCTAGAACAGTGCAGGGCTGCGTGGTTATACGAAGGTTATACTAACTATATACTATATATATACAGTAGGGCGCGTATCCCCATCCAGGTACCCGGGGGCAGACACCGTGTCTCTAGGCGCTGTTGCCGAGGAGCTGCAGCGGAGGTACCCGGGCCTCCTACGCTCATCACTGGTCGAGGCTATCCGGAGGCGCCTAGCCGAGGCCGAGAGGGAGCTACGCGAGGTCGAAGCCGAGCTGGAAAAGCTACGCAGGAGGTACGGCACAGACCTGGAGGAGTTCGAGAAAGCCATGGATGATAGCCTTGAGGCGCACGAGGCCTGGATCGAGTGGAGGTTCCTCCACGAGGCCAAGAAGAGCCTAGAGGAGGAGATAGGTGAGCTACGCCAGCTACTTAGAAAAGCTCTTGGAGAGGTACCGGGGCATAGTAGCGAGGCTAGAGAGGCTTGAACTCACCGTAAGGGGAGACATAGTAGTGGAAAAGGCCACAGCAGCACTAGTAGACGGCTCAAAGCTCCACCTACGCCAGATCCGCCGGGGCGACAAGGTGATAGCCTACAGCTACTACTGGCTCAGCCAGAGCGGAGAAACCATAGAGGGATGGGATAACGCCCCGCACCACCCAGAGGTGGAGACCTACCCGCACCACCGGCACGTAGGAGGAGAGGTAAGACCCCTAGAAGACCCTAGCCTAGAAGCATTCCTAGAACACGTCAAGGGGACACTACTCGGAGAACCAGGCAGCACCAAGCAGCCAGCAGAGGAACAACAGAAACCCCGGAGAACGGGCACCACCCGGCACAGGGGCCACGCCCACACATGACCGGGGGAAGAGGGGTCATCAGCCCCCGTTGCCTCCGGCCTGCTGCCCCCGGAGAGCCAGGGCCTACGGGCTACGTAACTCCGTTAGCGGCGGTAGCCCGGGGCAGCCCTGAGAGAACCAGGGGCGTAGAGGGGGACCCAGTAGAGCAAGTCAGCGGCACGCCGCCCTGATGGTCCCTGGTCACCGGCGCGGCGGGGTTCATAGACAATCACACGGTTGAGAGGCCCTGGCGGAGCAGAGCTACACCTTGGCTGTGGTGGGCAGCTTCCTGTGCTGGGTCCCCGGGCAACCGGTCCAGCGCCCCCGAGGGGGTGTGGGCTGTGCCCGGCTCTAGGGCTGCCAGCCTGCTCGTCGTGGGCGCGGCTCTCGTGGCGGTGCTGCCCGGGTGTGTGAGGGGTGTAGCGGGGCCTGGCGGAGCCTCGTCTACTGGCTCCTCGCCGCGTGGACCCTTCCGGCCTGCAGCCTCGTAGGGGTGTGCCCGCTCGCCGGCTGGGTGAGGGCGGCCCTGGCGGCTGTGCTCCTAGTGGTGTTGGCTGCTGAGGCCCCCCGAGTGGCTAGCGGAGCTGAGGCGGCCCAGGGGCGGCTCACGGGGCTAGCCTAGCTCCAGTAGCGCCACAGCCTCGGGTACCAGCGCGGCTAGGCGGCGGCGCCACTCCCTGCCAAGAGCGATAAGCACCATCGCGGCTACGGGCTCAGCACCGGCGGCATGTACTATCTTGGCGAGAGCCTCTAGGGTCGCGCCACTCCGGGCGAGATCGTCTACAAGGAGGACGTGGTCGCCTCTCTCGAGGCTCCCCGCAGTCACGTAGAACACCTTGACGTTGAACGGGGGCTCTCCCGCCTCGCCGCGGAGGTAGTCCCGGTAGGGATTCTCCCGGCTTCTCCGGGCGAGCACGAGGTCTGCGTTGAGGCTGAGTGCTATAGCCGTAGCCAGGGGTACACCAGCTGTCTCGGCGGCGAGGACCTTGGTGACGCGGCCCCGGTAGCGCCTGGATGCCCAGAGTGAGGCGAGTCGCAGCACAAGCGGGTCCAGTACGAGCTCCTGGAGGTCCAGCATCTCTTGTTGGCCGCGTACCTTCTCGCCTAGAAGCCTACTAGGCGGGAGCCTCTCGAGAACACGCTCGACTATCAGCTGGGCCTGGCCTTCGCTTGGCACACGGTTTCCAGAGACGTAGTGGGCGAGGACCCCGCGTGGAAGCCCCGTTATCTCCTCTAGCTCCCTGAGACTCCACCAGCGGCGAAGCAGCCGGAGCAGTTCGACAGCCTCGAGGCGCAGCCGCAGCTCGTCGACCCGGTTCAACTCTGGCACCTACTCCCAGGAGGGCATGCAGCCGGGCTCGCGGACGGCGAATTAAGAATGTCGGATCCCTTGGCTCTTAGAAGAGCCTTTGCATGTGTTAGAGTATTCTGTTTTGGAATGGTATGTTCGGACTGTAACCCGATATCCCTGATGGCTTCATCCGTGCAGCCGTGATGGGGCGTCCTGCATCCCGGCCAGGCTCTAGACTGACCTCCCCAGCCCTAGGGCTAGATCGTGGTGTCCAGTATCAGCATAACTATGAATCCTAGGAAGTAGCCCAGGGTAGCCACGTCCTCGTGTCCGCTACGGTGGCTCTCTGGAAGCGCCTCGTGGCTGACCACGTAGACCATGGCACCGGCCCCGAAGCCCAGTATCACGGGCAAATGGGTGGCTGCGGCCTCGCCGAGTAGGGCCGTGGGTACGGCGGTGGCTACCTCGCAGAGGCCGCTGAGAGCACTGAGCCCCAAGGCGGCGAGCATGTTCCCAGTAGCGAGGAGGACCGGCATAGCTACTGCGAGCCCCTCGGGCACGTCTTGCAGGGCTATAGCGAGCCCGGTAGCTATGCCCTTCTCGACACTGTACGCCGAGGCAGCGCCTATAGCCATGCCCTCTGGCAGGTTATGGATGAGTATCGCTACTGCTACAAGCCATGCTGCGCGGAGCTTCCTCCGGCCCCACTCCGGGCCCTCGTAGCGGTCGAGCAGTACGTGCTCGTGCGGTAAGAGCCGATGGACAACAGCGATAACGGCAGCACCAGCTACGAAGCCGAGAAGAGGAGTCCACGGCTGTCCAGCAGACTCTATAGCGGGGAGGAGTAGGCTCGTAAAGCTAGCTACAGTCATCACGCCGCTGCTGAACCCGAGACCAGCGTCTAGTATCCGTGGGTCGAGCCTCCGCCCTCCCAGGGGGAGAGCAGCGAGCCCGCCCACAGTAGTTGCAACGGCGGCGAGTAGGCTCATAGCGAGCGCGGCTTCTACGGGGCCTAGCTGCTGCAGACCCAGCAGGCTTGGCGGTGCCAAGGATTCCACCACGCTTGTGCCCGTGGCGCTATACTGGTATCCCGTCGAGCTACATGTCTACCGTAAACGGGGGTTAAAAGCGCTGAGAGTCAGGATAGGGGCATACTAAATAGCCTAGAGCCCCAGGCTCCTAGGGCCTTGGGTCGCCAGCGCCATGTACATCGTCTTCCTCGGCACGGGTGGCTCGGGGGCGCCACCAGGGAGGGCTGAGAACTGTATCCTAGTAGACAATGGTGAAGTCCGGATACTACTTGACGCGGGACCCGGCTGCGGCCAGAAGCTCCAGGAGGCCGGGTACAGTGTCTGCGAGATCGACTACGTCTACATAACGCACCTACACATCGACCACTGGAGCGGACTATTTGACATAGCAGTCTACGCTGCGGCGGAGCAGTGCAAGCCACCACGCATTGTAGCAGCATCACCGGTAGCAGGCGAGGCTCTAGGCACTCTCCTCCCTAGGCTTCCCCGCGTCTACCGCGAGTCGTGTAGCAGCCTAATCGGGGTAGAACCCAGGGGAAGGTGGAGCCCCGGCGCTACGCTGGAGATAGAGCCCGTGGAGGGCCAACACTCGATCACCAGCTATGGCGCTATAGTCTACGAGGACGGGAAGCCACTGCTCTACTACAGCGGTGACACAGCGCCAACTAAGGCTGTAGAGGAGGCTGTGAAACGGGTAGCGCTCGCAGCTGTGGAGACCACGATACCGAGCAACCTAGCCGAGGTTGCGCGAGAGTCTGGGCACCACACCGTGGAGCAAACGCTAGCCTACAGAAGCATCATGAAGAGTGATGCCATACTCGTAACAATGCATCTGTCCCGCGAAAGCCTTCAGGAGCTCCAGGAAAAGGCGAGAGGAAAGAAACTCCCCCGAAGAGTCATAATCCCCGTCGATGGACTAGGCATCAACCTATAAGGGAATGTGTATGCTCGGTTCGTTTGTATATCCGGCCAACAGCTTTCGCTAGCTCGCCAACTCTCCCGTGTATCTTTACGTTAAAGATACAACTGTCGTCGCCCTTAGCTGCACACTTAGTTTCACGTGCATCAACTCTATGACCGTAGACATGTTCGAGCCAACCAGCTATATAGCCCGCTAGGGGCTGGTCAACCGGCCTCTTCCGGCCCTTCAATCTAGACCCGAGCAGCGTGCCTATAAGCCGGAGCTCCACCTCAGTATCCTTCTTACCCATCTTAACGTCTACTATCTCAACCCGGTCAGCATAGCCAGCTGCAGTAAAGCTCCAAAAGAGTAGATCTAGAGCATTCTCCCTATTGAGGATCCCCTTCTTTTCCAGTCTCTCAGCAGTTAACTTGCCGGCTCTCTTTGAAGCTGTGTAGAGGAGGCCACCAACGAACCGTAAGACTTTCTCAAAACCGGTGTATATGTCGACAATGACGTCACGGTCTATCAGTATAGCGTTCTCGGTTAATACTTTGATATCATAAGTGGTTTTTGCGCCTGCCTCGAGACTCAAGACGAACCAATCCCCATGGAGGATTTTTGAAGATTAGTATGCAAGTGGATTTATTTCTAACTCTCGATCACTCTCAATAATTATTGGAATAATGAATGCTATAGTTAAGGCTTACTCCGCACCAAAGAGACACCATGTATACATTGTCCGGGAGTGCTTGAGGGAGCCGTGCCGCAGCCTCGGTTATAACCCCCTAGCAGGCTCTTAGCCAGCCTATATCTAGCGGAGGGCCCCAGGAGACGCTAGGGAGGAGAGCAAGTCCCTTGGCTACGTTAGTCGTGTCGCTTCCCGGAGTTCATGTGGCTGGCGCAACAAGCTCTAGCAGCTTGGACGACGCAGCTGAGAAGGCGGCCCAGGCGGCAGAGGAGGGCAGGAAAGTACTCATAGTGGGTGAGGGTGCCTGGCGGGCAGCAGAGGAGGCCTGGAGGATTCTCGACAGGGGCGGCGGCAATAGCCTCCTCGTATGGGGCCTCGACACGCTAGAAGCCCGGCTGGCGGGCGTCACGCTAGAAGCTGCCGTGGCAGCCCGTGTATCGCTCATCGAGTGGCTACGGCCAGGCGAGGCCGGGCTACGCGCCTCCACCGGCAAGAAGCTGGCTAGGCGCGATCTGCTACGCAGCGGCCCTGTCGCCGTCTTCCAGGCCGTAGACACGCCCATCGTCACCGAGCCGGAGGCCTGCAGTAGGCTCGGGAACTGCAGGCTATGCCTTGAGGCCTGCCCATACAACGCGCTCGACGGTAAGCCGCCGCGTGCCGACCCATACCGGTGCACGGGCTGCGGGCTCTGCACAAGCTTCTGCCCTGTTGGCATACTCGAGCACGCTGCTGCAGGCGATGACCCCGCGTGGAGATACATAGGGCTGCTAGGAGCCCAGGGCCCCGGCTACCTCGTCCTCCTATGCCGCAACGACGCGGCCGGGATGCTCGATGCGCTGAGGAGCGTCGATGGACTCCCGCGTACAGTGTTCCTCCCGCTTACATGTCCTGGGCAGGCCGGTCTGCGTCTCCTCCTAGCGGCATGGGGTGCTGGCTTAACGCCGGTCTACGCTTGCAGCAGCGGCGCTGTGAAGAGCTGCGGCGTAGAAGCGTTTGAGAAGTACCTGGAGACCGTGGTGGCGGACTACGCCCGGCTCACTCGGGTGAAACCCGTCTTCGCCCCCGGGTCAGGCGAACTCCTCAAGGCCCTCCAGGCGGAGCCTCATCTAGGATCCGTATCTGTTGAGAGCCGTGCTGTCTGGAGAGCAGCTGTCGAGGCCCTCAAGGCCCGGCTACCGGAGACTCGGGTCGAGACGTCTACGCCACTACTCGGCCTCGCCACCGTGGATCCAGACCGGTGTACTCTTTGCGGCGCCTGTGCGAATACCTGCCCCACAGCAGCTTTAGGCCTCGTCGAGGACGAGGAAGGCTCTAGGCTTGTCTTCTACCCGGACCGCTGCGCGCCCTGCATGCTATGCGTCGAAGCCTGTCCCGAGGACGCCATCACAGTAAGCTACACTGTAGACCCCGGCATACTAGCCAGAGACGGTATAATCCTGCACCGGGAGGAAGTAGCTCGCTGCCGGGTATGCGGCAAGCCAGTAGGCCCACTACGGATGATAAAGACCGTGGAAGCCCGGCTACGCGCTGCAGGAGCCCCACAAGCGGCTATAGACAAGCTCTACCTATGTACAGAGTGTAAGCAGAAGGCAGCCTTAGGTCTGATAAGCCTCCGCAACGAGCAAGAATAGCGCCGGACTGATAGGCTGTAACCCGGATCCTATCTCTACGACCGCGTCCGGGGCCTGCTCCGGAACTCTCATCCATTCTCCATCGTAGGCTACGTAAGACGCTGCTCAGCAGTATCTTATAGTTGAGAAGAACCCCCTGTTGAGATGACAGATGGTCCGGAAAACCGGGACCAATGAAAGAGTTTAGACATCGACTCCATACTGTTTACGTGTCGGCTACTACGGGGTTTTCTATACAGCCTATGGACTCGACGCACACAGTGACTGTGTCGCCGGGTTTTAGGTAGCGTGGCGGGCTGCGGGCGTGGCCTACTCCGGCGGGGGTGCCGGTGGCTATTACGTCGCCGGGTTCTAGGAGGGTACCCCTGCTCGTGTAGGAGACTAGCACGGCGACGCTGTGGATCATGTCCCGGGTGGTGCCGTCTTGGAGGGTTTCGCCGGAGATGACTAGCCTTAGGCGGAGCCCCTGCACCGGGTCTAGGAGGCTCCTGGGCACTATCACGGGGCCTATCGGCGCGTAGGTGTCACGGCTCTTGCCTCTCCACCACTGTGTGGCGCCGGATAGGAGCTGCTCTGTCCTCGCCGAGACGTCATTGAGGCATGTGTACCCCCATACGACGTCGAGCGCCTCTTCGGGCTCTAGGCTGCGGCCTGGTAGCCCTATGACGGCTGCTAGCTCGGCTTCGGCGTCTACCCGGAGCCCCGGGTCGTGGAGGATTATCGGGTCGCCGGGCCCTATGACAGCGTTGCTGGTCTTGGTGAAGAGGTCGGGAACCCTAGGCGGCTTCATGCCTACCTCGCGGGCGTGGTCCATGTAGTTGAGCCCCACGAGCACGAGCTTACCCGGCTTGTCCACGGGTGCTGCGAGCCGTACCCCGTGTAGTGGGAGCCCCCGGTCGCTGGACGCGACGCTGCGGGCTAGGCGCTCGAACTCCTCCGGCTGGGTCTCGAGCATGACTTCCCGTACGTCGCGGTAACCCCAAGCCCCTAGGGGGTAGACCCGGCCTCGGTAGACCACAGCGGGCTCTACGGTACCGCCCGGCGCGAGCACCCGGACTAGGCCCAGCTGGGCCTCCACAGTGAAGCCCTGGCCTCTAGCAGCCAATACCCTGGTCCCCAGCCCCGGGAGGGTTGGTAACACCTGCATCTAGGCCCCGGGCCTAGCTCATGGAGCCATAGTAATCTCTCTGGTGTTACTCGAGGAGCACGGCCTGGTAGCGGCAGTAGAGCCTGGGCGGAATCATCTCGCCCAGGCCCCGGCTCACGTACAGTGTTGCCTCGCCGCGGCGGTAGAGGCCCCACCGGTAGCCGTAGATGCTGTTAGTGAAGGGGGCGTAGCCGCCTGGGAGGCACCATTGTCCCCCGTGAGTATGCCCCGAGAGCATGATGAGCCTCCTCGTGTAGCCTGGGAGGTGGTTGAACGCGTCGGGGCTATGGGAGACAATTATGTCGGCTTTTGGGGCTAGCTTGTGGAGGGGCTCCTCGTAGTGTCTTGGATTATCTCTCCATCGGAGTCCGGCGATGCGGATACCAAGTATCTCGGCGTCTGCGTCAATGAGCACTGTATAGCCCGTATCCTCGAGGACACGTATCCCCTCTTCAATGCTTATCTTATCCCGAGTCCATTCCTCGTGGTTGCCCAGTACTGCAACTCCACAGCACGTATACCTCCGGATCTCTCTGAGGGTCTCCTCGACAGCGACCAGGCCTGGGCTATGCTCGTCCCAGGTATCCCCGGCGACCACCACGATGTCGGGTCTTGTAGCCTTGGCGGCCTCTATGGCCAGGTGGTTGGGTTTGCCGTGGATATGCATGTCGGCTAGGAGCAGTACTCGGCGCCCTAGCCCCAGCTGCACCCGGGTGAGTTCGGCGCCGGCTAGAGGCGGCTCCAGAAGTCCTGGCGCGACTAGTGCTCCCGCTAGCAGGGCTAGCAGCTGTAGTCTTCTACGCTCGACCAGTCCCGGTGCACCCCTCCACGGTCTCTTCGACTCAGCTCTTTTTAACACCCGACTACATGGTGTGGGGCGAACAGTTTAACTAGCCCCACGCGGGTGGGCTAGCACTGGCACAAACCATCCTGATACAACCCAGGGAACGGAGGTG
Organism: Pyrodictium delaneyi; assembly: GCF_001412615.1. NCBI lineage: Archaea > Thermoproteati > Thermoproteota > Thermoprotei > Desulfurococcales > Pyrodictiaceae > Pyrodictium > Pyrodictium delaneyi. The sequence continues at coordinate 1,384,585 of NZ_CP013011.1, read as the reverse complement.
GCCGCGTATTATCCCTCCAGCCGCGTGTAGAAACCCGTCCCGGACATACTGAAAGCCCTAGACTAGAGAGGCTAAAGGGAGGCTCAACCCTAGTCCTTGGAGAAGCAGGCTGCATCGTCCTCCTCGTCCTCCGGGGTAACGTAGCAGCTGAAACCCCGGCGGGCTCTGTCAGACTCCGCCAGGGCTCATTAATGGCAAAACCGCCGGGCGCCTATCTCCTAGCAAGAGCGGAGAGGGACTCCGAGCTACTCCTACTAGAGGCTCAAGCCTGCCCCGCCCCGGAGCCGAGGGCCTACAGCCCACCATACACTGTGGAGGCGGCGCCCTACACACTGACTGCTAGCAGGAATCCACAACTAGGCCGCCTAGCACCTACAGTCCTCTTAGCGCCAGTGCTACAGGAAGAGAAGGACTACACATGGATCATAGTAGAGTACGAGGATCCCGGCCCACCAGCCTAAGAGACAACGGTAACTGACAATAGGGCCGAGATCCTCAAGGACGCTATGGCGTCCCCGTGAACCACCTTTAGACGCTTTTATGCATTGATTGGTACTACTCAGCCCCAGCTCTCTGTGATGCTAGCTGTAGCTGTCTCCGCGCCGCTAGTGCTAGGCTCAGCAGTATCATCACGGTGCCTGCCAGCTGCAGCCCGCGCGGCTTCTCGCCAAGCGTCACGACCGCCAGTAGGAGGGTCGCTGGAGGCAGGAGGTCTACGAAGAGACTCGTAGTGGTCGGGCCTAGCTCCTTGACGGCGTGGAACCAGGCTAGGTAGGCGAGGAAGCCTGGCACAGCCGCTATGTAGAGGAGCAGTGATAGGAGCAGAGGGTCTCCTAGCGCGGCTATGCTCTGGCCGAGCCAGGGCAAGGCGGCAACTGTGTTGAATGGTGTGCTGAGCACTGTGCTGCCGGTCAGCGCTGCTAGGGGGTGCAGTCCTTGGGTAAGTCTACGGGACTCGATAGTGTAGAGAGCCCATACAGCGACGTCGGCGAGCGCCAGGAGTACTCCCAGCCACTCCATAGTGCCGGGGCTCCGGAGCCCCTCTGCCTCGAGAAGTGCGACGCCCGCGAGGCCCACGACCGCCGCTACTGCTAGCACCTTGTCGCCCCGCTCAACCCCTAGGGCGCGGGCCATGAGCATAGTTACGGCCGGGAGCAGGCCGAACACAAGGCCAACTAGCGCAGCTGGGGCGTAGCCTAGAGCCAAGTAGAGCAAGTTGTTGAACATGGTTATCCCGAGGAGCCCGGCGAGCAATAGGCGGCGCCCAACAGGCACTCCCAGGCCCCTGGCGAGCGAGTAGACAACCATGAGCAGAGCTGCGAGGGCCCATCTCACCGCGGTTAGGGCGAACGGGTTGACCCCGCTCGTCACTAGGACGCGGGAGGCCACCACGTTAGTAGCCCAGGCTAGCGGGGCAGATGCAGCCAGTAGGAACGCCACAAGCCGCCTCAAGGCGCTGGGGCACCCGTGTGGCAGCAGAGTAACTGTGGCGGGTAAGCAGCTGCCGTAATCAGCATTTATCGATTACCACGGATCGGGCCTCTAGTGTTACTAGGATCCCTGGCTAGACCCTTGTAACGAGCTGGGCCTGGTTGTTGCCCCTACTGTTGCTAGTCCTCAAGTCTTCTAATGTTTACCTTGGCTGAGCTTGCAGTGCCTTCTACTATTATCCGGAGCTTCTGCTTGGCTTCCTCGTAGCCGGGCTCCTGGAAGCCCCCGTGGACCCGCTTTCCGTCAACCATGATACTAGCAGATGATGCGGACAACTGGGTCTCGACGGCTACGCGTACATCCCGGGGAACTACTAGCTCCAGCTTGGCGGAGGAGGCGCCTAGCCTTAGCGAGACTAGGGCTTCGCCACGCCAGTCTCCCTTGAAGTCTATCTGGAGGGCGCCTGTGCTGCACGCTATATCCGCGGCGGGGTTATCGCCTACAAGCCTAGCCGCTATCATCAGGGCCGACGCGCTGGCCTTGATGCTCAGCTTCTCCAGCTCCAGGTCCGTGGCCTTGACGCCGGCCGCCCGGGCTTCTAGTGCTAGGCGGCGGGGCCATTTAGGCGGCAGGTCTAGCTGTAGCTTAGTCTCGCGCGAACCACGTATAGAGACGGCTAGTCCATTCTCGGCTTCTATAGCCTCTACAAAAGGTTCCCCGCGAGAGCGGCCGTGGAGACGTATAACGCTGCTATTTCCGGGCAAGACCCGGAGGGAACAAGCCTCCGTGCGGAGCCTCAGCTCCTCGCCGTGCTGGCTGAAGACCCTATCCACCTCTACTGGCTGCTTGCCCATACCCCTAGCTATGGCTGCTGCCTCGACCGCCTTAGAGATGAGGGAGCTAAGCGCCTCAATGAGTGTCTCGAGTAGACCTGGCTGCGGCACACCCTCTGACGGGTCGTAGTATTTTACCGTGAGTACATCGTGCATTTTTTCGTCTAGGACTGCTCGCAGGTACTCCGGGGCGTAGACACGCGCAACGTCCACAACAGCGTGGACAGCTTCCTCGAACAGTTCCTCGGGGACCGGCTCTACGACGAGTGTAGCTATGTCAGTTAGTAGTATCTTCTTGCCACGCCTGAGTGCTCTCTCCAGATGCTCTCTTGTAAGCCGGAAACTGGTACGGTCGCTGATGACCCAGAGCGCTTTCTTGCCATGTGGCCGCCTAATCTCCTCCCGTGAGGGCCGCCTACTCTCTGCATGCTCGTCTGTAGCCCTTGACTCGTTAGTCCTTACATCCTCAGCGACCCCCGTCTTGACCAGCTGGAGTGCTTGATAGGCCCGTAGCCCTAGCTGGGTGAGCCGGTAGACACCGCGCTTCTCGTCTTTCTCCACAAGTCCACGGAGCCTCCGGAGATGGAAAGCGAAGGTCCCCGAGTCGTCGATCCCCACTCTCCTCATGAGCTCAGCGTAGCTCATCTCGCCGCTCTCGGCCAGAGCCTCTACTATGCGGCGGCGTAGTGGATGCCCAAGCGCCTGAAGCACAGCGTCGATATCACCATTCTCTATGCTCTCCCTGGCATCTGGCAAAGGAGAACCCTCCGTCTTTAAGCTAAGAATAGGCGTCTACACCTATAGCGGCTCTGTGGAGCCTACTGCTGAATACAAGTGTGGAGCCGGCTCCACATCATGACAGGCAGGATGTAGGCCCAAGCCATATTACATGGCGTAGGGCAGTCGCTGAAACGGCGACACTGTTCACTATAGCCTAGGCTAGGCCGAGACCCGTAGCCGCTTGGATGATATGAGGAAGAGTGACCGAAACACCAGGTTTAGGCCTATAGCACGAGAAAGTGTTGTCACTTGGCTCTGCGGGGTATCCTGGTGCCGTCGCCTAGTATCCAGTAGTCGCCGTCGCTGCGGCGTTCGAGCTTGTATATGGGGACGCTGTGCTTGATCTCCTCCAGCAGTAGCGCAGCAGCGTGGAATGCGATGTTCCGTGTCACAGCTGTGACGAGGATGTATATCGTTGGGTCGCCGGGCTCTAGGCCCCCGTGGTAGTGTATAGCGGCGACGTCTATCACGCCGGGGATCCTTGCGTATTTCTCGGCAAGCTCCCGGAGCTTCTGTGTAGCGAGCGGCTCCAGAGCCTCATACTCCAGCCTCGTCACCTGGGCGCCGCCTACCCGGCCCTTCACGAACCCCATGAAGGCTACGAGGGCGCCGCCTCCGAGGACAGTGGCACGCCGGGCCATGAGCCTGGAGAGCTGGTCGAGGTCTACCTTCTCCCCGGGTCCGGTCACCTTGGCGAGTAGTACACCGGGCGGCGGAGCCAGCACAGTGACGCCCTGGCAGCCCCCGGGTAGTGTGTCGCCGGGCTCTAGCCTCTTGCCGCTAGCGTATACCGTGGCGTCGCCTAGGCCGAGTCGTTCGAGAAGCTCGCCAGCAGTAGAGGCTCCCTCTACTATGCGTTGTTCATCCAGGACAGTCCCGTCCTTCACGCCTATGATGTGGACAATACACTCCTTGGCCAAGAGGCCGGAAACCCCCGGAGACTCCTAGAGTGCCAGGGACTGATACGTTCTGCTACGCGCGGATAGTCCTTGCCCCTTCCCTAGTCTTGGCAGCTCGGACACAAGCTCCTAGAGCTCCCGAGGCCACTGCACTGCCTCCTCGGGAGGCACACGCCACCGGAGGCAACCCAGCCGCAGCTGGGGCAACGGTGTACAAGCTTGTAGCCCCGGCATACTCGTCCGCGGCGGGGCTCTAGCCGCTTCTCCAGCCCTCCGCGGAGGCAATTGGGGCAGCGATCCAGCGTAACGAAGACCGCGATGACTCCCTCGATGCTCTCCTCTACGAGCCTTAGGCCTAGGCCTAGCGCCTCCTCAGCCTCCTCCAGGAGCCTCTTGTATACCTCCAGGGTCTCCCTGGCGAGGGGCTGGGCTAGTTCCTTGGCGGCCATGGTGCAGAGGTACTGATCCACGTTACGGGCTACTGTCAACTCCCGGGGGAGCCCCTCGACCAGCATGCCTACGAGGTCGCTGCCCCGGGCCGTCCACTTCGCCACGAACTCGGCGAGGCCCCGGAGCCCGAGCTTCGAGAGCACGTCAGCGTCGCCGAGCACAGGGTCGTTGGTGGTCCCGCGGCTGAGCACTCCAGTCACAGCCTCGACGATCTCCTCGGGCGCGCCGAGTCTCTTCAGAAGTTCCCTGGCGGCCGTGACGGTATACTCTTCCTCGTCGAGGCCCCGAGCCCGTGCCTCCAGCTTACCGTAGTCGTGGAAAAGCCCTGCCAGATAATACGCCACAGGGTTTAGGCCAAGCCTCGCTGCTATAGCCGAGGCATAGTAGGCTACTAGGAGCGAATGGCCCCGGAGTGTACGTGTCCCCGAGAACTGCTCCTCCTCATGGTCGATGACTTCTAGCACACGGGCTGCGAGACCCCGCACCTCCTCGGGTATAGCTGCCACCCTGGGAGCCCCTCCCATCCGGCTCTACATCTCCCTGAGTCTGCAAAGCCCTTGCTCTAGCAGACCTAGCACACGGGCAAGGGCCTCCTCCAGTCCGCGGGCAAGTGTTGCTACCAGTCTTTCGCTGCCAGCCTGTGGCCGCTCACCCGGCTCACGGGCTATGTAGACAACACAGCCACCACGGCCGATGACCTCGCCAATTTGCTCCCGGAACCCCTCTACGACCACAATGTCCACGTCCCCTAGTAGCCCGAGGGCCTCCCAGAGGCTTATGCGCCTCCTCTCAACAATCATGTAGTCCTCGGGCCCGATGGCCGCGACCCGCACAGCACCGGCCCCAAGATAGCGCCCTGTATCCTTGACCCGGTAGTCCACCCCGTGGTGAACATGCTTGACCACAGCTACGTGCAGTCCCCGCTGTGCCAGCTCCTTTACCAGCATTGTGCCGAACGTGGTCTTCCCAACATTGCTACCAGAGCCCGTTACTAGGACGAGCTGCAAAGCTCCTCTAGCCCACGAACTTCTGGACACCCGCGGGTTGAAGAAAGCCGCGGAGACGTTGTCCCGAGATAACTAGTGATATCCATCATGCGTACCCGAGGCTTGTAGTGTATAGCGGTTATGCAGTAACGCTGGAGAAACTCCGTCACATACGCGGGTAAAAACTGTGTAGAGTTGAGTTAGCTGGTGGCTCTCTGGCCTCGGCGGACTGGGTGCTGTGGCAGCGGCTGGGGAATGAACTCTACGCCGGGCCGGTTGTGCGGGGCCTGTGGATACAGCTCCATTAGCTGGTAGACTTCTGGCGGCACTTCGGTCTTTACGGGTAGGCCTAGCTCCTTGGCCTTCTCCACGGTTATCGGGTAGTCGTGTGTCCACTTGCCCTCGGTGAGAACCTTGGCTATCTCGCGGGCCTTCTCCTCGCCCATCTTGTCCTTCAGCAGATCAGTTATGACCTCCTGCATCTCCATAATGGCTTTCTCTGCTATGTCGGCTACGATCAGTGTAGTGTCGCTGGCCTTATCGCCCTTCATCTTCGCGACTTTGAGGATACTCGGCGCCGGGACTACTGGGCCCTGGGGGCCTAGCGAGAGCTGGGGGTCGAGTGGGCCGAGCACGGCGTTGGGGTCCATGAGTATCTCGTCTGCTGCTAGTGCGATGAGCGTGCCGCCGCTCATAGCATAGTGGGGCACTATGACTATCTTCCTGCCCGGGTGCCTCTTCAGCGCCCGTGCTATCTGGCTTGCTGCGAGTACTAGCCCGCCCGGCGTGTGGAGTATCAGTGCTATCGGCTTATCTGGAGGCGTCGTCCTTATCGCCCGGAGCACGGCCTCAGAGTCGTCGATGTCTATGAACCGCTGTATCGGGATGCCGAAGAACGTTACCCTCTCCTCGCGGTGGATTAACGTGACTACGCGCCAGCCATACTTCTGCTCCATCTGGCGTATCAGCGCTAGCCTAGCTGCCTGCAGCCTGCGGAGGCTCAGTATAGGCTCCATTATACTGAAGAGCAGCAGGAGCCAGAACAAGAAGAATATCATGTTGCTTATAGGGTCTCCATTCAAGGCTGCTACTACACCAAGTATTAGATGGAGAAAAAGAGGCAATGGCCCCCTTTTATCTACTTGTACGCATGGGTTAGCTGGGGCTAGCCACCCAGGGTTATTATCTTCTCGTAGAACCAGTTCATCGTCTTCTCGCTCCAGAGCTCGTCGCGCCCCCAGCGGACGCCAGCCGGCACCTTCACCTCCACGTCGCTGACCTGCTTACCGCTCGCCGGGTCTATCGTGTAGCCGCGTATCGGGCCAGTGAAAGGCTCGAATAGGAGCTCCTTCATGTCCTCGTAGAGCCTCTTGATCTCCTCCACGGCCTTTGCCGGTATGACCTCGGTGTTGAGCGGTGCTAGGTAGGCTGCGCCCTCCGGCTTACCTGCTGTAGACTGGGCTACTGGCCTCCTCCAGCGTATCGGGACGAAGTCGCCTATCCTGGCCCAGATATCCTCCTTCTCGGCTATGCCGGTTATCTTCTTGGCGAGAAGGTAGACGTATATCGGTGTCCAGTCGGCTATCTGGCCGGTAAGGTGGGCCCGGGTTATCTTCTTCGCTATCTCGGTCTCAGCGCCCTTACCGTGGACGAAATAGTCTAGCATGTTGCTGTAGTGGCTGAAGCTGTACACGCCGTACTCTGCGGCTGTCTCGAGAACGGCGGTGGAGTCCTCTGTGAAGGCTATGACGTCTACCTTGTACTGGTTGATGAGTGTCTCTGCGTACTGGCGAGCCTTGTCGGGGTTGAACCAGCTGCGTAGCGGCGCAGTGACGTAGATCTCTAGGTTCTCGCCGCCCCCACACTTGCCCATGAGCTTGGCGCCGTGTACCGCGCCTAGCGCATAGGCGTTTATGTGACGTACTACTTCTGGTATTAGGAAGGCGGGGACGTAGCCCACCTTACAAGTCTCTGTTACCGCGCCGGCGGCGATACCGTTGAGGTAGTATAGCTGATAGAACTCGGAGAAGTATGTGGCTACGTTGGGGAGGTCCTGGAAGGCCTCCCAGGGGCCGCTACAGTGGTAGAACATCACGTCCGGGTACTCCTTGGCGAGTCTCTTCACAGCATCCATGAAGCCGAAGCTCGTGGCAAAGACTGCGTCGAAGTGCTCCTGCTCGAGAGCCTGCTTTATCGCCGGGTAGGCCTGGTCCTCAGCCACCTTCTCCAGGTACTTGGTCTCCACCATTCCCTGAAGCTTCTTCTCGGCATTGACTCTGCCTTGATTATGAGCGTGAGTCCAGCCGTAATCGCCTATGGGGCCCACATAGACCCAAAGCGCCTTAATCTTGCGGGTCCTGCCTGTGACTTGCGCCTGGCTCGTGGCCTGAGCCGGGCTAGTGACTGTCTGCTGCGGCTGCGGGCTCCCACGGAGAGCGTAGCCCAGGCCCGTGCCAACGACTAGGCCTGCTACGCCCGCACCGAGGATCTTGATGAACTCGCGCCTAGAGGCCACGGCTCAACTCCCATGACGCGTGGCGGCGCGATTTACGGTTTATAAGCGGGTTCTTCAACGAGTACCACCCGGGTTGTTCAATCAGCTCGTTTAACAACGCGTCTTAGTAACCGGGTGGTGCGCTAGCGGTATGCCCGTGGGCTCTGAGAGACTAGAGAAGGCCCGGCTATCCCTAAACGTGGCTGCAGCGCTCCGGCTAGCCAAGAGGAGGTACAGCTACCGGGAGCTATCCCGGGCCACCGGGATACCCGCGCCCCTCCTATCCCGGTACATAACGGGGAAGAGCCTCCCTAGCCCCGAGAAGGCTGTGGAGATCCTTGAGGGTCTGTGGAGGCTCGCTGACCCCCGCCGCGCCCTAGCAGAGAGGATGGCCGAGACAGGAGGCGTCCTAGACACGAGCGTGGTGCTCACGGAGCCTCTCTACCTGCTCCTAGTCACTCTCTACTATGCCCGCCGGCTCCAGGGCAAGAGGATAACGAGGATACTCGTGCCCGAGGCCTCGGGCATACCGCTCGCCGCTAGCCTGAGCCTAGCCCTAGAGACACCCTTCACGGTGGCCCGGCGGCGCCTCGGGCTGCCCGAGGAAGAGCAGTGCAGCCCTGGGGAGCCTAGCTTCTGCATCCCCCGGGGCGCGCTGGGCCGGAGCGACCACGTGCTCATAGTCGACGATATCGTCGAGACAGGACGTACCCTCCGTGCTCTCCGGGTTCTCGTGGAGGAGGCACGCGCTAGAATAGAGGCAGTAGCAGCGATAGCCGTGGTCGGGGAGGAGTGGAGAGAAACGAGCGGCATAGAGGAGGTCGACGCCCTGATATACCTCACGAAACCGGGTATGAAGAAGAGGCTGCCCGGGCTCTAGGCCTCCCGGATGTACGGCTCGACCATCTCCGCGAGGGTCTCCTCATCAACCATGCCCACGAACCCGTCCACCGGCCGGCAGTGTCGGAACACAACGGTTGTCGGCGTAGCTGATATGCCCAGCTCGACAGCCTTGTCGTATACGTGGTATACGTCCGCCTCGACGAACTCCACCTTGTCGCCGTACCGGCGGCGGGCTTCGCCAGCGTAGTGGTAGAATATCGGTCGATATGCGTGGCAGGCTGGGCATCCCGGGCTTGTGAAGAGCACTATAGCTACGGGCTTGCTGCACACGATCTTCTCTAGCTCCCTGTCGTCGAGCACTAGCTTTACTGGATGCTCCTCGCCTTCCCCGCGTTGGGAGTCCTCCTCTATGGCTGGTTTGGCTATCATCCTGCGCACCATGTCCTCTATCAGCTTCTCTAGCTCCTTGTCCTCTTGCTCCATCAAGGCCTGCTCCACCACCGGGGAGACAGTGAGCCTAGGTCTCCTCTAGCACGTCATAGCGACCTGGTGGAGGTGGCTAGGGTAAAGTAGGGCGTAGCCGTTCACACCATGCTATGTTGTACCCGGCTATAAGGGCTCTATGTTTAAATCCCTGGTGGGACGGGTAGCCCATTCCCCGGGAGAGGAGGGGCTGGAGATGAACTGGGTTCACCTCTAGGCGCTACAGCATAGAGGCTAGTCGCCCCGCATACTACCCGGTTCTCCTAGGCACGGGGCGCTGCAGAGCAAGCATGACACCATTTAGACCGTTGTATGCGGCCTACGCCTCTCCGATTCTGCTGCTCATGAGCAGGAAGCTATGCGGGGTGAGTATGGAGTGGGCATAAGGATAGCTGTCCCGAGCAAGGGCCGGCTACGGGAGCCGGTGCTCCGACTACTAGAGGCGGCAGGCATAGAGCCGCTCTATAGCCCCGACGCGACCCGCGCGCTGATAGTGCCCACTAACTGGGACAACGTGTCCCTGGTCTACGTCCGGCCCGAGGATATACCGGCGATAGTGTCTGCGGGCGGCGCAGAGCTCGGCATCACGGGGCTCGACTACATAGAGGAGCATGGCGGCGAGGGCCTAGAGATCGTCGAGGGCCTGGGGATCGGCCGCGCCCGCCTCGTGGTCGCAGTGCCGGAGGAGGCGCCGGTGGAGAGCATCAGGGACCTCCCCGATGGGGTCCGGGTGGCGACTAAGTTCGTCAACATCGCCCGGAGGTTCTTCGAGAGCCACGGGGTGCGGGCCCGGATAATCAGGATAACGGGCTCGGCTGAGGCGATGCCCAGGCTAGGCGTGGCAGACGCTATACTAGACGTCTCATCGACCGGGACTACTCTCCGGCTACACGGGCTACGGGTAATAGCAGAGGTTATGCGGACAGAGGCTAAGCTGATCAGGGGCAGCCACGTAGACCCCCAGGATCCGCTCGTCGAGGTCATCGTGGAGGCTGTGAGGAGCGTGCTGAGGGCAAGGGGCTACAAGCTAGTCCTCATGAACGTGCCCGAGGAGGTACTGGAGCAGGTAGTAGAGGTATTGCCCTCGATGTCGGGGCCGACTATAGCCAGGGTGGAGGGCCCCCGGCCCATGTGGGAGGTGATAACAGTGGTGCCGGAAGACCGGCTAGCACATGTCCTCGTCGAGGCCCGTAAGCGCGGCGCCCGGGACATACTAGTGCTCAGCGTGGACAGGGTGATACCCTAGCCATGCCCTGCCCGCTCTCCAGGCCCCGGCTCGTACCCAGCATAGACGTAGCCGGCTGCGAGGCCGTCAAGCTGGTCCGCGGGGTTCCCGGCACCGGGCTACGCCTCGGAGACCCCAGGCGCCTCGTAGCGCTCTGGCACACGCTGGGCGCCAGGACCCTCCACATAGTCGACCTAGACGGCGCGGCCAGGGGCAAGCCCAGCAGCTGCGTCCTAGACCTGGTCAAATGGGCCAAGAGGGAGACAGGGGTCACGATCCAGCTCGGCGGCGGGCTCCGCACCATAGAGGCCCTAGAGGAGGCTCACAGCGCGGGCGCCGACCGCCTAGTAGTGGCTAGCGCGTGGCTCCGCCGCCCCGAGTTCCTAGAAGAGGCTGTGGCAGCGCTCGGCCCAGGCATAGTAGTACCAGCCGTCGAGGAGTCCTGGGAGGCGCTGCCCGCGACCAGCGCGTGGAGAGCACGGGAGCCGATGACCCTAGCCGAGGCCGTGAAGCTGGCAGCCGGAACCCGGGGCATCTGGGGTATATTCTACACCCAGGTCTTCCACGAAGGCGAGCTACGCGGCGTAGACATCCACCGCGCGGCAAGGCTAGCCCGGCTAGCCCGGGAGGCAGGTGCACCAAGGCTAGCATACAGCGGAGGCATAGCAAGCCCACGGGACCTAGAGCTCCTCGCAGCACTAGGCTACGACGAAGCAGTAGCAGGCATGGCCCTCTACACCTGGCGGCTCAACCCACTAGGCATGCTAGAATAGACGCTAGAGCGAGACCTAGGAAAGGATCTAGATACGAGCCAATAGTCTTGGGTGTTTTAGAGACTAAGGCTCGGTGTCTACACTATAGCCGACTGTAGCCAAGAGGTATTAATGAAGACACGACAAAGGGTAGCACTAAGCCAAAATAATAATAATATGGATGCCTCGTGTCCCCACACTCTCCAACTTCTTACTGCTTGGGGCCGCCCATGGAGCAGCTGGATATGATGCTGTTGTATGTCTCCTCGTCGAGGAGTACTGGCTTGTAGTCTATGCCCAGCATGTTCTTCAGCGTCCTTGTGAAGGCGCATAGGTGGTTGAAGCTGCCGTGCATAAGGTTCTCGTAGACTAGCTTGATGTCCTCGTTGTCTACCTTAGCGAGCCAGTCCTTTAGGTCAACTATGTCCTTCTCCTCTATCAGTGCGCCCACTTTCAGTGCTTCTTCTAGGCTCTTAGAGCCGCGGTCTACTAGCTCGTTGTAGAGCTGCTGTAGCTCCTGGTTGTGGAACTCGCCGGGCTGCCCGAGATCTATCTCCAGCCCGTACTTCTCTATTAGCTGCATTACCGAGTCTACGTGCTGCTGCTCGCTCCTCGCAATATTTGCGAACACTTGCACCTCAGGGTACATCTCTGCAAGCCTGTTGTAAACGTCGCGGGCCAGCTTCTCCTCCTCGACCATGAAGAGTAGGCTCTCCTTCTCATCCTCTGAGAGAGGCTCTGCCGGAAGCTGCTGAACCATCGTCGAGACGCTTGCCCCTCCAGCACCGGGGCCGTGGCCTCCGGGTATCGACTGCCCCGTCATGGTTTGTGGAGTGGTACTCGCTACAGTGGTCTCCGCTGTCGGAGCCTCTGCGCCCTTGAGGTAGACGTATCCTGCAGCTGCTAGCGCGACTAGCACTACGGGTATTAACACGTATACGAGTCTGTTCATGGCTTAGGATGCACCTCTTTCAGACTTTGTACCTGTTCTCCAGATGGTTATACTCTGTAATTGGCCAGTTATATACTGGGCGCACGTCTGAAGTATACAATTTGTTCATTAGCTCAAAAGTTCTGATAACTACACAAATAACACACTATTATACCTATACCAAGGTAATAGTGTATGCACACTGCGCAAAGAACTAGATATCAAGATAGTGTATCAGAGTATACTAGCACTGATTATAGAGCGGCTATCTTGATCGGTCTAACCAGCTACAAGTTTTGTGCCATTTCTCTACGTTGTATTAGACTTAGAGTATCTTATATTCATTCAGCAAAGTTATAGTAATATTGTTCTATAATGGAATGATATATCAAACATAGGGGCTATGTTTCACCTGGCTTACAAGATAAGCTATCTTTAATATAGTTAATGTTCTGCACGACAGCCTGGGGCTTCACTGCATCTATTTACCAGCCCAGCCCCTAAACCACTTTGGGGCGAGCTGTATTGGCTCGGAGAGTAAAAGTCGAGCGCCGGACGAAGGAGACCATAGTGCGGGTAGACGTCGATCTCGATGGCTCTGAACTGCGGGAGATCGGTGTATCGACCAGTGTACCCTTCCTCGACCATATGGTGGAGACTCTTGCCTACTATGCTGGCTGGGGGCTCCGCGTCGAGGTGGAGGAAGTTAAGCGTGTAGATGATCACCACGTGGCTGAGGATCTTGCGCTGGCGCTGGGCGAGGCTATAGCCAAGGCTGTGGCAGCAGGGGGCTACCGGGTGGCGCGATTCGGCTACGCAGTGGTGCCCATGGATGAGGCGCTTGTCCTCGTTTCTGTGGATTACTCGGGGCGGCCTGGGGCCTGGGTAGAGCTACCTCTACGCCGCGAGTCTATCGGAGGCCTTGCCACGGAGAATATTCCGCACTTCATGCAGAGCCTAGCCGCCGCTGCCGGTATGACCCTGCACGTGGTCACGCTTCGCGGTGAGAACGATCACCACGTGGCCGAGGCGGCCTTCAAGGCCCTGGGCATGGCTCTGCGGCAGGCCTTGGCCCAGAGCCAGGGGGTCGTGTCGACTAAGGGCGCGATACTGCCTCCGCGGAGCTAGCCCATGCATTGCTTCCGGAGCTGGGCGCAGCAATACGGGTAACACCCATGTAGGGGGGGGGGGGGGGGGGTGGCCCTGGGTCTGTCGTAGCTGTTTTAGCGCCTCTCGCGGCGTCGCTTCCAGGGGCGAAAACTGTGGAGTTACTGGTTGACCGGGAGCAGGAGCTAGGACTGCTTGAGCGGGAGTACCGTGAACCGGGCTTCCGGCTGCTAGTGGTGTATGGGCGGAGACGCGTCGGGAAGACGTATCTGCTGCGCTGGTTCTGCCGCGGTAGGCCCTGCGTCTACTACGTGGCTGCTGAGTTGCCCTATGAGAACCTTGCCCGGGAGTTCTCCCTAGCGGTGAGGGATACTCTAGGGCTCCCCGTTGCTGGGGATGTTGTGGAGGTTCTGGAGGCACTCGTCAGGCTCCACCGGGGCGGGGACAAGCTGGTGGTTGTTCTCGACGAGTTCCAGTACCTGGTGGAGGCTGACCCGTCGCTGCCGAGCCGGCTCATGAGGAGCATAGACACCGTCCTACGGGGCTCGGAGATGGTGCTGGTACTCTGTGGCTCATCGGTCTCCTTCTTCGAGAAGCGGCTACTCGGGTACCAGGCGCCGCTCTATGGCCGGCGTACTGGGCAGTTGAAGCTACGCCCCATGATGTTCTGGGAGGCTTGGGGCTTCAACCCGGGACTAACAGCGGTGGAGGCGGCCCGGCTCTACGGGGTAGCTGGGGGCACACCGGCCTACCTGGCCCTCCTGGGGCCCAGTGCTTCGGCTGAGAGGCTCGTGGAGGAGGCTACGCGGCCCGGTAGCCCGCTCCTCGATGAGCCGGTGTGGCTCCTCAGGCAGGAGCTACGCGAGCCCCGAACATACCTCGCTGTGCTCCGGGCTGTCGCCGAGGGCAGGGTGGAGCCGAGCGAGGCCGCCCACGCTGCGGGGGTCGATCCGAGGAGTATCGGTCGCTACATCGAGGTCCTCGAGGAGCTGGACCTGGTGGAGAGGGTGCGGCCCCTAGGCCGCCGTAGGCCCGTCCAGCTCCGGTTCAGGGACAACTTCTTCAGGTTCTGGTTCAGCTTCATACTCCCGTTGAGGAGCCTGATAGAGTCTGGTGCTGTGGAGAAGGCGCGTCGCGTAATACTCGAGGAGCTAGACAGCTACATGGGACGGGCCTTCGAGGAGACCATCGTGCCGCAGCTGGCCACGCGTATGATAGACCGGGGTATCCTGCCCGTTGAGCCGCGGCAGGCTGGGCCCTGGTGGCACCGGGGAATCGAGATAGACCTAGTCGTGAGGAGCCCCGGCAAAGCCACGGCCTTCATCGAGGCTAAGTGGGCCCGGCTGAGCGTCTCGGATGCGCGCCGAGTCCTGGCGAGGCTCGAGGAGAAGGCGGGCGAGACAGGGCTAGCCTCGCCCCGGAACTACTACGTCCTGGTAGCCCGGGAGCTAGACGAGCCGATACTGGAGGAGCACCACATAGCCGTGGACCTGGAGTGGCTCCACCGCCACCGAGTAGTGGAGCCAGCCGCCTCTAAGACGGTGTAGCAGCTGCAGCGGTCACTACGCTGGCTGTCCCTGGCTCGCCGCCGGGGCTAGTCAGCGTTGAGAGCGCTGCCTGTACTACTAGCACTTGTAGGCCGGGGGCGCGGCTCGGCGGGGCCCAGTAGGCCGAGGCGTTGTCGGGGTCGAGGAGCAGCACCGCGTCCAGGTGGGCCTGCTGGAAGGCCTCTAGGGGTATGGGTGGCCTCTGGTAGAACCTGTCAACCAGGCTCTTCAGCTCAGCTAGCATCCCTGGGCTACGGCGCCACGGGGGCTCGAGCAGCGCGGGGTGGATGGGCGCAGCGTAGCCCAGGGGGTAGGCGAGGGCGAACCTGTCGCCTAGCCGGCTGTATCTGGCCGTCTTCGCTGCTAGCCGGGCCGCGTGGTAGGCGAGGGGCGCGTGGCTCCACCGGGGCGGAGTATAGCCCGTCTCGACCTCCACCACGAGCCTCTCACGACCCATACGGGCGAGCACATCCACTATTAGCCCGTCAACAGGCTCCTCCACGGACACCGTGTAGCCCTCGCGGGCGAGCACACCAGCCGCGACGAGCTCGAGCACCACGTGCCCCGCACCCAGCACACCCCGGCTATAGAGCACAGCGAGCCTCTCCACGACCGGGGCGAGGAGCTCGCCGACACCCATTCTCTCCGCGAGCAGGGCTAGCCGGGTGTACATACGTTCGAAACGCTTAGACAAGACCAGGAGAGCCCGCCTACAACACCCTCCGGTATCACCGAGAAAAGAAACACGGACAAACAATGATGCAGAGTACGCAATGGGGCCGGCATCACCAGTGCCCAGGAGCCATAGACGCTTATGCCCCGGCCAGCCGCTATACTACGACACACGGGAGGAACAAGGGTGCAGAACCTCCAGCCCACGTGCTGCAGGCTCGCAGAGCTACGCGTCTCCGGTTTCAAATCCTTACGGGACACTAGGCTCGAACTCCCAACCAGGCTCACGATACTCGTAGGCCCCAACGGCTCGGGCAAAACAGCCATCATAGAGTCGCTGCTACTCCTCCGGGACACCCTCGACTACCTCCGAGGCCGCATAGCCAACCCGTTCCTACGCTGGTGGGGATACCGCCACGCTGTATGGATGCACGATGAAACCAAGCCCATAACCATATCCATAACCCTAGACTGCAGCGCGTGTAGCAAAGAAGAACTAGCAAAACTCCTAGAAGAAGAGCTGGGAGCAGAAGGCGTTAAGAGCGCAGTACGTGGCGGTATGGGAGCGGTCAAGTATAGGCTTGTAGTATCCGGCACAGGAGGACAATTCCAGATAGTCGAAGACGAGGTATGCGTTGATGGAGCTGGTTGCCTAGCTTTCAGCCCAAAAGGCGTGGTCCTCAAAATAGCAAAACCATTGGCATATAGACCTCCAGTATACCATGGAAACATTGCTATGGATATCTTACCTATAGCCGCGAAAATAGCCGAAAGAGCCGACAACATAGTAATTATTGGAGATGTTCTTACTACATGTAATATCCAGATGAATGATATGCTAGAGCAGCTTAGAGACCAAGTTGTTGCCTTACTTGAGGAGAAGACACTAGCCGGAGGCACTCCTACAGCGGGAGTCATACCAGCTAGAAGCGTTCTTGATCTCTACCTCGACCGTGTCGGTAAAGCAAACTACCCGATCGATATCTTTGAAGAAGCAGATGCTATTGTTTCACATCTCTCATGGGAGAGCATAGCTGCTGTAATGCTGAATAAGCTGGACTTCACTAAACTCGCTGAGCAGCTTGTCAGCTGTCTCATGAGCAAGCTGGTAGGAAAGCAAGAGAAGGTAGACAAGTTGCCGGGTATTGTGGGCGATGTTGCTAGGAAACTGGCCCTAAGCCTGGGATCCAGTATAGCCACGAGCATCGTTGCAGTATTGATTATGGCCGCATATCTGGTTGGAATATTCATTGACGGTATTACTGTTCTTCGTTTGCTTGATTATCGTTCTCTGCGTTCGCCGCAAGTGTTGGAGCCTGCAGGGAGGCTCAGGGAAGACGCGTCTAACCTTCTCTCGGTGCTGTTCCGGCTCGGGCGTGGCCGTCTCCCAGAGGATGTTGCCGCCGTGCTTGCTGACGTGCTGAACGCTAGCAGTGTCTCGGGGTTCTTTGAGCCTACGCCAGATGGTAGGGTAGCGTTTCGACTCGTAGTTGACAACGTGGAGGTTGCCCAGCCTTCTGTGCCTGAGGGTGCCTGGAAGACTATGGCTGTGATGGCTGCTGTGCTGAGCGGGGCTAGCCTCGTGGCTGTTGACGAGTTCGAGAATAGCCTTCACGCGTCCGCCCAGGAGCTGCTGCTAGAGGAGCTTAGGCGTAGCGTGCCGACAGCTATTGTTGCCACCCATTCTCCCGTGGTAGTTGACGCTGCTAAGAGCCTGGACGAGGTAGCCCTAGTCGAGATTGGAGCGGGTGGGACTAGGGTTAGGAGGATCCGCGACCCTGAGAAGCTTACGGAGAAGCTGAGGGAACTTGGCGTGACGCCTAGCGAGGCGCTCCTCTACGGCCTCCTAGAGACAAGCTAGCCCGGAGGTCATTGCCAGCCTTGGCGAGCGGCGGCAGAGTCGTATTAGTCGTCGAGGACCGCTACGCGAAGAGAGCTCTAGAGCTGCTCCTCGGCCGCCGGGGCCTCCACTGCTTCATGGTGCTGCACCTCCCGGTCTGCAGCGCGAAGATGACTAGGATAGTCTCGGCCCACCTGAGGAGTGGCAGGCGCGTGGTCATCCTCGTGGATGCCGAGCTGGGCCGGGCTAGTGAACGGGAGAGGAGTGTCCGTGAGAAGCACAGGCTAGGTGGGGATGTCGAGGTGATAGCTATCGACCCCTGCATGGAGGCGCTAGCATGTACTGCGCTCGGGCTACGGGGCTGCCGAGACAAGCCGTGCAACGGGGGACCAGTGAGAGCTGTAAACGAGTACTGGAGGCGGATACACCGGAGGGACTACGAGAAGCGTTTCCTGCCCCAGCTGCTCCTAGAGGCCGACAACGCTGGCAGCCTAGAGAAGGTGGATGAGTTTAGGCGGCTCCTAGGGGCCGTGGCAAAAGCTTGTAGGCAATAGTGGATATGCAACATAGGTAGCATCGATAGGAGCGAACAGGTAATGTGGCTAGAGTGCCAGTCTCGGGCGTGGCGGCTGGCCGGGCTCGACCCGGATGAGCACGTCTACGCCCCTTGTGTCCTCCCCGGCGGGGGCTGCTAGCGCAGCCACTGCCGCCACGTGGGCGCCTCGCTGCCGCGCAGCCTCTGCTAGCGCCTGGGCCTCGGCGGGGCTCGGCGCGTAGACCGCCACTCGGTCCGTCTCACCGATGCTCTCGGGTACGCGGCCGCCCTGGGCTAGGTGGAGGCTGACGTTGAGCTTCTGGGCTGCTAGGAGCGCGAGGAGCCCGCCGGGGGCCTCGGGCGCGAGTACTGCTGTGAGGCCTGGGCCCGCCCTGGAGCGTATCCTCTCAGCTAGTAGCTCTGCCGCTAGGGCTGCGAGCAGGGGCTGCGGTGGCGGCGTCCACGTGGAGAGCGGATGCCTCACAGCGCCCCCGTCTAGCCGGGTATGGGGCCCCGTCTCCTCCAGCAGCTCCTCGAGTATCTCGCGGCGGCGGTCGAGCAACGTGTTGTGGAAACAGCTCCTCTTGCCCAGGTGGCATACGTGCCGCCGGGGCCGCGCCACGTAGGCTGCTGCGTCGCCGTCGCAGTCGCCTAGTACCCGTATCACGTCGAGTAGCCCGCCGCTCGACGCTCCCTTGAGCCAGAGGCTAGCCCGGCTACGGGAGTAGAAGTGGGCCAGGCCCGTCTCCCTGGTCCGCTCCAGGGCCTCCTCGTCAGCGTAGGCGAGCATCAGGGGCTCGCCGGTGACAGCGTCGACCACGGCTACGGGTATGAGCCTCCTCTCTTTGCCCTCCTTCTCCTCCACGGCGTGTACGCCCCCTGTGCGCCTGGCTCCAGCTGGAGGAGCTGCACCGGTGGATGTACGGGGCTAGCGGCGGAGCAGCGCGACCCAGTTCCGGAGCACCCTTTGGCCGAGCCTGCTGCTCCTCTCGGGGTGGAACTGGGTAGCGTAGACCGGTGGCTGCTCGACGACCGCCGCGTAGACCGTCTCGCCGTAGCGGCTCACGGCGCAGACCCAGGGCTCCCAGACGCGGGTGTAGGCGTAGCTGTGCACGTAGTAGAAGTGGCTGCCGTCCTCGATGCCCTCTAGGAGTCTGCAGTCCCGGCCTGGGACGCGGTAGACCCTGCTCCAGCCGATGTGGGGCAGCTTGGCTGCTGTGAGCTTCTCGACGGTGCCGGGGAGTAGCGAGAGCCCGTAGCTGTGCTCCCCCGCCTCACGGCTATCCGTGAATAGTAGCTGGAGGCCGAGGCATACCCCGAGGAGCTGGGCGCCCATCTTGAGGGCCTCGCGTATCTCCCAGGCGCACCGGTGGAGCCTCATCGAGGCTGCAGCGTAGGCGCCGACGCCCGGCAGCACTACACCGTCCCAGTCGCCTGGGTCTCGGAGGCAGTCCATCACCGTGGGCTCTGCGCCGGCGCGGCGCAGCCCCGAGACGATGCTGTAGATGTTGCCGACGCCGTACTGTATCACTGCTACCCTCGGCGCCAACCAGCCCTCGCCTCCAACGCCCTGGCCACGTCGCATAGGCTTGCGCCGCGGAGCCGGAGCAGCACCATGAGGTGGTACAGTAGGTCGGCGGCCTCCTCTACCAGCCTCTCCCGGGTGCCAATCAGCGCCTCGACCATGGCCTCGGCGGCCTCCTCGCCGAGCTTCCTGGCGGCGAGCCCCGGGTCCCGGAGTAGCCTGGCGGTGTAGCTGCCCTCCGGCATCTCCCTGGCCCGCTGCTCGATGACCCGGTCGAGCTCCTCTAGGAAGCCTAGGCAGCTACTGCCCGTCAAGGCTCCTTCCTCCCCTCCTTAGCTCCTCTAGCCTGTGCTCTAGGCTCCGAGCGTGGTTCTCGAAGCCCTCCAGCCTGGCGAGTGTGATCGCTGCCTCGAGGTAGCGCTCCTCCAGCCCCGGCTCCACGTGCGCCACGGGCCGGAGGAAGGTGTAGACACTGAGCCCGCCCATCCACCTAGCCGAGCCCCCGGTGGGCAGCACGTGGCTGGGGCCATAGGCGTAGTCGAGTAGCGCAGGCGGCACCCCTAGACTGACCACCCCGGCGCTGACCCGGCGCTCTAGCACCGGGCCCGGATCCCCAAGGTAGGCTACGAGGTGCTCCGGCGCCATAGCGTCTGCCAGCTCTAGGGCCTCGTCGAGCCCCGGGGTCACCGCGACCGCTAGGTCCCCTATCCCCTCCCGGGCCTCCTGCCTGAGGATCTCGTAGACCCTCTCGGCTAGGCCCCGGCACGGGGTGGCTAGGACCGCGAGGCTTAGGGGGCCGTGCTCGGCCTCAGCTAGCATGTCGAGCGCTACCTGCCGCGGGTCCGCCGTGCAGTCGGCGACCACTGCTACCTCGGTCGGCCCGGCTATCATGTCTACGCCGACGACGCTGGATACGAGGAGCTTAGCGGCCTGCACGTAGGGGCTCCCCGGCCCCACCACCATGTCTACCCTCTCCACCGGCTCGGCGCCGTAGGCTAGCGCTGCTACGGCCTGCGCGCCGCCCAGAGCGTAGACCATGTCGGCGCCCGCGAGGTATGCTGCGGCGAGTACCGCGGGGTGTACGGGGAACCCGCGGCAGCCCTGGCCCCGGCACGGCGGCGACGCGACGACCACCCGGCTGCAGCCAGCAGCCTTCGCGGGCACGACCGTGTGTACGACCGTGGACGGGTATGGGTGGGCGCCGCCCGGCGCGTAGACGCCGACGCGCTCCACGGGGAGCCAGCGCAGCCTTGCCCCGGGGACCCCGGTCTCCGCGGGCCTGGTGGAGACATGGTAGAGCCGGACCGCCTCCACAGCCTTCTCCAGAGCCTCCACTATACTCGTGTCGAGGCTCTCTAGAGCCTCCCTCATCACGCTCCTGGGAACCCTGGGGTCCTCTGGCGCTACGCCGTCGAACCTCCTGCTGTACTCCCTTGCCGCCTCGTAGCCCCGGCGCCGCACGTCCTCGACTATAGGGCGGACACGCTCCACGTACTCGTCGAGGCTATAGCTCCTCTCGAGGAGGCCCCGCAGCTCCTCGGCGCCGGGGCCCCGGGGCCACTCCGCGTAGACTAGCCTGGGCACGGCTAGAGCCTCACCTCCACACCGCGCTCCGCGAGGTACTCCTTGACCTCCCTGACGCTGTACACCCTGTAGTGGAAGATCCCAGCCGCGAGCGCCGCATCGGCGCCCGCCACGGTGAACGCCTCGAGAAAGTGCCGGGGCTCGCCCGCCCCACCGCTAGCTATCACCGGTATATCCACGGCCTCCACCACCGCCCTGGTGAGCTCGAGGTCGTAGCCCTCCCTAGTCCCGTCACGGTCGATGCTCGTGAGGAGTATCTCGCCAGCCCCCAGCCTGGCCACGGTCCGGGCCCACTCGACCGCGTCCAGCCCGGTGGGGACCCGGCCACCGCTGACGTAGACCTCCCAGCCGCTGGGGATCCCCCGGCTCCTGCCGACCCACTTAGCGTCGATAGCGACCACGACAGCCTGGCTCCCGTACTCCCGTGCAGCCTCAGCGACCAGCATCGGGTCACGGACAGCCGCGGTGTTTATCGAGACCTTGTCGGCGCCGCTATCCAGCATCCTGCCGAAGTCCCGCAGACTCCGGACCCCGCCCCCCACCGTGAAGGGTATGGAGACCACGGAGGCCGTGTCGCGTACGACCCGGTAGAGGGGCTCCCGCTCCTCCGGCGTCGCGCTTATATCGAGGAAGACGAGCTCGTCCGCACCCTCCTCCTCGTACCGGGCAGCCAGCTCCACCGGGTCGCCAGCGTCCCTGAGGTTCTGGAACCGGGTCCCCTTGACTACTCGACCACCAGCCACGTCGAGACACGGGATAATACGGCGAGCCGGCTCCAAGCCACGCCTAGCTACGAGACCAGCATCACTCCATGCAATAACGCCCCACCAGCCTAGGGGAGCCCACCAGCAACCCCTCTTAAAACCCGCCCCCAGCAGCTACGCTTACGCCGATGTCCCACCTATACACCCTCTAACAGCTCCCTTAGGATTCCATGCTCTCTGTGTTATGCCCTGCCATCTACCTGGGAACAACCCCGGTTCCGCTACCGTCGGGCATCATGTCCCCGTACACCTTGTTCCCATGAAAACTTATAAGGGGAGAGGTTGCATTCCAAAGAATGCTTTCAACTCCGCTAATTACATGTCCCACGGATTTGAAGTCGGATTTGAAACGCTTTGAAACGCTCTAGAACAGAGAATCGACGCACTAAGCAAAGCCTGGGAGAGAATAGTAATTGTGTTGTGGTGTGCTGTGTAGCCTAAGTTTCTGAGTGGTTACAGTGTTGTGTGATGTATTCTATGTTTTCTTTGCTAGGCTTGTTGTGCGTCTTGCTGGGTTGTCGTTGATCCTAGTAGTGCTTCGCGGAGCCGTATCATGAGTTGGTGCGCGTTCTTGTCGCCCCTGAGTACTATTTTGCCGCCGGTGTAGTGGATCACTATGCAGTATCTATTTATCCATCCATATGCCGCCATGACCAGGCCCACGATGGTGAGCGGGAGGAATTCTGTGCCGTGGAGTTGTGCTGGGGCTTCGCTCCCGGGTGGCTGTGCTGCTAGTATCAGTATTGCTGGCAGTACTAGGGCTATGAAGAGGCCTAGGATTACTAGCCTAAGCGAGAGTGTTAGCTCTACCGAGTGAATGCTCGATAGAAGGACGTCCTTCAGCCATAGGCCGCGCGTCACTATGAGCCGGAGGTTTGTGATCGCGATTCTCGTGCCCTTGATGGTGCCCTCCCAGAGGAGGTTCTCGCTAGGGGCTAGGACGGGGATACCCTTACCCCTGGCCAAGCCTATGTGAACCCTCCGGGGTAGTATACTCTAGATGGCGTCTGTTCCTATAAATCTAGTAGCTTGCGTGTACATTGCCCGCGAGGTGTATGACTGGATACTGGTATCCCCCGTGGCCTGGTTTAGCTATCGCCGAGGCTGTAGCGTAGAGCGTAGGATGGTGCTCTAGCACCTCCACGTCTTCGTAGAGCCTCGGGGGCTAGTAGAGCTATAGCTTGGGGGAGAGGCTTTATAGAGGGCTGGATGGTGGGGCGCTGTGGGGGCGTGCATAGTGGCGGCTAGGCTATGCTTTAGTGGCAGCCTAGGAGAGCTACTGATTCGTTACCGTGTCTGGTTCCCGACCTGGCTCCCCGTAGCGCCCCACCTTGTCAGGGTCACGGCTCGGGGCGACTGTGGGCTACTAGACCGCCTAGTAGAGAAGTCTAAGAGGCTACTCGAGCCCAATAGGCTCGGCGAGCTACGGGACCTCCTCCGGGGCTACATAGTGGGCTGCCGCACCACGCGTACCGGGCCAGTCGCAGTGATGAAGCTGCGTGACCCCGAGACAGGCGAGTCCCTAGAGGTTACTGTGGAGAGCGATGACGCGGCCCCCCGCGAGGTCCTCGAGGATGTGGCTAGGAGCCTCTGCGAGGGAGCCGGTGGGTAGTAGCAGTAAGGGGCTCCCGAGGAGCCACCGGCCCGGGGGGCGGCTACGGTGGAGGACGTTGTCCTTGTCGCGGGCTTCACCGTGTTCGCGGGCTTCCAGTTCAACCCGGCTGAGGAGATAGCGAGGAGGCTCGACGGCCAGGCGATAAGGGGTCACCGTGTTCGCGGCCTGGTTCTACCCGTGTCGCTGAAGCGGGGCCTTAGGCTACTCAGGGAGCACCTGGAGGCGCTGAGGCCCCGGGTAGTGCTGGGCCTAGGCCTAGCGCCCTGGGCCCGGCGGGTAACCCTCGAGCTGGCAGCGGTAAGCCTCGTGCATTACCCCGACTACCCGGACGAGGACGGGCACCGGGCAGAGCTACAGCTCCTAGACGGGGGCGGGCTACGGGCGTACACTACGCGCCTCCCCCTGGAGGCTGTACAAGCCTGTAGCAGGCAGGGCCTCCCCGCCACTGTCGGGGTCACTGCGGGCACATACCTATGCAACGCAGCCGCCTACACGATACACCGCTATGCCCACGAGAACCGTGTAGCAGGTGGCTTCCTACACCTCCCGCCCTCGACCGAGCTAGCACACCGGCACAGGTTCACGGCCACAGTACCGCTCTGGCTACAGCTAGAGACAGTCAAGTGCATACTAAGGGAGGCAATCCGCCTCAACGGCTAGCCCCGGCGCCGCGCCGGAGAGCGATAGCTATTTGCTCTAGCAGCTAGCCTATAGCCCGGACGGGGGCAGTACACCCGGTGAACACGGCAGACATACTGCTGGGAGTAGAGGCTGGGTCCCCCATCCTAAACCAGCTCGGGCAGGCACTAGCAGCCGCCACGATAGGCGGGCTCATAACAGCACTCCTTATAGCCATACCCCTCATCATAGTATTCGTGATAGTGGAGGCGGCGTCAATGCTCCGGCTCGACAGCCACGAGTACATAGTGGAAATGCCCGCGGAAGACGCCAGGAGGAGGCTCGCCGAGCTACTACGGTTCCGGGGCCTCAGCGTAATAGAGGAACCAGACAGGATAACAGTCGACGACATAGTACGCATAGTGATATCAACGAGGAGAGACACCGACGGCACGCTACGCGTCCTCTACTACGCAGAGCCCAAGACATGGCTCGTCGCAGCCATAATCATCCTACTAGTGATAAACGTGGCACTCGGACTCGCAGTCGCCGCCATAGCCTACCTAAAATACGACGAAGCCCGCAAAGCCGTCAAAGCCTCCCTCAACGAGCTCAAAGCACGCCAAATATACTAAAACAGGCAAGCCACCAAAAACACCCACAAAGCCCAGCAACACAACCATCCCTACAACCCCAGCTCACCAACACCCCAGACAATAAGCCCCCCCCCCCCCGCATCGAGAGAAGCCACTACACATCATCTCCAGTTACTTCAGCCCCATTTTGCTTATGATTCTTTTCAAGTCCACTTACTCAGTCCATCCAAGAGGACAAGCCTAGTTTTCAATTCTATTTGTTATGATTCACGTCGAGTCTTAGGGAGTGGGTGAGGAAGCGCTTCAACGGAGTCTTTCAGTTCTATTTGTTATGATTCGGGGCCTCTGGTACCGGGTCGTGGTGCCAACCCCCAAGTACCGCCTTTCAGTTCTATTTGTTATGATTCTCTCCGTTGTTGTCTAGCTGGAGTATCTTTGCTGTAGACCTTTCAGTTCTATTTGTTATGATTCGAGAAGCTCGGTGGAGAGGCGGAGGCAGCGAGGAAGGCTGTGAGCTTTCAGTTCTATTTGTTATGATTCTAGCGGTGTGATTTTATGTATGGCTGTAAGGATTCCAACTTTCAGTTCTATTTGTTATGATTCTCTAGGCTTCCGCATGGAGGGGGTGTAAAAACATGCCTTTCAGAGTCTTTCAGTTCTATTTGTTATGATTCTGGCTCAACTACCAGCGATGCCTGGAGCTAGGACCCGGTGCTTTCAGTTCTATTTGTTATGATTCTTGCAGCGTCAACGGCGTCTCGGAAGCGTGCGTAGTCGTCGTATGACTCTTTCAGTTCTATTTGTTATGATTCATAGCGAGGGCTCTAGCCTCTGCCGTCGAGATGGGCTACGTAGACTTTCAGTTCTATTTGTTATGATTCCATATATATTGATACACGGGGCTAACCCGAGCGGGTGATAGTACTTTCAGTTCTATTTGTTATGATTCTCTGATCCGATACCAATGAAGGAAAATGATGACTACATACGAGACTTTCAGTTCTATTTGTTATGATTCGTGATGCCATGGCTAAGATGAAGGTTGAGATAAGACTCACGGATTTGGCTTTCAGTTCTATTTGTTATGATTCTGCATGTTGTCCACTTGATGTTATGTATTTGCTACGTATATTTATGCCTTGCTTTGTGGAGTCTTGGGTTCTCCTGGTGTTTATTTATTGCGTCTATGGTGGAGCTATTCCAGGCAATAGTGTGATCATCGGTGATGGTCTCATCGATGGCGTTGTTTCTACATGTCTAGCGTTTTTCTAAACGGTTTTACGGGTGTAGTGGTATTTATGTGTTGCCCCTGGTGCCTGGGGCTATGGCCGCTAGAAATAAGAGGTTCTAAACCGTTCACGACAGCTTACTGTCATGGGCTGTGTTTTTCTGGGAGGGTGTGTATGTTGTAGTGTTAAATATGTATCTTGGCTTGTTTTAGTTTCGTGGTTTACTGGTTTGGTTTTGTTTTGTTGTTTTTGGGTTGTATCCATTGTGCGTGTGTGTCTCCTAGTCCTATGCCTCGGCTTCTGCCGAGTCCGAGGGTGTTTGTGAGTGCTAGTAGTCTGTCGAGTAGCCGGGCGAGCCTGGGGCCTGCGACGCGGTAGGTTATCCAGCCTCGCCAGCCCCGTGCTAGGCGTAGCCTGCCGGAGGCTCCGCGGCCTATTACTACTGTCTCGGGGTGTAGCTGGTAGTCTATCTCGGCCATGTATACCTCGGCTGCCCGGGCGACCATAGCTGCGTCGTGGTTCCATGCGTCGCGCCAGTAGACTGCGTAGCGGGGGCCGAGGGCCCGGTTCCAGAGCCTGAAGGCGTAGGCGGCTACTAGCCCTGGTGATGGGAGGAGCCGGTGGAGCCTGGGGATCCGGGCGCCCGGGGGCGGCTCCGTGGCGACGAGGACCTTGGAGGTGAGCACGACGGGTGTCCGCGCCTCTACGCGTAGCACGCCGGTGGGCCCGTCCGCGGGGCTGGGGAGCCGTAGCTGTTCTGGTGTCTGGATCCTTGCCTCCTCGACCACGGTCTCGACCGGGCCGTAGGGGGTCTCGCGGCGGCCTCCGAGGACGGCTGCTAGCTCCCAGGCAGCTGAGGCGTCGTGGGCCACGAAGGCTACCCGCGCCTCTAGAGGCTGGCCAGCGCGGGCCACGAGGGGCCTCCCGGCCTGGGTGGTGGCTGAGTAGAGGGCTCGGCGGCCGCGGTACAGCATCGAGACGAAGAGCGGCTTGTAGCCCCGCCTAGCCTCCACTAGCTCACGCATCCACCCCGGGACGGGCGAGGCCAGGAGGAGGCTCTTTACGAGCTTACTGCTCACTGGTGGGAGCACAGTATCCCGTAGCGGCGTGACCCGTAGCCTCAGCTCGCCGATATAGAGGGCCTCGTCGGACAGAACCCCTAGCACCTCCGCCGGAGGAACCCATGAGGGGTAGACAGAAGAGTATTGGGCACAAATAAACAAGGATACTCCGGCGCCAGGCCACCACCCAGGAGCAGTGCACGATGGCCTACATGGGGGCCGCCGTCCACCGGGGTATAGATGCCCGAAGCCTTATGATGGCAGCTGGGCGCGTAAGCCCCGGCTCCGGGGAGGAACGGGGTTATGAGCCTACTCCCCGGCGCGGAGCCGCCGGTGATTGTCCCAGTCCACAACCTCGGGGCGGGCGGGAACACGCCGCCGTTCTGGCTGCCGCCGCCCCGCGGGCTGGGATGGCGCCACGCCATGTTCAACGCGTTCTTCCTCGGCGACGGCCACCGCGTCTCAGCGCTCGGCAGCCTCTACGCCTGGGTTGATAGCGGCGCCTTCCTCTTCCTAGAGGCCCCGCAGCGCAGGCTCGCCGGGCTCCACCGCCGCAGAAGGGAAGACGGTAGAGGCGGTGGGGCACCCAGCGGCTGGAGCGAGGACCTGGTGGAGGAGGTTCTCCGGCGCCAGGAGCGCTTCGGCGCCAGCGTAGCCTTCACCCTCGACTACCCCCTGCCCCCTAGGAGCCAGGTGGACCCCGGCTGCTGCCCCGGGACGGTGGCGGAGAGGATCCGGCTCACCGCGCGCGCCGCGGCCCTAGCATACCAGCTCCGCCGCCGCAGCGGGATAAGGCTCCTTGTAGTCCTCCAGTACAACAGCCCCGAGGCCCTACAGAGGCTCCTCGCCACGCTGGAGAGGGAGCTACACGAGCACGCCGGCATGGGCCTGGGCGACGTCGACGGCTACGCTGTTGGAGGGCTGGTGCCGCACTCCGCCAAGTGGTGGCTACTAGCCCAGCGCCTCCAGCAGGCAAGAAGACTCCTAGGATGGGGCACGTGGATCCACCTCCTAGGAGTCGCGAGCCCCCGGAACACAGCGCTACTATACGCCGCGGGCGCCGACAGCATGGACTCCAAGACCTACATCATAGCAGCCGCCAAACGCCTCTACTACCAGCCCAACGGAGCCAAGCCAGCCAGGATAAGCCTAAGAGAGGCAGACCCCAGCCAGAAACCTCTATGCACGTGCCCAGGCTGCACCAGGCACCAGACACTACAGGAGATGAGACACGACACACAGAGCATAGCCCTCCACAACCTCAGCATAACCCTACAGGCAGCAGCCGAGGCCCGGCAAGCCTGCACCCAGGGAGAACTACACAACCTGCTCAAGAACCAGGCCAGAAGCGACCCACGCCTAAGGAAAGCACTAAGCCACATACACGAGCCCAGACCGTGCTAAGAACGCCGGAGTATTGCCGTGATAGGCTCTGCCTGCAGTACTGGTAAGAGGCATAGCGTGACTCTGTCCTAGAGAGACGTACTCCCAGCCGCCGTAGCGGACTAGATTTTGAATATATTTTGAATATATCCGGTAACAAGAACCAGAATTAGGGTATTAGGCGCAGCTTTAAGTCGGATACCCTGGCGATGTCGAGATAGTCTCTATCCCTTGCCACAAGTTCTTCCCCGCGGTTTATAGCTACAGCCGCTATAAGGAGGTCGGCAAGGCCCTTAGGCTTACCCATCCTGCGTAGCTTTATCTGCAGCTCTAGGGCTAGACGCCAGTCACGCCGCTCTACAAGCACTATGCTGCCTGTAAACTCCCTGTAGGCCAGTATGGGTGGATACTCCAGCACCGTTACCTCCACAATGTCCTCCGGTATCTGCTGCCTAGCCCGGACACGGTCTATAACGACGCTAGTATCGAGTATAGTCAAGGATGCTGGGCCCTCCTCTTCTCCCTCCCCCTCATAGCCATGAGTACGCGTTGATCGTCCTCGCCGGAGTCGAGCCCCTCCAGAAGCCTAGTGTCAAAACCCTCCATCTCCAGCAAGAGTGTATACTCCTTACGGGTTAGCCTCCTCTTCGACTCAAGGAGCGTAGCGATACTCCTCTGCACATCGTCCACGATGCTTCTCGGGACCCTTATCTCCACCAAGGGCTCATCCGTGTCACTCATTCTCCCGTACACCTCTCATCATAGTTATAGCCCCCGATCTGGAATCCAGGCGCGATACCGTGTAGACTAGAACTACACTCCGGTATAAGCCCGATACCCTCCTACCATGTCCATATAGTGTACCCACGAGGATTGGAGCTGATTGACAGCCACAAAGAGGGTGTTTAAACCGGTGTAGTTATGCATATTGCACATTTGCATGTAGCCTGTATACTTGCGTTGAATGCTATTGCCAGCGTATGTATACGTGCTGCCACGCTCCTCTACGGTACTGAGCTCAATGTGGACTCAATGAAGGTTTGGGAAATATTTATAGCGATATCAAGGCTCTACATGGTACTATCCTTTCTAGAAGTAGTGCTTGCCGAGGCTCTGTGTATTCGAGGTTATAGGTGTTCCTGGAAGCTATGAAAAGGTCTCATATAGCATCCTGGGCGAGTCTATGCGGGAAGAAGCGTATACACGGGACGCAGTACTGCCAGCCGACGTACTATGTAGCAGCTCTAGCGATGAGTGCTACACGGTACTCTTAGCTCCAGAGGCGCTTGCAGCAAGTATCGCCGAGACCCCATCAGAGGCTGTTGACCTCGCTAGTAACTGGCGCAAGCTCGAAACACTGCTGGGAGAGCTGTACAGCTCGGTCCTCGAAAGCCCGGAGAAGATAGAGGTGAAGGCCCTACCCTCGTATGGCGTTTTCTA
This sequence comes from Pyrodictium delaneyi, assembly GCF_001412615.1. Classification (NCBI taxonomy): domain Archaea; kingdom Thermoproteati; phylum Thermoproteota; class Thermoprotei; order Desulfurococcales; family Pyrodictiaceae; genus Pyrodictium; species Pyrodictium delaneyi. The sequence goes on along the minus strand of NZ_CP013011.1, from coordinate 1,354,962 downwards.
CGGCGGCAATAACCTAGAATTGTCGATCTACGGCCCAGAGTACGGCGACCTGGAACTCTCCATCTTCATGGCGATGCTGGAGGCCCTCGGACAGTATAGCTGCGACCGCGTAGTCCTAGATACATCGGTGGGCTACAATATCTACGTCTCAGCAGCCTCTAGGGCTTTCCGGACACTTGTGGTAGCGTACAAGCTCGGTATACTCGATAGACTCCTGCTCGGCGGCGACAAATACGCTAAGTTCTATGTCTCGGCGGCTTCACCGGTACGGAGGGGGTATAAGGGCCCCTACCCGTTGAGCCTACAGGAGGTCGGAGCAAAAATATTCCCATCATTTCCGCTGCTGTCGTCTGCTATATCGGGGCTCAAGCCCGAGTCGTTTATCAGCTATTCAAGCCTCAAAAGATGCCCATGCATAGACGAGACAGATCTGGACAGAGTCCTACCTGGTCTCAAAGCGGAGACGGGCAGGAAGTGGGGGAGACTGGTAGCAAGCCTGAAGGTATTCCTAAAGCAGGGTCTAAAACTGTTTACAGCACTCCGGCTTAACACACCCCTAGTACTCTACCAGCCAGACATAGTCCTCGACGAGGAGCCCCCAGGCCAAGGCGAGGTCGAGGAAGCGATAAATGGGTTAATGGAGTTCATAGCCTCCGAGGCGTGGAGGACGATAAAATCGGCCGTGGATGAGGGCAGAGCAGTAGTCTGCCGGCTCGCTGCAACAAGGAGTACAAGCCTCTACACCATCCTAGCCCTGCTAGAGACGATGTCACTCATACGCTTAGCTAGGCACCTCATGAGCCGCCGAGCTGGCGGCATGGTGCCGCTACGTGAGCTGGAATGGTTCAAGGAGGAAGTCTATGAGGGCCGGCACGAGTTCGCCGAGGAGCTCAGACTAAACGCCAGGATGCTCGAACGAGACCTAAAAGAGCTAAAGCTAGCTAGCACCAGGCTCTCTCAGCAATGCCAGCTATATAGCACTCTACGCGGCCCCGTGGAGGAGCAAAAACAAAGACAGAGCAGGGAAGATAGTAGGAAGCTGCGCCGGGGAAAGCCCATGGCGGGCGATATAAAGCGCAACTTCTTCGCACACAGCGGGCTACTAGACAGCATAGTGAACGTGTGCAAGAGCGGAGACGAGATCACCGTCACATACACGCTCGACGAGAACATGAAAAAGCAGCTCAACTCATGGCTACTCTCGCCAGAGTAGAATACAGCCAGCGAGCTGCACCATGCAGCCAAGCGTTTTTCCGACGAAGATAGTCGTAGAAACAGCCGAGGGAGACACTGAAGCCAGTCCACTGCGAGAACTACGCCAGATACAGCCCCGGCACCCTGGCCTCGGCTATCACCGGCACCCGGGGAACCGGCATCTAAGCAGTACACTGTTCCGTCTACACCACATATGGACGTCATGTATAGCTGAATTTAATACTCGTCCCCACGACCTGTATATCTGGTGGACATCCTCACATATTGCGGGGCTGGTGCATAGTGGCCATTGGTTACTTTGACAGAATGGATCCGGTTCTCGCCTCTGCTCTGACACCGCTCCACCCTGGTGCCGGCCGCGCACCTGGCGTGGTTGATCTCCCGGTGCAGCGCGACCCCTACGGCTACCCCCTGATACCCGCGTCGAGCATTAAGGGTGCATTAAAGACCCAGGCGGGCCAGCGGAGGAACTGCATAAGTGGCGGCCGAGTGGCATGTAGCAGTAGTGATTGCAGAGCGGTATGCTGTATATTCGGCCCGGAGCCCGGAGAAGGCGACGAAGGAGCCTCAGCAGTATCGATTATAGACTTCTTCCCCCCTGGCTATACCGGTTCCCAGTCTAGAGTACGGCTACGTGTACGTCACGACTCCCATGCTCCTAGCACGCGCCAAGGCTATCCTCGAAGCATCTAGCATCAGCAACATGTTTACGAAGCTCTATAACGTCATAGATGTACTCCTGGGCGACTCTAGGGAAGTTGGGGGGCATACCGTCCTAGCACCTAGGCTCCGGGATAAGGGGGAAAGCATAACACTTGGTCTCGAAAAGTTTACTATAGCAACTACATCACAATCCAAAAGCATCGAAGAGGTCAAACTAGACAACCTTAATCCGCTCTACCAGGCACGCCCTCTCGTGGACAACCTAGTAGTCGTTGGAGACGATGTTGCCCCCACCGTGATAGAGAGAGGACTAATCCGCGTTACACGCATAAGTATAGACCGCGAGAAAAAGACCGTCACACAGCGGGCTCTCTGGACTGAAGAATATCTCCCGCCTGGTAGCCTCTTCATAGGCGCAGTCGCGTTTACCAGGCCGAGAAACAAGTATTGCAACGGCATCAGCGCCGACGCCTCTGTCGTGAAGGATATGTTCTTGGAGCTCCTGGGCGCTGCTTCCAGCAAGGATACTAACACCAGGGTGCTTTACGCGAGTATAGGTGGCAAGGAGACCATAGGCAAGGGGTTGATGAAGCTAATGATAGCCTAGCGGTGATCGACCATGACACCTACAGTAGATCCTATATCCATGGCTATAGACCACATACTGCTACTACGGGATCTCGTCGAAAAGGCTACAGCCAATTGCAAAAACAAAATGCGAGACAAGGGAGACGCTATCCGAAGAAGAGCCAAGGACTTACCTAGCATGGTGTACACGGTAGGACTAATACCAGCGCTCACTTTCTACATGTCCAAGATCGAGAATTCCAAGCTCTATACCGACCTTTACAAGCTGCTAAGAAACCGCGACAAGAAACTGGGAGAGCAGCTAGCTGGAAACCCGAGCAGCGACCTGTGCCAGGAGATAGGCGGGAAAGAAGCAGCCGGCTATACTACACTACTAGCACTAGCCGCTGCCGCACTATCCGAGGCAGGAGTAGCCAATACCGATCTATCAAGTCTCCAGAATCTAGCTGCTTCATTGAAATCGCTGAGAGAGCAAGGCAAAGAGCACTATGCTGCAAGACTACTAGTGGAATACCTCAACGAGGTCAAGAAGCTAGCAGAAGCGTTCTTCGCTAAAGGCTAGACTGATGGTGGTAAACGATGCCCGTGGAGCCTAGGGATGCTCTAGAGTTCGAAGACATTACAGACACTATAAGAAGCCTGGAAGGCGCTAGAGACGTCTTTGCCGAGATAGTGTTTACCTCCGTCACGCCCTACTGGGGTGGCGGCTACACTGGCAAAACCTTCCACTGTGTCGACGGAGAGTGCAGCGACTACGAGTTCCTATGGCAGGGCTCAGAGCAGCTCCGCGGCATGCTCCGCTGGCTCGCCCGCACAGCAGTAGCCAGCTATATCAGTGACGAGGATCTCGGAAAGAACGGCTATAAAGCGACAGAGGACGACCTCCTCAGGAAGCTCTTCGGCTCAGTTGAGAAAAACGCACGAGCCGCTTCATTCATCCTAGAGGCCAGGCTCGAGTCTAGGCCGGAGCCATTTGCAGAGTACAAAACCATAGTAGCCGCTGTACAAGAAGCTTTTGATGAGGCAAAGAAGAGGATAGAGAGGAGAGGAGATAGATCCAAATCGAAACAGAGCCCTAGGCTTAGACAAAGTCATGTCATGCAAGTACTCGAGGAGAAAGCCTATAGACGTCTACGTCTCGGCCAGTGCGGAGATGATGACTTTATCTGTCTATTTACGGTGCCAAGGTTCCACCTACTCGCTCTAGGGGTAGAGGCAAAGCCGGAAAGCCGGGATTTCGTCAACAAAACGGCCCAGTATCTATTTGAGCTGCAGCCGGCAAAGCCCGGAACTGTCGTATTCCGTCTCAGGCTCCGTGAAAGGCCTGGAGCCAAGCTCGAGCCAGCAGAGAAGTTCCTCCTCGCAAGCCTAGCACTCGCAGAGCCAGTACTCCTCGGCCTCGGGAAATCCGTCTCAAGAGGATTCGGCCGCTTCCTTCCCCGCAGAGGCAGCTACAGATTCGATACCGGTGACGGGGACTTTAACGGAGAGCTAGCAGAAGTAGCAGAGAAACTCGCCACCAAGCCGGACAAGAGCACTATAGAGCAGCTTATCAACCTCGTGCTAAAAGCTACAGCAAAAGCATGGGGTATATCGCACGAACCATACAAGAGTCTTGCAAGCGTGCCACGGCTCAGCTATGCTCACAAAGAGATGAGATACGTGGAGCAGCTAAAGCACCCCTGCATGCTGGCAACAAGGGAGTACGCGCCTAGAAAGAATGACCATGAAGGCCGACAGCTTGTATTAGACTACTGTAACCCCTCTAAGAAAAAACCCGTAGTTGGCGTCTTAGAGGCATTAAGCGCCGTCGGTAAGGCAGCTACTAAGGCTGTCTGGAAGATCTACTACTACAGCTACTTAGCGTCTAACAAGCTGCCAAGCGGGCTAGCCGTAAAGATGCCAGGCGTAGGGTTCCATACGTGGATCCTCGGCCTACCCCGGCAGCAATGTCAAAAAGTTAAGCAGAAAGCTAAGCAGTATAGAAAGTGCAGGGGATACGCTATAGGCAATATAAAAGTCAACAGAATTTTGAAATGCATGAGAAATGAACCGAAAGACCTTGAAGCTGGCAGAAGAATAAGCAACGTGATAATTAGCGTTCTACCTGGCCGGAAAGGCTACGCGGGGGTCATTCTACCACTAACCGCAGCAATAGATATTCCTAACGCTCTTAAGAGAGATCCTTCCAAAGCCCGACTACTCCATGTCGGCGAACACAGCAAGGGCAAAATAATAGTCGTAACTGATGTCGAAGCCGTATCATCGCTGCAGTACATAATCCCTCATCAATACGATCCTCAATGCGGGAAATGGGCGAAACCAATGGATGCCGGTATCATAGAACCGGGCCAGCACAACAACGGATATAATGCAAATAGCAAGGAGTTCGTCGAGAACATTCTCCACGCTACCTTTGACTGGTTGGAGACACTACTAAATTAAGACACTAAGAGGTGAGTTCACGGTGAAGAAGTTTGGTAGTATCCTCCTACGTACAATTAATGATTATACAGAAGCTGTACTCGGTACGGTCAAGAAAAAAGGCCTCCTCAGTCTAAAGGATGAAAAACCTGAAGTGCTCCGACAGATTAGCGAAAGCCTCACATCGTTAATCGTAGGGACGTCGAGTGCCAGGATAGCGCTAGTACGGAATCTACTAGACGAACAAGTAAAGGGATTACTGGAGACTGGCCACGCGGTCGTAGTGATTGATGCCAAGCTTACTGATCGTGGCCTAGTGGGTGCTGGGGGTGGGCTTCTAGCCTCTGTGTTCGAGGTGGGACTTGCCTGGGATCTCTTGCTGGACTTGCCGTATGTGCCCGGGTCTAGCTTCAAGGGCGCAGTCTCCGCGTTTGCAGAGGTGTCTGCCGGCTGTGATAGGCTCCGTGCAAGGCGTAGAGGATCGGAGGATAAATGTGTTGCCGAGAAGGAGCATGCTGAGAGGCTTGATGCTCTAAGAGCACTCTTTGGCGATAGTAGCGACTCCGACGGCTCTATGGGTTCTCTGCTCTTCCTTGATGCATACCCGGTAGAGCCTGGTCGCCGTGGCCGCCTCGTGGAGCCAGCCGTCATTACGCCTCATTATCACCGTGGGGGTGAGCCGGTTCGCTACGAGTACGAGGCACAGCCAGTCCCTGTACCGCATGTCGTGCTGGCACCGGGCGTAGTCTTCAGATTCATAACAGCTCTTCCTCTTGATAGGAGGAACGAGATAGCAGAGGCGCTTGGGGCTCTAGGGCTGCACGTTAACAACGACTCTGTAGAGGTTAGTGTTGCTGCTCTCGTGTCCTCTGCTCTTGCGAAGGGCGGTATCGGTGCTAGGACGACTAAGGGCTATGGTGTTTTCCAGCTTGTCTCAGCCCGCATAGCTAAGCCCAAACCCAAGGCATAATTCTCTGTCGCCCCGCATATGCGGGGGTGGCTCTCCATGACCCGTCTCGAGGCTGTCAAGCTAGCTATACTCTTCCATGATCCGCCGTGGAAGCCGTGGACGGTGCTAGGTAGGCTGCCGGGTCTCCACGAGAGGCTCTACCAGGTGTTTAGGGATAGCGTGAACTATGCCTTGAGGGAGGCAGGCTGCGGTAGCTACGAGGAGCTGAAGAAGAGTCTCCGGGCCCACGAGCTGCAGGGTGCTCTCTTCCTAGCAGTTCTTGCAGGGGAGCTAGGCAGAAGGCGTGTCGGGGATGCAACTGGTGTAGCGTTTGAGGCTCTCCGGCTACTCTGTAGGCGCGATTCCAGCGTGGAGAGGGCTGACGCGTTCTCGTCTGCACTCGATAGGCTTGTGGTACATGCCGCTGAGAACGCGCTAGGCAGGAAGCTGGGCACCAATAGGCTTGCCTACAAGAATCCATTCGACCCAGAACTCGTCATCGTGAACAGCTCTGCCCCGTCTATCGACCGTTTAGAGGAGTTTGTCAGAGTCTATGCCAGTACTGTAGCCAAGCTTGTAGAGAGAGCGTGCAGTGCCGGGGGTAACTATGGCTGTGGCCTGCTACTAGTCCATGTCGCGACCTTGCTCATGGAGCATCTATGGTACAAGGTGTTCCCAGGGCAGGCGCCGCCTGCTGATACACGTGTACCGGGCCATACGGTGTTCGACCATGTCTCGGCAGCTATGGCTATGGCCAACTGGTTCAGCGGCGCGAGGGATGGGGATGTCACTCCGAGGGGCTACCTAGTCGTTGTCGACCTTGCCTCGGTGCAGAGCTGGATAAGCGAGGCTCGGCGGCTACGCGACATGTGGGCTGCATCGTGGCTTGCTAGCTTCCTTGCGTGGAAAAGTGTTGAGCCTCTTGTAGAGAGATTTGGCCCGGATGTACTGCTTCAGCCGCCGGCCCGGCTACACCCGTTCTACACGGCGTGGCTGCTCAGCAAGCTAGGCTTCAGAAGGTGGAGCGACCTGGAGAAGGAGGCCCGGGAAAGCCGTGCTGTTGATGTGCTCCATAGTGTGCTTGAGCCTTGGTTCCAGGGCTGGCCAATAGACCCCACTGTGCCGTCACGCGTGCTCATCATTCTGCCGCGGGAGGCTGGAACACCCCAGGAAGTGGAGAAGAACATCGTATCAAGTTATGCTGCTGTGTGGCGAGGTATCATCGGCGAGCTGGCAAGCTACGTCGAGGAGCTGGTAAAGGTCCTTAAGGAGGGCGAGGTTAGGAAGCTGCTAGAACAGTACGAGGATGGAGAGCTACGGAGAGAGTTACAAGGGCTCCGGGTGCTTCTACGCCTAGCCGAGGCCAGGGATATACGAGAGCTACTAGAGGGGCTGGAGCCGCCGCTGCCTCTACGCATCACGGTAGTCGACGTTGCAGAGGCCTATAGGGAGTATGAGGAGTGGCTCCGGGAGTGCCGGGTATGGGATCGGGCACGGAGGAGACTGGGAGGCGGAGACGACGATTACGCTGTCAAGGTGCTAGAGGGGCTACGTGGCGACCGTGACCTACTCTTCTACGCATTCCTCCAGCTAGTATATCTGCCGAGGGAGGAGAAGGAGGCCCTCATAAGGGCTAGCCGCCGTAGCGGGAAGGGCTACCTAGACTACGCCCAGAGCATGTACAACACGTACCTCGGCACCATTGATAAACAGGAGAAGGTGCAGCCACGACTCTGTACCGTATGTGGCCGCGCGGTAGCGCTCATCAACCCCCCGGAGCCGGGGAGCAGAGCGTATGAAAAGTTGACAAGAGTCATAGATGAGATGCGAAGAAGTAGTGGAGAAGCAGAAAGTGCCACAGCCGCTAGGTTGCTAGCTGAGGCTCGTGGTGAGAGACTTTGCCCATACTGTCTAGTCAAGCGTATGCTCCGTACCATGCTACAAGGCATCCAGGAGGCAGGCAAGAAGGGAATAGCAGGACAGCTCGTGGGCCTAGAGCTTGAGGAGAGTCACAGAGAGAAGCTAGTGGCTAGCAGTGTTGACGCCTACACTTCCAGGCTACACGTGAACCGCGCCAAGCTAGCAGAGGCCTTAAAGAAGTTCATAGGGGGGCTCAGCGTCGACGATCTACGTAAGCTGTACTCTCTCGTCACGAGTGGCCATCTCAGCTACGGCGTGGAGAAGTGGCTAGAGGAAGACAAGAGGAAGGAGCTGATCAAGATAGTCCGGGATAAGCTTCAGGAGGATGAGGAGGCAGCGAACATTAACACGGAGAGGCTAGTAGGAGCTCTAGAGTCTAGTGTGCCCTCACTCCTTGTTGACGCTGGGCTGCGTAACTCTGTTGCTAACGCCTATGCTGCAGGCGATATCGGCGCCCGGCTTATCAAGGCCCTGGATGAGGCTGCTGGGTATGGCTCAGCCTACTATGCTGTGGTGGCTGCTGACGGCGACTTCATGGGCCGGGGGGTGCTGCAGGGCCGGCTCGGCGTAGAGCCCCACAGGTACATGGAGACGCTGCTAGAGGTAGCGGACCCAGAGGCTAGGAGGGCTATAGCTGAGGCCTTCGCGGCACTCGTAGACGCGCTAGATGAGGTGCTCAGGAGGCCGGAGGCTGGAGGAGGGGAGCAAGGCTATAGGCTAGGGTGCCCAGAGAGGAGGCTAACACTAGTAGTTACGCCCTCCTACCACTACACGGTATCCAGAGCCCTGGCGGCATCCGCTGTTATGGATCGCGCTATTGTGGAGGTGCTCGGCGGCTTCCTAGTCTACGCTGGTGGCGACGACCTTGTGGCCATCCTGCCGCCTGGCACCGGGGATCCACGGGAGAGAGGTGTACCCTACCCCGCGCTCGCTGCCGCTATAGCGGCTCGGCGGAGCTACTGGGGGCTAAAGGCGTACCCTAACGGGTTCCACGTCTACGTGCCGGGCGGGAATGGTGACCACAGAGAGCATCATAGGCCTCTAGGGGTCGTGGTCCCGGCTATCCGGGGCGCTGGCCGCAGCACAGTGGTCTACTATGCACATGCTAAGACTCCTATGTGGTTAGCATTCCGCACTGCCCACGAACTGCTAGACGCTAAGGACAGTATAGCCTATCTCGAGTATGGAGGTAGTTGTCTCGGTGGTGTAGCCAGATGTAAGGATGCCCTGATAGTTGCTAGCGAGGTTAGCGGCGTAGCAGTGCTACCATTTACTCTAGGCCTAGAGCCCGGGGGAGGAGATGCCGGGCTAACCGGCGCCCTAGTCAAGGCCATACTGTTCTCTATAGAGGAATGTGGAGCTAAGAGCTACGAGCTGGCACTCTCCGCCAGCGTTATACGCGACCTAACCGGCGATACAAGGCTACTAGCAGAACTAGCTGAGAGAGATATGAGGGCCGCTCTGAGCCTTATCGAGCACTATCTGATGCGTAATTGCTGCGAGCGCAGCCGCTGCAAGAAGCCAGGCGAGGAGGACGAGTATGCTGCTACACGCAGGCTCGCCGCTGCCGCCCAGAACGAGCTAGATAAAGTGGCGGATATCCTGGGTAGCAGGATTAGCCTACCGGATAGGGCTAGAGAGGACCTCATCAATGCAGTAGCCTCTGTAGCTGTGGCTACCGAGAAGGACAGCATGGTAGCCGCTATACTGGAGAACTCTGGACTGGCTGTCGAGCTGTGTGAGTGCCTTGTAAGAGCCCCTCTAGCCTCCATGGTTTTCCATGCAGCGGGAGTCACGCGTACAGCTGCTAGGAGGCCCCCGAGGCGGAAAGAGGGCACCACATCCTCCTAGGGGGTGGCCGCGGCGTGCCCGTGTTGGAGGCCGCGTTCAGGTCGGCTTGGCCTATGTCGTTCCGGCGTCCAGGCGTGTTCGAAGCCCGTGTCCACGGCCCCGGCGCAGCCAGCGAGACCCTAGCATACCCCATGCCCTCAACCATAGCGGGAGCACTAGCCTCTCTAGCCTACGAGGCGGGAGCCTGCAGCAGGGCACAGAGACCCGGGGTCTACGGTGACACTGAGGCCTGCCTGGAATCGCTCTTCGGGGAGAAATACCACCTGTACACCGGGCTAGCTAGGCACAGCGGCAAGCTCTACGTCTACACCAGCAGGGGCTACGCTCCCCTAGATACTGTGAAGAAGCTACTAGCCAGCGTCGCACCGCTCAGCGGTAGACCCCGGCTCCTCTTCGAGGGGCTCATGGAGGGTCTGAAGGCCGGCTCGTCTCTCCAGGCTAGGGTGTTGAGGCGCACCGGTATAGCCCTAAACCGTTCTAGTAAGACAGCTGCCCCCGGGATGCTCTATACTATAGGGATGCTGGACCCCCTTCAGGGCACAGAGCTTGTGGAGTTCGTAGCCCTAGTGGAGGCCTCCAAGAGCCCCATAGAGGAGGGTGAGAAAAGATTTATGACCACGCTTGGGGGAGAGCAGCGTCCAGCCCAGCTAGTCCTACGTAGCTCCGACACCGAGCCAGTGGGCCTCCTCTCTGCATGCAGCGGCAACAACACGCTTCTCCTGCTACTAGTCTCGCCAGCATTACTAGACGAGAGCCCCTGGGCCGGCGTCATAGAGCTGACAAAGAGCGCCGCGAAGAGGCTAGCCGAGAGCCTAGTCAGCGCCGCGGGGCTCGAGAGCATCCTCGAGCCCAGAGAGCCCTACATAGTGCAGCTGACACGCGAGCCAGTAGAAGCCGTGATGCCTGGCTGGAGTATGGCACGGGAGGTGCATCGCCCGCCTCTCCTACTCGTACCAGCTGGCACAATCGTGGTAGCGACTACCCGGGAAGACCCCTGCAGAGCTGCAAAGGAGGCCGCCCGTAGAGGTCTAGGAGCCTATACGAGGCTCGGATGGGGCACCGTGGTAGTCGCCTAGACATCATGTGCAGCTTTTCTCCAGACGATTACAGTTCTCAGCGTTTCCAATCCCCTCGTATAATCTTCTCTAGCTCCTTGCTAGCTGTAGCCCCGAGAGGGCAGTTGGTCTGCTGCTTCGAGGACAGCCAGTGGGTGTTGGAGTAGCTCTGCTGCTAGGGCATCTCCCATAGAGACTGCTTGTATAGCTGGAGGGCGGAGCGTGCATCCTAGCGTCTGGCTCTCTAGAGGTGCCGGGACGGCTTAGGCTATGCCGGTCTTCACCGCCGATAATGCGTCCCGGGGCTGCGGGACGCTATGCTGAGGCTATGCCGCGGGGTGTCGCCCTGTAGCCGTCCTCGGCCCTGTAGGCGAGCCCCTTCTCGGCTAGTGCCTGGAGCCGCCGGTGCACGGTGGACCGTGGTATGCCGAGTAGCTCGGCTGCCTCCCGTACGCCGAGGCCGCGGCCTTCCAGGGTATGCTTGGCTAGGAGTCTGAGTACTCTCCTCTCCTCCTCGCCTAGCTCCACCGGGGCTAGCGACGCCGCGTCGGTCTCGTAGACGGCGCCGATGCTCTCCTCTCGTAGGAGCAGTGTGACTCTCTGGCCGGGCTCGAGGGCGAGCCCCATAGCGGCCACTGTTAGGACTACCGTGAGTACCCGTAGCCCGGCCCTCGGGGCGAACACCACCCGGTCGACGCTGCACTCTCTGACGAGTCTGCGGACGTGCTCCTTGACCATGTAGACTAGCTCCTCGAGCCCCGCGCGGCCCACGTCGAGCCAGTAGACCTCCAGCCTCGCTCCGAGGGCCTCGGCGAACCTCCTCACGAGCAGCAGGGCGTCATCGAGCCGCCGTGTCTCCCCGCCTACACGGGGCGCGAAGAGGGCTACACAGCGGGGCCGCGTATCGGCCATGGCGTGGGTAACTGGCCGCTCGTCGAACCCCAGGCTCGCAGCGAGAAGCATGCCGCCCAAGACGAGGGGGCACCCTCTGGGGGCTCTCCGTGTAAACGTCTTAGGTACTGGCCCTCTATGCCCGGGTGTTCACCTATATGCTCTCAGCGGGTGCCTAGCCTTCCAGTTGATGTACCACTGCTTCTCGCTGAGGAAGCTGTCCACTATCGCCTCTGGTGTCTCGCCGAGCCGCCTTAGCGCATCCGCGTATGGGTGCTCCCTCGCGTACCTTAGGAGCCGGATCATTACTGTGAGCTTCTCGTCGTCGTAGAGGTCGCTCTCTAGCGGCGGGAGTAGCCCGTGGACTAGGAGTGTTAGGAAGACCTCGGGTTTGAGGCGCTGCCAGTGCTGGGGCTCTAGCTCCCTTAGGATGCGCTGGTACTCCTGGCGGAGGTCCTCCTGCAGCCGCCTGGCTGCTAGGCTGCGTGTACACTTGGGGCAGAGGGTTCTGCCGCCGGCTAGCCAGTACTCGCTCCCCCTCCCCAGTACTCTGCCGCACTGCTTGCAGGTGCGGCGCCTCTTGACCCGGAAGGGGCCGCGGAGACTAGGCCTACGCGGCAAAGCGGCCGGCACCACTACAGGCCCAAGCCAGCCCAGCAACATAGTATACACAGAGATATATAAGTGTTAAACGGTGGCGCAGCCCGCCCCAGTCTCACCCGGAATCCACCACCCTACAAGACACCAGGGATCCCAGATCCTAACAGCAGATACACACCCAGAATGCAGCTCCACAGCACGCTACTGCAGACACAAACACTACACTTACGGGAAGGACTGCCCCGGACCCGGGGGCCGCCGATTCCCAGCAACCAGGGTTAAGCAGCCAAAGAGAGGCTATGATGGGCCAAGACACTATCTAAAAAGTCGCCAGGGTACCCTCTCCCCCGCACTGTACGTGTATATATAATGTCTGCACCAGGCTGTACACCTTGCAGGGCTCTCCAGCGTTTCTTCTTGTTCTTGGTATGTGTGGACGCCGTAGTTACGCACCGGGCCTAAATAATGGTCTTAGGTGTCCTAGAGGGTGAACACTGCCGTGGCCACAGCTGGTCGGCTACGGCTCTACCTCAACACCAGCGTCGTGATACGTGCCCTGGAGGACCCCCCGGGGCCCGGGGGTTCCTCGAGGAGTGCTGCCGCCGGCACCGGTGCCTGGTTAGTAGCGTGCACTGGGAGGAGCCGTGGAGGCCCGAGACCATGAGGGAGGCTGTAGAGCTGCTGGAGAGGCTGGGCGTGGAGAACGTAGGAGTAGACGTGAGGGCTCTAGCTAGGAGAGCCTATAGGATGGCAGCGGAGCGGGGCTGGAGCCCCCGGAGGAGGCTAGACCTCATGCACCTGCTCGCGGCGGTGGAGCTGGGCTGCCACGGCGTCGTGGCGGTGGACAGGTTCATAGCCAGGCGGGCGAGGGAATATGGCCTGCTCTACGTGAACCACTACACGGGGTGCCCCTAGGGTGGGAAGGCTATACAGGGAGTGGAGGAGGCTACGCGACCAAGCCGGAGAGCTACTAGGCTACGTAGTCGAGGCCGAGGATGCCGGGAAGGGCGAAGAGGCGTGGCGCATCTACGAGGAGTGGAAAAGCTGGAGAATAAGCTACGAGGAGGCCAAGAAGAGGCTAGAGCAGCTCCTCGCAGAAGCCACAGCGGCAGCCCGGGCCTAGCCCTGGCCCCTCCTATATACCGGCTCCAGGATTATCCCCGTGCCCTCGTCCATGTACACGATGTAGGCCTCTGAGCCCCTCTCTACCAGGGGCCTCGACATCTTTGGCTTCATAGATGCGTACACGGCATAATAGAAACCATCATGCCAGACAATTTTACTACTTCCCAACAGCGATGGCTACATTGTTGGTATAATCGCTAAGCATGATAGCGTAATAGAAGTATTTTACGTACTCTAGCCAAGTGATAGACAGAGAGCGCGGACACCGAGACAAGAGATAGAAAAACCATCAAACACCCATTCACCAGATACATCTTCTAGGTCTAATATCATTACCCCCATCTAGACAGTCCCGAGGAGCACAGCATACATAGGCCTATCCGGGCTTCAGAGACCGCGACCAGGTGCATAGCATGCAGATAGTTGGAAAAATCGTAGACTTTGCTAACGCCATGGTGCTGCTCATTAGCCTCCACGCCTTAACACCCATAGCCGTAGCAGCCCTAGGCCCATGCGCGCAGAAAGAGATTGCCCTCCTCTGGGCTCTAGTAGGGCCATGGTTCACCATACTGTTCCTCAGTGCAGACTCTAGGCTGAGACGCCGCGAGACTAGAGGCATAGAGGCAAAGATACTCGACACCACAGCAACAATATCCTTCACAATCATATTACCGAGCCTAGCCGCTGCTCTCCTCGTCTCCGGGTTAGCCAAAGAGGGTACCGACAAGTCAGTACTCGCCTTCACCTATTTCGCCATCACAGCACTCTCCTCCCCTACGCTCTACGCAGTATGGATGCTCTGCGACTCCGCAGTAGAGAGCCTATTCATACGACTTTCCGGAAAAATCAACACCTCGAGAAAACGCCTACCTTCTCGGGCCAGATACATTGTAAAGACAGTAAAGTGGACACTCCTACTAGCAACCATACTCCTCCTAGCATACATAGCCTACGTATACTGGTCGATATGGGGCATAATCTGCACCCACACAGAATGAGCCCAGAATTGTTAACGCCTTCCAGTTCTATTTGTTATGATTCTACAGCAGCCATTGGTTTCTCCCGGCTCCGGGCTACCTAATCTTTCAGTTCTATTTGTTATGATTCACCTGGACTCAGTGGCGTTCATCAAGGACTTGGACGGCGAGTACTTTCAGTTCTATTTGTTATGATTCAGGCTAGCGTTTTTTGCTAGACCAGAGGCACTGAAGTTTGACAGCTTTCAGTTCTATTTGTTATGATTCACCATTAGCGAAAAAATGTTAGAGTACATCAAGGAAGGGAGATACTTTCAGTTCTATTTGTTATGATTCGTATCCGATAAGGTGTTCAGGCATGGTTTTCGCGTCGTTAAGGTCTTTCAGTTCTATTTGTTATGATTCAGACGGGCCGGGAAGTCGTTCTTAGTAAAGAAGCTCTACGTGGAGCTTTCAGTTCTATTTGTTATGATTCCATCTACTGTCAGAGGTTGAAGTGAGAGACAGCGGTGAAGTCTTTCAGTTCTATTTGTTATGATTCGCGTGGGCGAGCTAATCGAGAAATCTGCGTAGGGGGCGGGGAGCGGTCTTTCAGTTCTATTTGTTATGATTCTGCATGTTGTCCACTCTATGTGCCTCTGTTATAGCTGTATTTATTGTTTTCTTGAGAGTCTTCTAGCTGGTGTCTCGGGTGTCTACATTGTAGCTATGCCGGGGGATAGTGTGATCATTACTGATGGTCTCATCGATAGTATTGTTTCTGCATGCATAATGCTTTTCTAAACTATTTGATGATTGTGGTTGTATTTATGTTTTGTCCTCGGTGCCTGAGGCTATGGTCGCAAAAAATAAGAGGCTCCGGGCCGGCTATGGCGGGGAGCTGTCATGGGCTGTGTTTCTCTGGGAGTGTGTGTATAGTGTAGCGCTGGTTGTGTATCTTGGCTTGTTTTAGCCTGGTGGTTTACTGGTTTAGTCTAGGTTTGGGTATGGGCAGGTGTGGCGGTGTGTGCAGTAGCGGCATTTCTCTCTGGGCTGTGTTACTAGGGGTGGGATTGGGCTTTCTATTGTCCTCCTGGTTCTCTGTATGAGGTTTCTGGCCCATTGTAGGGTGTAGGTGTCGGCGGGGAGCTCTGCTATTATCCTGGGCTCTGGTGTCGCTATTGCTGCTCGTCTTGGTTTGAGGTTGTTCTCGGCTGCTAGGAGGGTGTAGACTGCTAGCTGGGCTAGGTGGCTGCGGTGTGGCTTCCTCCTGGCCGTTGCTTTGACCTCTATTATCGTCCCTGTCTCCTTGTCGATTATGTCTATGGTGCCGGTGGCGCCGTATTGTGTGCTTGCTAGGGCTACCTGTACTGCTGGCCGTCTTAGGCCTAGTTCCTCTGCTACGCGTCTTAGCTCCTCCCTGGTGTGGCTGCGCCTCCCCTCCCTCATGGAGGGTGTCGGGGCTATGCGGGGGAGGGTGTTAGCGGCTAGCCATGCGAGGAGTGGGCACCACTCGTGGAGCTTTACGAGAGTGGCGGTGACTAGTCTAGGCGAGGTGTACTCCGGGTGGATGTGCACGCCCTGGCACCCTTGCTCTGCCATTGCCGACCTCTATGCGGCGGCTCCACACGTGGTCTGGGAGGACGAGGATATCTGCTACGTCGGTCTCGGGGTCCAGGATGCGCTCGAGAGCCCGGGCTATGTCCCTGGCCTTGGCTGCGCCGCCTCGGCCCGCGTAGAGGCTCCGCTGGAGACGCGACAGCCCCATGCTCTGTAGCAGCTTGGCTGCCCGGTCGCGGCGGCCCGTGTCGCTTATATCGTAGGCTACTAGTATGATCACGGCCTCCAGGCCTCTACGAAGCCCTGGTAGTCTGTACCGGCGCGGAGGCTCTGGGCTAGCCGGCGGGCATAGAGCCTGATGTGCCTCTCCAGGGGCTCGGCTTGGCCCCTCGAATCCACGGCGCGGCGGCGCAGCCACTCGTACATGCGCTTCACTAGCTCTGCCCGGGTCTCGCGGGCTAGCAGCCCGGTCTCAGGGTCTACCCTGATGCCCGGGGCGTCCCGGCTCGCGAGCATCGTGTAGACTAGGCTGTCGACGGCGCTGACGCGGAACATCTCGGCGTAGTCATATACCAGTGCGGGGCTCCCAGGCCGCAGGGCGTGGAGGAACCCGACGTAGGGGTCTAGCCCGTGGACCACGAGGGCCTGGAAGACCTCGGCGTAGAGCACGCCGTAGAGGTAGTTGAGGACAGTGTTCACCGGGTCCCGGCTCCCGTGGTCGCGGCCCTGGAAGCCCAGGCTCTGGGGGAGAAGCCTGGCTAGGGAGCCCCAGTAGCGGCGGGCGGCCTGGGCCTCGAGGCCCCGTATCTCCTCGGCCGAGCCCGCCGAGTAGACGCGGAGCATCCGCTCCTCGACCGCGGCCGCCTCCTCGCGTAGCCAGGCTGCGCTGGTCCGCCGGGCTAGGCTGCGGAGGAACCCAGCTTGGTTCTCCAGCTTAGCCGCGACCATGGCCCTGGCGAGGTTGAGGGGCCGCTCCACGCTAGCCCGGTACTGGGCGAGCCGTGTCTCTGCTGCCGCGTTTATCCAGGGAGGCTCCAGCGAGACTATGGGTTCCCCGTGGGCGTCGAGGAAGACTATGCCCACCCCGCTCCTGGCTAGTAGCCGGATAGCGCTGCTCGTCACCGAGACCCCGCTCGTGGCCACGACTACGCGGTCTACCTCGTGGAGGGGCGCTACCATCCGCTCCCCGTTGCTCTCCACCACGAGGCTGCGGCGGTGGACCCGTATCCTGGCGCCGTGCGCCGCCACTACGAGGACGCGGGTCAAGCCACCGCCTCCCCTGCTGCCTCGCTGCCGCCTCGCGCCGGCGCTGTGGGGCTACAGAGGCGGGCGAAGGGGCAGCCCCGGCTGCACTCAGAGGGCGTGCCAGGGTCCTGGCCGCTGAGGAACATCTCTATCGCCTCGTCCCTGGCCTCGATGAAGGCTATCCTCTCGTCGGCGCCGAGGTAGACGGGGTGTGCCTCGACCCTGGAGGCGTCGCCGGAGACGAGGAGCACGAGGCCATAGTCTACGGGGATCTCGTGGCTAGCCTCTAGGGCGAGCGCGTAGCCCGCCAGCGCGGCGGGGTAGTCGTCTCTCCAGCCCCCGAGCTTGACCTCGACCACTATGCCTACCCCGAGCGCGTTGACCCGGAGCCTCGGGGAGAGCCCCAGTAGCGAGCCGTCGATAGCGTACTCGGTGTACCATGGGGGCTGCCCTGTCTCCTCGACCCAGCCGCTCCAGAGGAACACGAAGCGGGTGTAGGCCCTGGCTGCTAGGTCCTCGAGCCCCGGGGCGCCTGCTTCCTCAGCTATGCCCCTCGCAGCCTCCTCGGCATCCGCGACGAGCTCCGCCACGATGCCTGGGGGCTCTCGGCCTAGCACGTGGAGCCTAGCCACGTCCACGGCGCTGCGGCGGAATGCCTCGTGCACGACTCTCCCGCGGAGCATGCCGTTGCTAGGCGGCGGCTCTAGGCCGCGGACCCGGCGGAGGTAGAGGTCGCGGCGGCTAGGGCACCAGCGTATCGCCGCCTCGCTCACGCCTAGGCCTAAGTGGGCCCGGGGCCGCAGCGGCGGGCTCCACCAGCTCCAGCCCCTCAGCTCCTCGGGGACAGGGTCGCGGCTCCTCAGCGCGTGGAGCCGCCGGAGCAGCCTCCCGACACTGCTGGGCGAGAGCATCAAGGCAGCCCAGAACCCACCCGATATAAGGTAATACCGTGACTTATCTAGCACCACCCTGCCCCGGCGGCACGGGACCCAACACCCATAGGCACCCCGCAAAGCCCGGAGCAGGCAACAGGGACCATAGGCGACGAGCACGTAGCCAACAAGGATAGATGGACCGCAGAAGCGTAAAACACAATACATACAGCACTAGGATACACGTAGAGGAGGGGAAGGCTTACGCGCCACACCGTCATAGCGCCACTAACGCCCACGCCCACACCCGCCCTCAAAGCACTACTAACAGCCACCGGAGGAGCCGAGATAGTCCTAGTAGCAGAACAGCCCGTAACCATCCCGATGCAGGCAACGCTACAGCAGGTAGCCACCCTGGCAGAGCTAGCAGGCCACCCCCAGCCAAGACTAGTAGCCATAAACCCCCACGAGCCAGCAACAGCCATAGCACAGATACTCGACACACTAGACACCAAGACCACGGCAACCGCGATCATCGAGCACACCACGCCAGAAACAACCCTAGCCATAGCCCTAGCCCTCCTCATCCACACAGCACGGACAGAAAAAACAGCAACAATCCGGACAACAGAGACAACCATACCACTCCACACAGTCCACACGATACTGACAAACAGCCTACCCGGAATCCAGCGCAGAATAGCCAACCACATACACGCCAACGGCCCGGCAACAATACCCCAGCTAGCAGCAAGCCTCAACCTCTCAGAGCGGACAATCCGAAGACACACCCGGACACTCCAACGACTACAACTCCTAACCCAGCGAGCAAACCTAATCCTACCAACACCATGGCTAACACTCTACCACAAAACAAACACCTAACACAACAAACACAAGGTTAAAACAAGCTACCAAGCCAGACCAATAGTATAGAAACCACACACTCCCAGAGAAACATGATCCATGACAGCTCCTCGTCATAGCCGGCCCAGAGCCTCTTATTTTTGGCGGTCATAGCCCCAGGCACCGAGGACAACACATAAATATCCTCTCCACCATGGAACTTGTTAGAAAAACGCTAAACACGTAGAAACAATGCCATCGATGGAACCATCAGCGATGACCACACTATCCACCGGCATGGATAGGATGCAGACACCTCTAACACGCAAAGGAAGAAGCACTATAAACCCAGACAAAGAAATAAATACATGCACCACAACAACTACACTAGACAGAGAAAATGCAGAATCATAACAAATAGAACTGAAAGGCTTTAGCCTCTTCCTTGGGCTGCTCCCTCTTAGCCGCCGGTGGAATCATAACAAATAGAACTGAAAGTCAACGTTTTCGTTAATACGTTGGATAGCCACCAATCACTAGCTGCCTTCAAGAATCATAACAAATAGAACTGAAAGATGACTCTGTAGTCCTGACAAATGGTGTACTTACATATTCTGAATCATAACAAATAGAACTGAAAGGTGAATGAGGGGCTCCTCGGGCGTGAGGAGCGCCAACTCCCGAAGGAATCATAACAAATAGAACTGAAAGACTATGGCTTCTAGGAGTGCCTTAGCTTCCTCAACATCACCATGAATCATAACAAATAGAACTGAAAGACACGTATCATTTGTGCCTCCTCGTACCCGACTTCAGTTACTAGGAATCATAACAAATAGAACTGAAAGTCCTGCTAGCCGACGTAGCGGTCGAGGCCGCTGTTCACGCTCTGAATCATGGCAAATAGAACTGAATGGAGTGTAATTTGTGGCCGTTGTGTGCGGTGGAGGGTGGTTCTAGGTGTCTTTTTGTGTTCTTAGAGTTGTTCTTAGAGTCTTGTTAGGTGTGCTGTGCTGGGGTTTTGGATTGTTTTGTCGCAGGGCTTGGTTGCTCTGCGTATCCGGTCGTACTCGTGTATGGGTATTATCGAGGCTGTGATGGTTGCGCCTTTTCTTAGGGCTTCGAGGGCTGCTGCTATGCTCATGAGTTTCCGGCCGCCTGTGACGTCTAGTATCGTGTCTGGGCCGAGGAGCCTGGATAGTGTTTTTCTCAGCTGGGTGATGTCCTGGGGGCCTGTTATGTCGGTGGAGGGGAGTAGTAGGAGGCGTGTAGCTGGTGGTGCTGGTGGTGCTTCTTCTCCGGGGCAGGGGCAGCTCCTGGCGATCTCTATCGCCTCGGTGCCCCATTCGTGGCGTGTGGCAACCACTACTACCTCGTCCACCTGTATGCCTTTCCGGCGTAGGAGGCAGAGGGTGGTGTGTAGCACCCCAGGGCTAGCGCCGATGAGCGCTACTAGCCGGGGCATCCTTGGCGCCCCTCTAGTTGCTGGTGCTATTTGCTGTGCTTGTTCTCCTCCTTTGCGGCTATGTAGCCGTCTTGGCGGCATAGGGCTACTGTTCTGGCGTCGCCTTCTACCAGCACGCTGCCCTTGCTGCAGGGAATGATCATGGCGAGGTATGCTATGAGCTGGGCTGCTGCGGCTGCTGCCTGGTGCTGTGTCCAGGGCTTCTCCTGGTCTGGGTGCGCTGGGCTACTCGGGTGGAGGTGTAGTAGCGGTGCGCCGGTGGCTTTTGCCAGGTTTGCTATTCCAGTGTCTGACGTGGCTACTATGTACTGCTCCTTCCTGGCCATCTCGTAGACTGTGTAGTCGCAGCGCTGCTCGCCGGGCGTCTCCACTACGGGGAGCCCGCTAGCCGCCTGGTGGGCTAGTAGTGTTGAAGCGAAGCATGGGCTTGCCAGGCCTGGCTTCTGCTTAGCCTCCTCCATCAGCCTGTTGCGTAGCTCTCGGAGCGCGCATGACGGCACGTGTAGCGGGTTGCTGCGGGGCTGTGGCTGCACCGGCCTAAGAGCGGCTATGGTCTCGGCTTCTAGGAGGCTGTTATGAGCACCGTTGTACAGCGCATTAGTGTCCAGGACGATGCCTCTGCCATCCTGGGCGGCGCGGATCACCGCCTCCGAGAATGGCCTCCCCCTTAGACCGCTATAGTCCCCGCTGGCGTCCCGTACCGCGAGGCGGGCTACCGCGAACCTGGCTAGCCTCGAGAAGCACTTGGGGAGCTGCTCCACCTGCCTGTCGTCATTGACGCCGAGAGCATCAGCGTAGCTGTGAGCTATATTGACCCAGCCCTCGTCCCACAGCAGCCTGGGGGTATCCAGCTCTAGGGCTGGCTTCTGCCAGTCTATGGTGGCTATTCTCCACCGCCTACCCGATATGGCGAGGGTTATGGCTGCCTCTCCACAGGTAGCGGCGTTGACGACCCGGGTGGACCACGCGACCGCGTCTAGGAGGGGGCTAAGCCCCGCGTCCGGGTCGAGTACTAGGCCTAGGCGCTCCGGGAGCCTCAGTAGCCCAGGCATGCACGCGTAGCGGACAACGCCCCCGCTGGCTGGCTTCCCGGCTACAAGGGCTGCATCGACCAGTATTAGCTTCTGCAGGGGCCTCGGTATGTGGGGGTAGCTTCTGCCTCCCCACCACCCCGCCGGGGCGTTCTGCCGGAGCCCGGGGCGGCTGAAGGCCTCGCCCGGCGCATACGATATGTAGACGCTTCTACCCGCCTGGTCTTCGGCCCTCTTCTCCCCCGTGGACATGGCTGCAGCGACTGTTAGCGTCGCGAGCGCACCCGCCATGAGCTTCGTGCCGCCGGTTATGTCCGCACCTATGAGCCGTATATCCCCCTCCCTAGCCTCCCTCAGTATAGCCGCCATCAACCTGCGTAGCGACTCGATGGCTGTGGACGGGTCGTCGAATATCCCGGTGTAGACGCTCCCCTCCCCGGCGTCGGCGTCCACAATTATGCGCGCCCTGAGAGAGTCGAAGTCCATTGCCTTGCTGAGGATCTCCGAGGCCTTCCTAGCCACCGTGGCGCTCTGCGGGGTTGTGAGCAGGATGATGCATGTCTCGTCGAGTAGCCCGGTCTCCGCTAGCCTGGCTAGCGCGGAGGCGACGGCCTCGGGGCTTGTGCCAGCGTTGGCGAGGTATACCCGGCTGCAGCCCCGGAGCGCCCCGGTGAGGGCCCCGGCGGGCTGCTCCCAGCCCACGGCAGCCGCGCCCTCGTCGCCCCTCTACTGCCCGGGGACTGGGCAGCCTGGCTCGCAGCCACCGGCGCCGAGGACTACGCGGAGTAGCCTCGTGAGCTCCCGGGCCCTCTCCTCGTCCACCATGTAGCAGCCGGGCTGCCTGGGCATGGGCCTGGCGGCGCCCGCCTGCACTGCTAGCGCGAGTAGCTGGTCGTCTACCTCGCCCTGGCAGACGCTGCTCCGTGTCTCGAGCGCCGCAGCTCCGTGGAGGAGCCTGGAGGCCTGCCGCGCATCTACTACCAGCGGTGGGAACGGTATGAACACGGGCTCCCTCATGGCCTCGT
Organism: Pyrodictium delaneyi; assembly: GCF_001412615.1. Lineage (NCBI taxonomy): Archaea > Thermoproteati > Thermoproteota > Thermoprotei > Desulfurococcales > Pyrodictiaceae > Pyrodictium > Pyrodictium delaneyi. The sequence goes on along the minus strand of NZ_CP013011.1, from coordinate 1,332,681 downwards.
GGACGTAGTAGGCTGCTGTCGCCCCGGCGAGGCCCGCTGCCAGCACCGCCGCCGCTGACTCGGGCTTGAAGCCGCCAGTCGGGTTTACGTAGACCCGGCAACCCCGGGCTGCTAGGCAGTCTGTGTGGCAGATTATCCTCCGGGCTAGCTCAGCGATGCCTTCCCACAGCTCCTGGCCGAGGCCCTTGACGACCTCTACCCGGGCCCGGCAGCCGATGTCCTCCAGGTAGCCTCTTAGGATCTCCGCGGCTAGCTGCCCGGCAATGGTGTCGGAGGCGTAGAGGACGAAGAACACGCCGCCGGGGCAGCGCGGGGGGCTCCCAAGCCTCCACCGGGCCGCGTTAAGCTCCGCCGAGGCCGTGTACGGCTCAGCGTATAGGACTAGCTCGACCGCTCTCCTGGCCGGCGTGTCGCCCGACATGCAGCGCCTACACTTCTCCTCGTCGATACGGGCTGGGTCGGCGCAGCTGGCAAGACACTCCTCCACCTCCCTGAGGGCCCCGGGGCCGCCGAGCTGGCTGAAGTCCACCGTGACGCTGCCCAGGGGCGTGGCCAGCCTTGCCTGGGTGGAGCCGGAGGCCAGGGCCTGGCGTACTAGGCGGAGCGTGTTGGCTAGCAGGCTTGTCCCGACTGTGGCTAGGTGGGCCTCGCAGCTGCTGTATAGAGGCTCAGGCAATAAGGGGGCACCCCGTGTTGAAGCGGCAGCGCGCTAGCTATATCGGTAGCGATTCTATGCAGTATAGTGGGCAGGGATACGTTGACGCTGGAGCCCTACCAGCTACTCTTCGCCGCCCTAGCCCGCTACGGCAGCGGCGGCTTCTGGCTCCCAGGGGAGAGCCTGCCCGGCCCCGAGAGGCTCCTCGACGCCGATACGGCGTTCTTCTACGTGGACGCCGGCTCGAGGACTGTCAGGCAGCCGGGCGGAGAAGCCTTCGCGGTCAAGCTAGCTGTACTCGCTAGGGCTAGCAGCGGAGGCAGAGTTGAGGAGCGTGTTCTCCACCCAGCACCCGTGCACGACGACGGGAGGCTAGGGCCCTCAATCTTCACCATGGCGGGGAGTGATAGAGCTAGGCAGGGCATAAGCTACCTAGTCGAACTCGCCATGCTGCTCACACTATGCGAGGGATGGCAGAGGCTCCTCGATAGCCACGGCCTACCAGGGGCAGAGCACGCCATCGTAGTACGCCATGGCCCTCTCCTACAGCAGGTACACCATCTACTCTCCAGGGCATACGATGTGCCGGAGCGGGTGCTCCGGGCTGCCCTAGGCTACGCCGGGCTAGGTCCCGGGACGGTGAATAGCATTGTCGGTGATGCTAGGCTCTGCAGGGATAGCGGCCGGGCTAACATCGGGCTTGCTGTGCTCTCCCTGCTCCGCCGTCTAGCCGAGGACGCCTCCCACGGCGACTGCGGCGTAGGGGGCGTTGTAGAGAGTGTCGAGAGGAGCCGCATCCTAGCAGCCTCGGTGGTAGCCGACATAGTCCACGACGTAGCGAGAAGGTCTGCTAGCGAGAATGTAGCCAGCAAGATATGGTGGATGAGCGAGCTGCTGAAACGGAAGATTGTTGACGCGTTGAAGGCTCTGGGAGGCCCAGACTATGCGGCGGACTGTCTCTGCGACGACCCGGGCGCTGTAGCCGATGCGCTGGACTCTAGGCGTGAGTGGGAACAGATGCTCACAGAGCTTGAGCAGGAGCTCCAGCTCCGCTACGGTACTGGGTTAGAGACGGCCTCCAGGGAGCAGCTAGAGGCCGCGATACGGAGTAGCGGGGTACTCCCCACGAGCTATAGTGATAGCGACCTTGTCTACGGCTTCTACTACCTTAGCCCTGCCCCCGGCGGCGGGGTCTACGCTGCTACGCGGCCGAGGCCCCGGCGCGGGGACACAGGCTGGCTAGAGATAGTGCTCGAGGAGCGTGGGGGCGAGCAGAGGCTCCGATGCCACATCGACGAGGCGTATAGGACCCTAGACGAGCTACGCAAGATAAGATACGCCTACATAATGCCCCGCCGCCCGCCGGGCTGTAGCGAGCTACGCGGGAGCCTAGGCGAGGCAGGCCTTTCGCCGTGCGAGGCAGCGCGGCTCCTAGTAGTGCCGCCAGCTTTAAGGGTTGAGTACGTGGATGGCATGCAGGGCTGGGACACTCTGCTGTCTTTCACCGGCCTCTCGGCATCCCTAACAGTCTACGGGTATCCCCCGCAGCTCCTGGTAGTGGACAAGTATAGCCGTCTTAGCCTAGACGAGGCGCATATCCTCAAAACACTCCTCGAAAACATGTCCAAGAAGAGTCAGCCATACCTCAGCTTCATAAGGGGCTGGGAGACCCGCACCCTCCTAGCATAGCACATACAGCGTAGCGGAGACGATGCTATGGGCGTAGCAGCGTTGGAGGACATGCTATGCTATCCACGCCCTGGGGCAGCATATCTAGAACCCTTATCTAGAGCCCAGGGGAGACATATACCCTGCTCGGGGCTGTAGCTGGCCTTGACTACGCCGCCTAGCTCCACGCCCCCTCCAGGCAGCCAGGGCTTCGTAGGCTTCATAGCCTCGGTCGAGTCCTACAGCGAGCTACGCGGCGTAGTCTACAAGTCGGCTACCACGCTACTCCGCTACGGCGCCCTAGCGCTGGTACGCGACGAGCAGAACAAGCGCCACTACCTAGCACTAGTGGTGGACGTGTCCGAGCAGAGCCTCATACCAGCCCTCGACACCAAGAGGCTAGAAGAGATAGCAAGGATACTCGAGGAGAGGGGTTCGAGCCTAGCCGATGCCCGCCGCATACTGGAGGCCTTATTCTCGCCCACGAGCAGCCTAGTCGCATGGCACAGCCTACGGGAGATAAAGCTGCGCCTCCTCGGCCAACTAGCCCAAGACGAGAAGGGCCGTCCAGTACTAGTCCTCCCCGAGCAGCCGCCGCGGCCAAGCAGCATCATAGAGGAGCCAGACACCAGCACCATCGAGGCGTTGTTGCACCGCGGTATCGAAGGCGGCAGGGGGATCTATCTCGGCAAGCTAGCATACAATACCGGTATACGCGTCTATCTCGACCCCGATAGGCTTACAATGCACCTGGCTGTGCTCGGGCAGACAGGCAGCGGCAAGACGGAGACCGTGAAGAGGATCGTAGCGGAGTACGCCTGGAGGAAGGACGAGTTCAGCGACTCCGGCGGGGTCATAGTCTTCGATATAGCGGGGGAGTATACAGGCTACCCCTACCGCAGGGAGGACATCGTACCCCTGCTCGACGCCGTGATGCAGCCCGAACTGTATACCAGCTTGCCGGCAACATGGGCTAGGAACACGAATAAGACCATTCTAGTTCCCTACGATCTCTCATCGGTTGGGTTCAAGAGGGCGAGCGACGAGAGGTATGCAGCAAGTCTTGTGGGCCTCCTAGGAGACCTGGAGAAGCGCTTTGGCAGGAACTTGCGGGGGCTAGTATATGGCCGCCACAGTATATACTTGGTCGATTCAAGTGGTGGCATAAAATCCGTCTCCAGGGAGACTGCAGCTAGCCTCATCAAGTACGAGCCTATGCTCGTGGTTGCTACTCCGCTTCCCTCGAGGCTCAGCGTCGAGGAAGTCTACGAGCTCTCGCATACAACGTCGTCGGCATTCGTAGACGCCCTGGAAACCGTAGCCGATATTTTAGGGCTCCTCGACGTAGGTGTAGTGAACGAAGTCAAGGGCCTAGCAGACATAATGGATATGCTTACACGATACAAAGTTGAGCCCAGGATTCTATTACAGCACGTAATAGATGCTGCAGATGAGTATAGACGTGTACTAGTAGGCCGTAAGAGCCCCGCCGAAGCCGAGAAGGAGGCGTGCATTACGCTCTGGAGGAAGCTCAAGAGCATGGGTGTCCCCTTTGTGGACTGCCGCAGCATAGCAGGGATCGTAGCCTATAACCTGGCATCAGAGGCTGAGGAGAGGCTTAGCCAGCCCGGGGTAGATGAGAGCCCTCTAGCAGGTTTTCTCTACAAGATCGCAAGCTACCTCCCAGCACCTAGTAGGGGGTCAAGCGACCCGAGTATAAGCCCCTGGGAGGTGATAGCCACAGCACTAGAGCACGACGAAAAACTTGCCAGCTTGAAGCCGCAAAAGCTACCCGAGAAGGCTAGCGGAGAGCTAGTAGGCTCGCTCCGTGCCAGCTTCTCCCGGGTCAAAAGCTCCCTTGAAGGTTATGCAAAGGGCACAGTAGAGAGCCTAGCCCGCGGCCTACGCCGCGTAGCCCGCCACGTGTCACCCCATCTAGACGCTACACATTACCGGCTCATCGCTCAGAGGCTTGTCGAGGGCTTCAGCATAGTACACCTAGCTCCCCCGAGCCGCGGAGACACCGACCACGCAGTAGCCAGGCTCATAGCGGAAGCCTTCACAGTATCGACTACAAGCTATAGCCCCCAGCGCCGCACCCTAATAGTCGTCGAGGAGGCCCACAACCTGGCTCCTGCCGGAGAGAACCGAGCCTCCAAGAGCCTGCTGCTACGGGTGGCACGTGAAGGCCGAAAGTGGGGGCTAAGCCTGATCCTGGTCAGCCAGAGGCCCGGCTTCATAGACCCCGGGATACTCAGCCAAGCAGCTACCCTGATAGCCCTCCGTATAACTAACCCCGACGACTTGACGGGGATAAAGAGGGGTGTCGGGTCGGTAAGCCAGGAGACTGTTGAGAGGCTTCCAGACCTAGAGCCAGGCCAAGCCCTCGTATCAGGTCTCGCAGTACCCGAGCGCCGTATACCTCTCCTGGTAAGAGTCGAAAGGCTTGCAAGGAGCCCGAAGCCATAACATGCTAGTGCTGGTTCTAAGCTAGCAGTGTGGTGTATGGTTTATGCGTGAAACTGACCTTCTTATAGCGCCGTGGGGGTTACCGTGGAGCTGGAGACCAGCTAAGTACGTGTTTATGGGCTACGAGGAGGAGTCTACCACGAGTCTCTCGTGCCTAGCTAAGGCGCTAAACCCGAGACGCATCCTGATAGTCATCTCCGAGAGTGCACTATGCAGCAACAAGATGATAAACAAGTTTCTAGAGAGCATTCAGAGAGACAGCTACGGAGAGGCATTAGACGAACTCAAGACAGCCATAGTAGAATACGTTCGGGAAAATAGTGGCGTCGATATTGCTGGCAGAGCTGTGCGTATCGCAGTCTGTCCAGCCCACGGCCATTTTAAGCCGCAGGAAGCCTCTATTGGGTGTGAGTGGCGTAGCTTCCTCGGCAACCCTGTCTCTGACTATGCTTCTTGCGTCATAGCCTATACGCTTGAAGAACTAGCGGAGATCAACAGTCGTGGAGAAGTGAATGGGAAAGTAGAGATAGCTTTGGACATCACGCATGGTATAAACTACATGCCTCTAGCCGCTTTCCGGGCCGTAATGGCTGCAGCGAGGATTCTCTCTGCTTCAGCCGGTGTAAGGATCAACGTTGACGTATTCAATAGCGAGCCATACGTGCCTGACCAGACTCTAGAGATACACCTAGTAGACCGCGAGGCTGTCACTAGCGTCAAGGCTGCGACGAGGCTCGTATACACCATGGCGAGGGCGAGAGATCCTACACCTGTACGCATAACCGACAAGCCTACTCTAGAGAGGCTAGGGCTCGGCAGCGACACTGCAAACTATGTGGCGAAGGAGCTAGGGATTGCAGAGGCTAAGAAGGCATGGCGCCAGGTATACACTATGGGTAAGAGGGCTTCAGCAACACTCCACTATGGCCTCCCTCTGGCACTGCTACAGTACGGGTATGAGAACGCCCAGCCACCGGGAAGCTCATGGCTAGCATACGTGACTCACAAACTCGTGGACATAGTGTCGAGGAGCCTAGAGTCCTCTGTAATTATCCGTACTGGTGTCAGCTGGGTGCGTGTACTAAGACTTGTGGGGTTTGATTACGATGACGTCAAAGCTATTCTCGCTTCTGCTGCACTCCTAGACTATGCATGCAGAGCATACCTCGAGTACCGCGGCAATATACGGATCAGCGATTATGGCGCCTTAGAGGTACCTGTGGACACTATACGTGGTCTTGCAGAGAAATACTTGCCACCAGCTCAGCAGGAGCTTGTAAAAAGCGAACTCACTAGCCCTTCTACTCCATTGAGACGGGCAGGCCCCGAGTGGACGTGGCTAGGCGAGAAGGGTAGACGCGCTGACACCAATACTAGGAACTATATAGCTCACGCTGGCTTTGAGAGGAACCTGATAGAGGCCAAGAGGGAAAATGGGGAGACACTTCTCGTCCGCTTCTGCCGGGATGCACTTGCTCCGAGAGGCAGGAGAAAGGTTAGGCGGCTAGATCAAATTCATGACGAACTGGCAGATAGGATCGCATCATTGGTACAGGGAGTGGAGGAGGCCGCCTAGCATGCGTTGGGGCTGCGTGCAGCAAAGCAGCGAGTTAACGAAGCACCGGGATAGCATAAATTGCTGCCCCTCGGCAGGTTTCTCCTTTTGAGCTCTTGCCGAGGCCTTAGCGTTATGGGGGACCTCTCCTGGGCTTGATGTCGATGGTAGGCTAGTCCCTCTCAATCGCCAGAGATGTGATGTATGCTGCTAGGAGTACTAGCGTCGCTGTTACAGTCATTTTTAGCAGTGTGGGTGTACGTGCTAGTTTTAGGAGTAGTGCTGCTGCGAGCAGCGTGTCGAACGCTATGAGCGTTATGAGTGCTTGTTTGAGGTACCGCCGTAGCACTGCTGTGCTACCCTCTGTCTAGCTCTTCTCGTCTAGGGGTAGTATGCCTATGATCGGTATGCCTAGGGGTAGTGTGGCGTTTCCTGGTACTGTTACGACTGTTATCTTGGCGTTCTGGAGTGCTGATGGGAGTACTTCGCGGTAGAGCTCGACCATCTTTATGTAGTAGTATATCTCTGCGGCCTTATCCACCGTGACGTTGAGTGTCTTTGCTATCTCAGCGATGGCCATAGCCTCGCCGGTGTACTGCCGGGCTATGGCTTCTGCCCGGCCCTTGGCCTCGAGGACTAGCTTGGTGGCTGTGGCGTTTGCCTCGATTATCCTCTTCTCGGCCTCGGCTTTAGCCTGGATTATCTGCTGCTGGGCTGTAGCGTTCGCGGCTATTACCTTCTTCTCGGCCTCCATTTGGGCCCGGATTATCTCGCGCTGTGCCTCGTATTTTGCTGCCTCGGCTTCCTGCTGGGCTGTGAGCTTCCGGAGTATTGCCTGGGAGAGCTCGGGCGGTATGTCGATCTTCTTTACTACTACGTCGATTACCTCTATGGCGTTCTTTACGCTGGGGTCTTCTAGTAGTAGGTTCTTGAGGTAGACTGCTATCTCTTCGCTTATCTCCTGGATCCTCGGCACGATATCTACTAGCATGTATTTGCCCACTACTGCTCTCACGGCCTCGCTAGCTGCTCTCTCTATGACGTCGCGGCGTATACGGTTGTGTATGTCGTACTGGTACTCTTCTACCAGCCATAGCACTGCTCCGGGTTCTTTCCGCACCTTGTACCGTACCTGGATCTCTACGGGCACGCGGGCGCCATCCTTAGTGACGGCTACTATGGCGCTATCGCCTTCTAGGTGGACTGTCTGCACGTATATTGGTACGAGCTTTAGCTCTGCCCAGGGCGCTTTAATGCCCCATGTAGGGCCGAATACTACCTCCTTCCTACCCAGAACCTTGTCTACGATAACGCCTGCCTCGCCTATGTCGAGCTCGTACTGCGAAGTCAGGGCCACAGCTACTAGAACAGCTACTACGAGCACGGCTGCGAGCTTGAGGGCTCTAGCACCAGGTATGCCCATAGCTGGGGGCATTCGCAGCGCCACCGTGTGCTACACAGCACTGCCCCGGATATTTCGGCTACTATTCCACGACGCTAGAGCGCCGGTGCCCCCCCCCGCCGGGGCCGGGCTATCTCTGTAGGCGTTGCGGCCACGTGATAAGCGAGTCTGTATAACCCCCTTCTAGCCCCGGGGTCGTTCGTCACGGTGACGCTTAGTGGCTAGGCACGACGCTGGAGAAGTCCAGGGAGAGAGGGCTGGCGGTGAGCCTGTCTGCCGGGAGCTGCTCCTGGTGGATCCGGGTGATGCGCTGCGGGCTGCTGAGTTTATGCATCGTCTCCAGCCAGTAGTTGTACCAGCGCTGCCGCTGGCTAATGGCCGGTACCTGGTGCTGCTCGGCACCATGGAGCAGATGCCCTACCCCGCGTGCACGGCTGCCGTGCTCGACGAGAAGGGGCTGGAGGAGCTGCGCCGCTACGCCCTAGTCATGAGGGTCGAGCGGGTGCTAGAGGTGCCCAAGAGCCTCCGAGACCTCCCCCGTGCCTTAGAGGAGCTCCTCGGCAGACTTGGGAGCGGCGACACCTCGTCTAAGCCTAGCAGTTAGGTGGCCTTTCTGTCTCCCGGGGGCTGGGCTTCCCGGGTGGCTGGGTAAATCATTATTGTGGACAGCTTCAACTATGGGGGGTAGAGGCTGTGCAGTTGCGTCTGCATCTGCCTCTACTCCCGTGTGCTGCAGAGACCGCATTGTTCTAGCCTTGTGTGGAGTAGCCTGATCGCTCGTAGGGTCATGCCCCATACTAGGGTGCCGTACCAGTCCCGGTAGCCCTCCACGACGACTCCTCGGCGAGGATGCATCTGCGGCGTTGTTTCTAGCCTGCATGGGAGCCCAAGTATCCCGGCCCAGGCTGTCTCGGGGCCACGACAGTCGTGGAGCCGTTCTAGGCAGTGGCTGCTGCGGAGCAGAGAAGCGACGACTGCTACGCGGAGCCAGGGGGCGTTACGGGGCTCTACGGCGCCTATGACGCCTACTGGCTCTAGGCAGTCCAGTGGTATGCAGGCCTCCTCTGTTGTCTCCCTTAGCGCGGCCGTGACGGGGTCCTCGCCGGGCTTTAGCCTGCCGCCGGGGAGTACTGTGTCGCCGCCCCAGGGGTCGTGTAGCCGGGCCGGCCTCTCTACCACGACTAGGCCGGGCCAGGGCCGGTAGACTAGTACCAGGTTTACCGCCGCAGCGTAGCCGCTGCCGCCGGTTTGTAGAGCTGCGCGGGAGAGGCACTCCGCGGCCTCTCTGGGGGTCATCGCTTGCCGGGCCTCCCTGCTACGGCGCGTAGCTCTACCCGTACATGCCTCCCGCTCAGCTTTACAGGCCGGTAGGGCCTCCCAGACCCCTCGTAGAACTTGGTCATGAACTCGTAGAAGTGGAGACGCGACGCCTGTATAAACGCCATAAGGCTCTCGAGAGCTATTATCCCGGCGTTGCCTAGCACGAGGAGCGGCAGGGATAGGAGGCCTATAGCGTGCCAGGCCCTGGCGAGCATCGAAGTGAGGACAGCGTGTATGAGGTAGAGTATTGCGAGACGCATGTAGGATAGCGTGTTAGAGGCGAGCTCTACCACGGATAGCGCGTACTCGAGTAGAGCCTCGCCTAGCACGTGTAGAGGCTTTACGCCCGAGAGCCTAGAGGCCGTGAGGGAGGCTGTTAGGAGGAGTATAGGGGACGCTGTAAGCAGTATCATGCCCGCCTCGCCCAGCCACGCTGGGAGCCCTGCTAGCCTAGAGGCGACGTAGAGTACCCCACCCGTATAGAGTAGGAGTACTGGTGCTAGCCCGGCTGCTGCGCCAGCATAGTCGCCTCTACGGAGACGCGTATAGATCCCGAGCACAAGCGCTAGGGCTATGTGGACTACCCCTGCGAGGAGCGAGACTGCTAGAGCTAGACGGAGCTTCTCGGCCGACAACCGGTCGCCAGCGAAGAGGCTTAGGGGAGGCTCGTAGCCCGGGAAGAGGGCCATGTGGAAGCCAAAGACCTCGCCGCTTAGCACGCCGAACACCATTGACCAGAGCCCGCAGAGGGCTATGATGATGCCGTAGCCTCTGTAGTCCTCCCGGAGCCTGTAGAGCCCAAGCCCCAGAAGCGCAAGAACAGCTCCATGACCTATATCGCCGAACATTAGGCCGAAGAACAGCGGAAAAGTGGCGGCGATGACCGGGGCAGGGTCTACCTCCCGGAGCCCCGGGGGACCGTAGAGGTCACGTATATGCTCGGCAAACGCTCTTATCAACGGGTTACGGGTAGGCGGTCTCGGCGCGTCATCCCCGGGCTCTGTGACTTCTACGCGTAGCCAGCCCTCCTTCCCCGCCGCCTCTAGAGCCCGGAGAGCTGTAGAGACAATATACCCCTTCACGATGACTCTATCGCCTACTACTAGCCCGGTCTCGAGCACTGAGAACAGCTCCGCAATCCTAGAGAGTAGCTCGTAGAGCCCGAGTATGAGGCCGGCCTTGCTCGATACGAGCTTCTCTAGCTCCCGGCGAGCCTCCCTTAGGGCTTCCTCGACCTCCTGGAGCCGGATATCAGCTAGCATTATGGCTTCCTCTGGGGCCTCGACAAGCTCTCTAGGGGGGACTAGCTCGCGAAGACCCATAGTTGCTTCGAGGCGCTCTACTAGCTCCCTATCACTGGGCCTATAGACTACTAGGAGGAGCTTCTCGCCGGGAGACGCGGGGTAGACCCCATAGGCGAGGCTAGTAGCTGCTAGTACCCTTCGTACCTCGTACTCGAGCCGCACGTCGACTATGAACAGCTTTGCCCGGAGGTTCTCTAGGCTCTCTAGCCTCCGGAGGGCGCGTGCCACGCTTACTCCGCCGTGGCGCGCGGCTAGCCCGGTAAGTGCTTCGAGGCGCTTCTTTTCAGCTTCTAGGCTCTCTATGTGGCCTTCGAGCTCCTGGATCTCTTCAAGGAGCTTTCTAGCACCGGCCAGCGCCTCCTCGATGACGTTTTTGAGCGTTTCACCCCTTACTACTAGCTTCTCCTCGCTCTCCCCGAGGAGGCTAGAATATCGCTCAATCAGCTCGCGTAGCCCCGCGGCAAGCTCTACTACTTGGTCACGTAGCCTGCGTATGTGCTCTGGTAGCTCGGTGTAGCGGGAGAGTGGTTGGGGCACAAACGCCTCTAAGGACGCGAGTAGCTCGAGCAACCGGTACACATGGTTCACATCGGTTTCTAGTATTACGCGGACTACACTGGCCACGGCTTCCCAGCATTATACGCGTTGTTTGGGATTCATTAGAATTGCTTCTCGCTCTCCTAATAGGAGTTATTAAACGGTTAGAAGACCTCTATCCTTCTGTGGGGCGTGTTCCCGGGCTATGGATAGGACTAGTAATGGTAGAGGCTACCGGGTAGTAGTCATTGGCGACGAGGAGACGGTGAACCTATTCCGTCTCATCGGCTACGTCGGCCACGTAGCCTCAGCTAGCGAGCTGCTAGACGTTCTGGGCAAATACGTAGGCCGGGAGGACGTAGGCCTAATAGTCGTCACTTACGACCTAGTCGAGGAGAATATCGACAAGTACTTCGAGCTCAAGGCCCGGCTTAGGAAGCCACTACTCGTCGAGATACCGAGTATACGGAACCCATGGAAGACCGGCATAGACTACCTTGAGTTGTTTAGGAGAGTCGTAGCCGGCAGCGGGGCTGAATCCCCATGACAATCCATAATCTCGACAAGCTCCTAGACAGACTCATAGCTGACAGTATAGACCTCACTGGTTTACGTGAGCGGTACTATGGCATAATCGATAGTTATCGCAGCCGTGCGCTCCACGAGGTAGAGAGGCTAAGAGAGGCGATCCTTCAGCGTGTTGAGGAGGAAAAGGGCGCGCTCAATACCAAGTACTCTAGGCTCCTACGTACAGAGGAGCTCCGAGCCCGGGAAGAGGTTTTCCAAAAAGCCCTTAGGCTGGCACAGCAACTCATAGAGAGCCTCCGCGGTACAGAGGCCTACACTAGAGCGCTTGAACGCCTCCTAGAAGAGGCTGTTAGTGCTATAGGCGAGCCTGTAGTCGTAGTCTCTACCCGTAGCGAGGATAGCGAGCTACTGGCTACTATAGCTAGGCGCGTCTCCTCCAGGCTAGGCGTAGAGATACGTATAGGCGATCCCATTGACACGGTCTTCGGGCTTGTAGCGCGGAGTGTCGACGGCAAGGTGGTCTATGACTGTAGGTTTGAGTCTCGTCTAAGACTGGCGCTTCCACGTCTACGTGCCCGGGTCTATCGTATCCTCTTCGGATGAGAACCGTGAAGGGAGTCATCACGTGGATTAGCGGCCCCGTGGTACGGGTTGAGGGTGCTAGAACTGCCCGGCTCTACGAGGTAGCGGAGGTTGGCGAGGAGAGGCTTCTAGGCGAGGTAGTCGCCCTCGAGGGCGGCGAGGCCGTCGTTCAGGTCTACGAGGATACTAGTGGGCTCAGACCAGGCGACCCCGCCTACTTTACTGGCGCATTGTTCAGTGTAGAGCTAGGCCCAGGCCTATTATCGACGATATTTGATGGCGTTCAGAGGCCTCTCCCGCTTCTCGCTCAGCTCTCGGGGCCCTGGATTAAGCGCGGATTAAGGGTCGAGCCTCTTCCTAGGAACCGGAGGTGGCACTTCACCCCGTCAAGGCATGTAGCTCTAGGAGACCGTGTCGGGGCAGGAGATATCCTGGGTATAGTAGAGGAGACTAGTCTTGTACGGCACTACGTGATGATTCCACCGGGTGTACGTGGTAGACTACGGGAGCTTGCAGTAGAGGGTGACTATAGGGTAGACGACGTAGTAGCTGTAGTCGAGAACAATGGTAAACGTTTTGAGGTAAAGCTTGTACATAGATGGCCTGTTAGGAGGCCGAGACCTTTCCGTGCAAAGAAGCAGCCATCGCTCCCCCTTGTAACTGGCGTCAGAGTGATTGATACCTTCTTCCCCGTGGCACTCGGCGGTACAGCTGCCATCCCCGGCGGGTTCGGGACTGGCAAGACAGTCTTGCTCCAGACCCTAGCTTCTTGGTCACGTGTAGACATAGTGGTGCATGTAGGCTGTGGTGAGCGAGGCAACGAGATGACTGAGCTCCTCGAGCGATTCCCCAAGCTGAGGGACCCTGCAACCGGGAAACCCTTGATGGAGCGTACAGTGCTCATAGCTAACACTAGCAACATGCCCGTAGCAGCCCGTGAGGCAAGCATATACACCGGCATAACCATAGCCGAGTACTACCGCGACATGGGCTACCACGTACTACTCACAGCTGACTCTACGAGCCGCTGGGCTGAAGCCCTACGCGAGGTTAGTGCGAGACTTGAGGAGATACCGGGAGAGGAAGGGTATCCTGCATACCTCTCCTCGAGGCTAGCCGGGTTCTACGAGCGTGCCGGTCGTGTCGAGTGTCTCGGGAAGCCGCAGAGGGAGGGAAGCCTCACAGTTATAGGGTCTGTATCGCCACCCGGCGGCGACTATTCAGAGCCCGTTACTAGCCATACCCTGAGGTATGTTGGTAGTCTCTGGGCGCTAGACACACAGCTAGCGTACTCCAGGCATTACCCGGCTATAAATTGGCTGCTGAGCTACTCGGTTTACGTGGATAGGGTTAAGGGCTGGTGGGAGCGCATAGCTCCACGCTGGAGCGAAATCCGGAGCCGAGCACTTGAGATTCTTCAGCGCGAGGCGAGTATAAGGGAGCTAGCCAGGGTCATAGGCGTAGAAGCGCTCTCGGAGGAGGATAAGCTCGTACTCCTAGCTGCATGGATGCTCCGGGAAGGGTTCCTCCAGCAAAACGCCTTCCATCCAGTAGATGCTTTCTCGTCGCCCGAGAAGCAGGTGAAGCTTCTCAGCATTATACTAGAGTTCTATGATGCAGCTCGCGCAGCGCTAAGGGAGAATCCAAGCCTCACAGTTGATATGCTAAAGAAGCACGCCCTGACAAAGAGGATTGTGACGCTTAAACGTGAAGTCAGGGATGACGAGCTCGACAAGATAGACGAGCTCGCAGAGGAGGTTGTAAAGGAGATAGAGAAGCTGAAGGTGGCAACGCCGTGAGTAGGAGTAGCCACGGTATACGCGAGTATAAGAGCATTAGGAGGATACGTGGCCCCCTAATGGTAGTTGAAAGAGTCCACGGTGTAGCATACAACGAGCTAGTAGAAGTAGAGGACGACAGCGGCAACCGGAGGCTAGGAAGGGTAATAGAGGTTGGCAGAGGCTTCGCCGTCGTACAAGTATTCGGCGAGACACATGGCCTCTCTACTGGAGCGACTACAGCACGGTTCCTTGGCAGCGCCTATACTTACCCAGTATCAATCGACATGCTCGGCCGTATATTCAACGGCGTTGGAGAGCCAATCGACGGCGCTCCTCCACCCTCCCCAGAGGATACGTTAGACATCAACGGCTATCCCTTGAACCCGTACATGAGGGAGTTTCCACGCGACTTCATCCAGACGGGTGTATCCGCTATAGACGGCATGAACACGATGGTGCGTGGCCAGAAGCTGCCAATCTTTAGCGGCGCTGGCCTGCCGCACAACAAGCTAGCCGTGCAGATAGCCCGCCAAGCAACTGTGCCCGGGGAGGCAGAGGATTTTGCAATAGTCTTTGCAGCTATAGGTGTAAAACATGACGAGGCTCTCTACTTCCGTGAAGAGTTCGAGAAAAGCGGCGCCCTAGACCGGGCGGTACTCTTCATTAATCTTGCAAGTGACCCTGCTGCAGAGAGGCTAGTAACGCCGCGTATAGCACTAACAGTAGCAGAGCACCTAGCGTTCAACCACGACATGCACGTGCTAGTAATACTGACTGATATGACTAACTACTGCGAGGCTCTAAAAGAGGTAAGCGCTATGCGCCGTGAGGTAGGTGGTCGGCGAGGCTACCCTGGCTACATGTATAGTGATCTTGCGAGTATTTACGAGCGCGCTGGCAGGATACGTGGACGGAAGGGTAGTATTACTCAGATGCCTATACTCACGATGCCTAACGATGATATTACTCACCCGATTCCCGACCTTACAGGCTATATTACTGAGGGCCAGATTGTGCTTAGCCGTGAGCTCTATAACCGTGGTATCTACCCGCCGATAAACGTGCTAATGAGCCTATCGAGGCTGATGAAGGAGGGTATCGGCCCCGGAAAAACCAGAGAAGACCACCAAGCGGTAGCTGACCAGCTCCATGCAGCCTATAGCCGCGCTATGGAGGTACGTAGCCTAGCCATGATAATAGGCGAAGCAGCCCTCGGCCCCGACGAGAAGAAGTACCTGCGGTTTGCTGAGGCTTTCGAGCAGCGCTTCCTCAAGCAGGACTTCTACGAGAACCGCAGCATAGAGGAGACCCTCGACATCGCCTGGGAAGTACTATCAATACTACCAGAAAGCGAGCTAACACGTATACCGGACGAGCTGGTATCGAAGTATATGAAGGCGGTGGGCTAGAGGAATGGGTATCAATCGATCCGAGCTGCTAACAGCTCGCCGGCAACTAGAGTATTACAGGAGGGCATACGAGGTAGTTAAGAGGATTAGAGATGCACTACTAAGCGAGATAATGACTTCGATAAGGGAGCTAGAGGAAAAACGCAGCATTATAGAACATAAGCTCAGGGATCTCTACCAGCTCTACCTCTTGGCGTATGGGGAGTCCAGCCCCGGCGAGATTGTCGGTGCACAACCAGGCTCATCATTCATAGTGTTGAGGGAGCATATACGTTATGGTGTTCCCCGGTACAAGGGGGAGGGTGTATGCAGAATTAGTGACGTACCTTCCTACAGTCTTACAGCTACGTGGCCAGTACTGGATGATGTTGTCGAGGGACTCTGTAGACTACATAACGCCTTGGTGGAGCTAGCTAGTGTAGAGCAGACTCTGCTCCGTGATATAGAGTTGCTAGCCTTCTACCAGAGAATACTCAATATCCTTGAACACATACATATACCCAGGATGATGCGGCGAGTAAAGTACCTTGAAGAGATGCTCGACGATTACGAGCGTTACGAGGTTACAATAAAACTCGTGCTCAAGGATATACTTGGGGCTCGAAGCAATGAGCGAGTATAATGGGTATAAACGTCTACAGGAGGAACTGCACAGGCTGGTAGAGCGGATCATCAGGGAGTATACTAGCGAGGCCGAGGAAACCTGGTCTCGACTAGTGGAGGAGTTTTCCCGGAAAGTGAGGAATATTAGGGGAAGAATTACTGCTTAAAATGGTGGCTAATAGTGTCTAGTACACACGCCCCTAGTCTCCCTACAGCCGCCGCCTACGCTGGCTTCGCGCTCGTCCTGGTAGCAGCTCTCCTGACTACACTATTGTTCTTCATCACTCGTCCACTCATAGAGACCGCTATAGCGGCTGAGGGGGCGGGCGGAGAAGCGGCTGAGCCGGGTCTAGTAAAGATGGCTACCGTCCTGGCAGCCTCGCTAGCATTCTCGACTTCAGTACTAGGCGCTGCTATAGGTATAGCACTCGTAGGTTCTGCCTCGATAAGCGCTATGGTCGAGAAGCCCGAGTTACGCGTATGGGGGCTCATACTTACAGCACTAGCCGAGGCCCTAGCCATATACGGTATAGCTATAGCGTTCCTTATCCTAACGAGCTAGCAAGTTGTAGCCATACTCACGCGCAACGGTCTTCATGCAAATACTGTAGAGCTTTTGTACCTCAAGCTCTAGCAGCTTCAGCGCTGCAAGTATGCCAGCTAGGCTGAATTGATTCCACAGGCTGGTTCTCCAGGCTATCCTCCAGGTATAGCTGTACAGCCTGCTAGCTAGCTCCCCGGGGCTCTCTGGCTTACAGAGAGTTGAGGGCACCTGGAGCTTGCGGCAGAGAGCGAGAGGTTTTTCCGAATACAGTAGCAACATGGTTCCGATAGGTTCTGGTATTAGTGTCGATACGTACCCCATGTCTAAGCCTAGCCTAGTAGCACGAGCCATAGTCAGTGATACGAACTTTATCGCCTCTATTCCTAGGAGACTCTCTAGCCTCGTCCTCTCATCTACTGGGAGCCCGCCAGCTCTATAGAGGAGCCTAGAAAGGCTAAGAGCCTCGACGACTATGTCGACGAGAGCTAGGGGTCCTCTACGCTTCTCTAAGAGGGGCTCCAGCGTCCTGATGCGTACTGAGTAGTCGCTGAGCCCGGCACGGTGTAGGGCCTCTACTAGGTCTCGCCTAGAGCCCCTAGAGAGGTATACGCCCAGCAGCTCGGTGTATCCTTGAATGGCTTCTATCCTCGCGTCTATATGCCTTAGAGCAGATTCATCACTTGTATAGGTGTACTTGAAGTATAGCCTCACATTACGTGCAATGTGGCTCTCCATGTACCCGTCGAGGACGGGGAGCGCGTAGCCGGGGACTATCCTCCTAAAGCTCTTGTAGGCCATGACTAATGGGGTGCGGAGAGCGAAGGCTAGCTCGCTGCAGTTGCTGGGCTCTTCTCTTCTAATGTACTCGCCGTAACGTGTAGACTGGAGACGCCGTAGGAGATCCCTAAACGATGTAGATGCTTCTAGGAACGTTATCTCGTCTACGGTGAGTAGACGCGACCTTACCCCAGCTACCCGGGGCGCGCACACCGAGTAGATAGTAACGAGGTCCGTCTCGCTGCAGCTAAACACGCTCCTAGACCTCTATGCCCGTGGTCTCCCGGACTATCAGGCGCGCAGCTTCTTCGAGCCGTGCTTCGGCTCTCCTCTTCATCTCCTCTATGCGCCTAGATAGAGTCGTTCTACGCTCCTCTAGCTGCTGCTGGTGCCTCCTTACCTCCTCTAGAGCCCAGTCCTCTAGGAATCTCCTAGCCTCCTCCACAATCCTCCTATACATCGTCCTCCCGATGCGGTGTGCCTCCGAAATGGCTCTTTTCTCGAGCTCACTGCGGGCTTCACGGATACGCGCTACCGCCCTGTCTAGCTCTGCAATGGTCTCTACGTCTTTCTCGAACTCTGATTGTTGCACAGAGAACCAGCCCCAGTCTCCCCAGCCTATAGAAAGCCGTATCTGCTCTATAAGAGGTGCGACGGGGTACCCTACGTGGTCGAGTGGATGGAGCTGGGGATAAAGCCTAGCAGCTACATCTCGTCGCTCTGCTACTCTGTGCTCCGGCTAGAGCCCTTCACTGGCTGCAGCTTCGGCTGCACATACTGCTACGCGCGCTGGTACCGCGGCGCCGGGCCGCCCTGGGCTAAGCCCTGGCTCCCCAGGGTCTTCGAGAAGATTGCCAGGAGGATGCAAGAGCTACCCCGGCCGGTGTTCCGGCTGGCTACGCTCTCGGATCCTCTCCAGCAGCGGGGCGGCGCCGTACCAGGCGTAGTGAAGGCGTTGCTGCGTACCGCGCTCCGCTACAGGGTGCCCCTAGTGCTCAACACGAGGGGTGACGTAGCCGGCGACCCCGAGGTCTTCGCGCTTCTGCTCTCCCTGGCCGAGCACCGGCTCGTCCTGGTGCAAGTGACCTTGGGGCTCCCCGAAGGACCTGCTCAGCTCCTCGAGCCCGGGGCGCCGCCCCCGAGCAGGAGGCTCGACTCCATAGAGGCCCTCGCCAGGCACGGCGTGCCGGTCGTCGTCCGTGTCCAGCCCCTGGTGCCCGGGCTTGAGGAGTGGCACCTACGCGCAGCTACTGAGGCCCTCGAGAGGGGCGCCCGGGGGCTCATAGCCGAGCCACTGCGAGAGACCCAGAGGGGCCTCGAGGCGCTCTACAAGCTCCTCGGCGCAGGGGTGCCCAGCGCCGGGTGGGAGGGCTACCAGCTAGGCGAGGAGCCAGGCCGAGAACCACTACTACACCCTGGGCCCGCGTGGCGAGAGAGGATGCACATGGCGCTGGAGGCCCTGGCCCAGCGCTACGGCGCCGTCTACGCGCCGTGCAAGGACGCTCTACTGCCCCGGCTAGCGCACTGGTACAGACCAGGCCGTAGCTGTTGCCTGGAATGGCTCGCCGTCGAGGAGCCGGTACTGGTACGGCCTACACTCCACGAGTACGTCTACTGGCTCGAACAGGGCGGAGACGGCTCCTGGCAGGGCTTCAACGGGTACATCTGCAGCCTCCCCGTGTTCGAGCCCTTCTGCAGCATGCTCGACTACTACCCCTCCCCGGTTCGTAAGGCGCTGCGCGCCCATCACCGGAGGCTACAGAGGCTCGTGGAGAACCGCTCGAAACTTGAAGCTCTGTTATCGAAAACAACTATGTGGAGGTAGACGTTGAAGGGGATGCGGAGTCAATAGTATTAGGATTCGCGAGGCCGTGCTAGAGTTAGACTCCTAGCAGCTCTATTCACAATCCCTTAGTATGTTGAATCCCTCTGGCATTACGTTGCCCTGCCGCTGCTTTGGAGTGGCTGTACAGGGTTGCCAACAAGAGCCCCGGGGGATGCATCTCACGACTATCTATGGTGTCGCTACTGTAGTCTTGATATGGATTCTAAAGTTGCTCCGTGGTTGAGTACTGTCGTGTATAGACCTAGAGGGTTCCGTGGACTCGACCCAGTATGGTTTGTATGTTGGTTCCCCTCAGCATACTGGCCGGCAGACTTTGTTTCGGAACTAGTACTGTTATTGCTGATGCTTCTGAATAATTCTGCCGGTACTAGTAATCGGAATCGTTTGAGCTCCCAGTCCGACTTAAGGAATGCACACTCCACACTAATACCCAGCTTGTCGAGAAGGAGTCTGATAGCCGTGTTCCTCCTCAGGAACTCTTTTACAAGCTGGTTGGCACGGTTACTAGCCGCCGTTATATCGGCATTAAGGCCTTCGATATCGCATTCTCCTCTAGTACAGTACGATTCTAGTACAGCCAGCGGGTTTACAGCAGGTATGAGACGTACACGGTATTCGCCGGGCTTTCCTGCCACCTGTTCCACGTCATAGGTGAGGTATACTAACGGCTTCGAGCCACGACCCTGGAGAATGACTTCAATTATCTCGCCCGGCTTCTTACCGTTGAAGAGCAGTCTTGCTACTAGCTCGACCGCAAGCCCGGGGTCGGAGCCCAGCTTGAGCCGGTAGAACTCTACAAGCCGTTCAACAGCCTCGCCGGCGCCCTTGAGGCCTTCACGACGAGCTATCTTAGCCACCTCGCTGTACACCGACTCGCTTACACTTATGTTCCTGCGCCCCTCGACGCCATACTCTTCGGTCATTAAAAACCACCTCCAGGCAGGGCAGCGGCCCGGCACCCCCAGAGCAGTGTAGGGCACTGCGCCTGGGGGTCATAAGAGTTATAACCTATTCTATTGCGGCAGGTCTGACATTGCCAGCATAGTATACTACAATTTATCGCACATACTGTTGCCTAAAACTTTAGAAAGCGGGCTTAGAGTAGCCCACCACTAATAGTGAGCACGTCACCCGTTATGTAAGGGTTCTCTACTGCGTCTAGAACTAGCCTGGCAATCTCTTCGGGCCGGGCTAGCCGGGCCAGGGGGATCTCCTCCTCGACCCAGTCCATGTCGCCCCAGACCCGCGCCATATCGGTGTCCACACCGCCGGGAGCCACGGCGAAGACACGTATCCCGTACTCCGCTAGCTCCTTGGCGGCTGCTACACTCCAGGCTATCAGCGCAGCCTTGGCAGCTGAGTAGTGGCTCGTAAGGGGCTCGGGGCGGAGCCCGAGCACAGAGGATATGTTGACTATTACTCCTCTCCTCTGCCGCATCATGTAGGGTAGGGCTGCCCGGGCGACGTTTAAGGCGCCGTAGAAGTGTACCTCTATCATCCTCTGCCAGTCCCGTGGCTCCATCTCATGGAACGGCTTAGGCTCCAGGATCCCCGCGTTGTTGACCACCACGTCTACGCGGCCCCAGCGCCCCACTGCTGCCTCTACTAGGCGCCGAGCCTCCTCCCACCGGGACACATCGGCGCCAACAACCAGAGCATCACCGCCAAGACCCCGTATCTCCTCCGCAACCTTCTCCGCCGCCTCCCTTGACCGTAGATAATTCACTACAATGCCCGCTGCTCCGCGGCGAGCAGCCTCTAGGGCTATCGCCCTGCCTATCCCTCGACTAGAGCCAGTTACTATGAAGACGGAGCCGTTGACCTTCATTGCGCATCCACCCATGCAGGCAAAAGAAGCTGCTCCGAGGCTTAGTATATAGCAATAATATTAGGATCCTGCTACCAGTATGCCGTTGAGGAGGTGCTAGCCCTCCCTACCCTCTACGGGAGGACAACACTGTTCCCTGGAGGGCCCTAGGGGGCCGATGATAGTCCTCCTTCCTTGCCAATAGCTTGTAGACATACAGACGCAATGCCCCGTGTATATGTAGCCCTATAGATCATTGTGTAGTCCCTCTGCTCTCTAGCTGTACCGCGCCGCGGCGTGCCACGGAGAGACTCTGAAGCTCGGCTGCAAGCGCTAATGCTTAGACCCTCTCAGCCAGGGTGTCAATATGTAACGGCTGGCTGGTCTTGGCCTTGGAGGGCTTACCCGGCTACGTGTACCTCGTCAAGAACCTACGCGGGGTCTACGCGGGGCTCGAGGACGACGACCACGAGCTTTATGTTAGCTGGCTTGCCCGCCGGTTCCGCTATCGCGACCTGGGCGTCGCACCCTCCCTCGTAGAGGCTGCCATGGATGTGTTTGAACGCTTCCTGGGCGGTAAGCCCTTCCACGTCCTAGGCTACCCTACCGAGAGGCTCGCTGCTGCGGCGAGGCGCGCCACCGAGGCACTAGCCGATGCTGATGTGCCGCGTGTACTAGTTGAGTCGCTGCTGCTGAGCCTAGTCTACGCATCGCCACTGCTCGTCACGGGCAACGCGTACAGGGTGTTGGAGGAGGCAGGGCTCGTCATACATGTGGTCCGTGGCCCGGCTCTGGGGCTGCAGGACGCAAGGCTCCACATGAGGATAGCCGGGTACAGCGCTCTAGACTTCCTCGTGCCCACGGCGGAGGCTGTTATTGAAAGGATACAGGCCGGGAGCCTCGGGGAGCTGTACAGCGAGAGACGCGGCTTGACCGAGAAGGATGCAAAGCGGTACTGGAGGATAGCCGGCAAGGGCGACAAGCCGGTGATAGCCTACCTCGACCACCTCCCCCTCCTAGGCGATACCATTAGGAACCTGGTGGGGCCCGAGGAGCGCATCCTCCTAGCACTCCCCGTAGCCTTCATACTCGACTCAGTTGAGGACCTAGCCAACCCATCCTAGAAGTGGTATTACAATTAAAGGCATTGATTAGCTGACTGTCTGGGGCAATATCACGGCAATGAATTCCTACCAATACGATTTAAGTACATGTACCGCTAAGGTAGACCAACACTACCATGCGTATAGCAGTGATGCAGATCTGGGGCTATTTGACACGGAACCTTGATAGAAGGTTCTCGGGTAGGCTACAGCAGGCATCATAGAGGGTGTGCTCTACCCTGGCTTCTCTTAGGGCGCGGGGGCTTGGGTTCGCTATCCTGTCCACTAGGCCCTCCTCTACCGCAGCGCGATCCAATATTGGCTTGACGCTGTATGGCCTCATGCAGCCTAGAGCTAGCTCCCCCGGCCAGAGGCTGCGGGCTAGACGTAGCAGTTCTACGAGCTTCTCGGCGGGTGGCTGGGGCTCGCCGGGCGGGGGTATGTAGACGAGTAATGTGGCCCGCTTGGCGCCTAGGTCGGCCGCTATGGTTAGCTCCTTCTTTAGCAGCTCTGGGCTGCTCCAGGGGTGCCATAGGAAGATGTGGGGTACCACGTCGTGGCCGTGCTCCATCATGGCCTCCATTACTTTGACCGTATGCTCGGGGCTGAAGGGGAGCCGGCGCACCCCCTTGATCATCTCGGGGCTGAGACTGAGCTCGTAGTCCAGCACGTTGACTGCGTCACGGAGCTGCTCGAGCACCCGCGGGCGGTCCTCGTAGCCGGGGTGGAGGTTGATCACGAGGCCTAGCCTCTTCCGGGCCTCGCGGAGCTGGTCGAGGTAGAGCTCGAGGGGGAGCCGGCCGTCCGGCCGGAGCCCGCCGCTCACGAGGACCCCGCGTACCCCGCGCTGGCTGAGCTTCTCGAGGAGCTGGAGGAGACCGCGGGGCCCCGACGGCACGGGGGTCATGCCCTTTAGGTAGCGGCCGCGGCAGTGGCTACAGTTTAGTGGGCAGCTGGCGCCGGTGAGGCTTACCTCGGTGAAGCGGCGGATCATGCGGAAGGCCTTTAGCCTGGTCACTCTCCTCCACCTAGACCTATCTCCTCTAGTTGTCTCTTTACCGCCTCCCGGTCGCGTCGGAGCAGCTCCATGGAGGGATAGTTGTAGATGGGGCCACGGGGTGGCTCGTTGTAGAATGGCCTGTTGCAGCCGGGACAACCGCTAGTCAGCAGCCCGTAGCGGGGGTCTAGCGGTGGCTTCTTGGTGAACCGTAGCGGGGGCCGGGGGTCGATGTAGTCTAGCGGGTCGAGGCCGTGCTCGAGTAGGAGCCGAGCGAGCTGGTAGACACGGTACGTGGCCGGGTCCACCCCGGGGAAGGCCCGGGGGCTGCCGGGGAGCCGGGTGTAGTTGAAGAGCGCCACCCTGGCGCCCATAGCGTAGAGGGTCTTCATGGCCTCGAGCATCTCCCTGGGTGTCTCGCCGAGCCCTGCCACGAGGTGAGCATAGACTCTGCCGCGGCCGTAGACGCCTATAGCCCTGCGTATGAAGTCGATATACATGTCCCATGTGTAGGGCTTGCCTACCTCGCGGAAGACCCGAGGCGAGGCAGCGTCGAGCCCTACGCCAAGCGTGTCTACGCCGAGGCGGCGCCACTCGTGGAGCACCCAGTCCTCGACCGGCGTAGTGGTGACCGACGCCGGGATGTCGGGGTCGGCTCTGCGCAGCTTCTCGAGTATCTCGGTTGCCTCGCAAGCAAAGCCCGGGCGGAGCACAGTCTGGAGGCAGACCCGGGCGAACAATCCCCTCCTCCAGGCCCCGAGGAGCTTCTCCAGCTCAACCACAGGCCACGTGACTCTGCCCAGCAGCCGCCGGGGCGTCCGCGCCGGCGCGGACTGGCTACAGAACATGCAGCGCGCTATGCAGCCCCCGGGACTGTACTGGAGCAGATAGGCTGTAGTAGGCCGTGCAGCTAGCCGGACTCTCTCCAGGCCTAGCACTGCTAGTGTGCCGAGCGAGGCGCGTACTAGCACTTCTACACCGTCCCCCAGGGCTGGAGCTGCCACGCCTCCTCGGTGTTATCTCCGGCGCCGAGTGCGTCCAGAAGGGAACGGTATCCGCTGCTCACGAAGATAGAGTGGCTGCTGTACACTGCATCCAGACTTGCATAAAGGGCCACTAGGCTGTACACGTAATTATCTCAGGGAGGGGCTAGAGCCGGCGGTAAGAGTCGCGGGGAGACGCCATGGCTAGAGTATTGCGGGTAGTTCTCGACCTAGAGGGCTCGCCGGCCGCGTGGCAGATGGCTGTGGACGAGGCTCTGCTCCGGCTCCGCGACGAAGACGCTATACCGGATACGCTCCGGGTCTACGTGTTCAACCCGCCCGCCGTGACGATTGGACGGTTCCAGAGGCTCGAAACCAGCGTCAACATGGAGGAGGCCCGGAGGATGGGAGTGGAGGTCGTCAGGAGATTCACGGGCGGCGGGAGCGTCTACCACGACCCAGGGGGCGAGGTGACCTACTCGATAGCGCTAAGGCTCGACTCCATCCCGGGGCTACGGGACGTCGCAGAAAGCTACCGGATAGTCTGTAGCGGCATAGTCGAGGCACTGCGGGTCCTCGGTGTAGTGGCCGAGTTCAAGCCCGTGAACGACGTGGTTGCTGGGGGCCGGAAGATATCTGGGAGCGCGCAGGCCCGGGCCCGGAGGGCGCTGCTACAGCACGGCACCCTGCTATACGCCGCCGACCTCGCAGTGATGGCGCGGCTGCTGAGAGCTCCCCGGGTGAAGCTGGAGAGCCACAGAGCCCGGGGCATAGAGGACCGGGTCACCACTGTGGAGAGGCTCCTCGGCCGCCGTCCCGCTAAGTGGGAGGCTGCGCTAGCCCTCGTGGAGGGGTTCCGCCGCGCCCTAGGCTACGACACTATACAGATAGACAAGCTCACAAGGGAGGAACGGGAACTAGCCGAGAAGCTTGTCGAGAAGTATCGGGACGAGAAATGGCTCTACCGGAGGTAGGGCGACAATTGACAGAGGCCGTGTGTGCACGCTGCGCCCTACACTGCCGCGGCAAGAGCAGTTGTGGCGTCGTAGACCCGGAGCGCGGCGACGAGGCGCCCTGGAGGGCTCTATGGCTCAGCGTCCTACGGGTCGAGGACGTGCCCCTAGCCCACACGTGCCCCGGCGGAGCTGCTGCCCGCCTAATGCTAGCCGGCTCGCCTTGGAGATGCAGGCTCTGCAGTTGGCGCGACTACACGGACCCACGTGCCGTTGAGCAGCGGGAGCTAGCCCCGCGTGAGCTATCCCGGCTACGAGTGATAGAGCCGAGCGTCTTCCTGCTCGACGGCGGAGAGCCTCTAGTCCAAGACTGGGCTCTACAACTCCCGGAGATACTCCGCAGGGAGGTGCCTGGGCTACGCTACGTGCTCGCCCGCACCGCTGGCCTCCTAGCCCTAGATCGGCTCCGGCAAGCCCACGACATGGGCTTCGACGGGCTAGTCTTCGAGTACCTCCTGGCTGTGGAGCAGGTTCCCCGGCCAGACCACGTAGCCGAGGCGCTGCGAGAGGCGCACAGAGTATTCGACATCATAGAGATCCACGTGCCCTTTGACGGCTCGCCTCGCAGCCAGGCTGTAGTAGGTGACCTCGCCGAGCGTTACCCCGAGACACCGATACACGTACTACCAGCCGAGGGCGTTGAGGACAAGGCTTACCGGCTTGTCGAAAAGCTGCGCGAGAAGGGCAGAGTGTACGTCTACCTCTATCCAGACGAGAGCTATACCCTCACTGACACGCTCTGCAACAGCTGCGGCTCGCCCCTAGTCTCCCGGAAGCCCTGGGGAATTAGGGTCTATGCAAAGGAAGGAGACGCGGAGCCACGTTGCCCGAGATGTGGTGCCCCGCAGCCTAGGCTCCGGTTGTGCAGAATAAAGAAGAGGGGAGCACTTCATAGAGAAGTAATCATCTGGTAAGATGAGCACATGCCAGGGTAGTCATACAGTGTTATGCCTTTCTCTGTCTCCACGTGCTCCTTGGGACGTCGTGGCTATAGCTGCGGGGGATAATGCAGGGCATGAGGGAAGAATGATATTCAGTATGTATAGTGTAGCGTAGAGGGCTAGCCTCGGAACTGCTCGTACCACCTCTGGTAGGCCTCTATCATCTCCCGTGTTATGCTTGGGCGACGGGCCTTTATCGCCTCAATGAAGTCCTGCATGGTTATCGGGCGTGGCTCGCCCTCGCCGCCTCCCTGCTCGAATAGCTCCCTGACCGTGCGTAGGTGTGCCTCCACGACAATGTCCTTGATGTCGCTCGCACTGTAGCCCTCAGTCATCTCTGCCAGCTTCTCTATGTCCACGTCTGGTGCTAGCTTTAGGCTCTTAGTGTAGAGCTTGAATAGCTCAACACGGGCACGGATGTCAGGCGGGGGTATGAATATACGCTTCTGGAACCGGCGTATGAAGGGCTCGTCGAGCTTCCACGGCTTATTAGTGGCGCCTATCACGTAGACGTGAAGCTTATTGCTCTTATCCTGGAGGCCGTCCATCTCCTTTAGGAACTGGTTGCGTACACGGACCTCGCCACCCACCTCGCTCTCGTGTACCCCGAGGAGTGCATCTATCTCGTCAATGAATATTATCGCGGGTTTACCGTTTCTCGCCGCTTGCCGGGCCTTCTCGAAGAGCATCTTGACCTTCTTCTCCGCCTCGCCGAGCCACTTACTCATAATGCTCGCCGCGTCTACGCTGAAGAAGACACCATCGACCTCGTTTGCCACAGCCGCTGCTAGCATAGTCTTACCGCAGCCTGGCGGCCCGAAGAGGAGAATGCCCCGGGGCCACCCTAGGGGGAAGAGGTCCGGCCTCTTGACGGGGTAGATTATTGCCTCCTTTATAGCCTGCTTAGCGTGCTCGAGGTCAGCTATGTCGCTGAACCTCACATTGGGCTTCTCTGTGACTATCCACTCCTCCAGCTGCTCAGCCTCCGTCGGCGCTGCGGGGACGCCGAGCTTCTCCAGCTGCTCGACGCGTTTACGGTACTGCTGTATGATGCCCCTGTAGACGTGGGCAAGGGGGTTATCGGGGTAGAGGCGAACTATCTTGGTCAGTATCTCTATGGCCTTGCGGTAGTTGCTTATCGCTTCTTGTACCTTGCCCTCCCGGTCAGCTCGGACGGCTGCGAGAGCATAGCTACGGGCCATAGCCTCTAGCTTGTGCAGCCCCGCAGACACTGCAGGTAGACCCCCGAAGATGGTATTGTATCCTGGACGCTATGGCTGCGATTATAAGGCAGCAGACACATCACATAAACAGCACATGCATCCAGACCCGAACCAAGGCGGGGAGGCTAGTGCCTTGCCTAGGCTTGCAGACACAGTAACTCTGGCTGGCGGCTTCGCCGCCGGCGCCGCGGTAGCATTAGCCTCTGCTGGCGCGCTTGAGGCTGCGCTGAGGCTCCTTTTCGTCTCCTATGCTCTCGATGTTCTCGACGGCTGGGTGGCCCGCCACACTAGCGGCAGCACGCCCCAGGGCCAGATGCTGGACCGGGCGCTCGACCGTGTATCCCAGGTAGTGGCGCCACTCGTCGTCTACGCCTCCTGGCTCAGCACTCAGGACGCCGCAGGGGCCATGGATGCCCTATTCGCGCTCTATGCCGGTGGACTGGTGGCTGCTGGGTTCTGGAGGCTCGTGTACAGGCCGGTGCCCAGCCTAGACTACTTCTCCGGGCTCCCCATGTTCGTCCACGCCGTGGTGCTGCTCTCCAGCGTGCTCTCCGAAGAGCCCGTGCACCCAGTCATTCTGCTCGCTCTGCTAGCTGCCTCGACTGCCCCGGTCCCGTATACAAGGAGGCTACGAGGCCGGGGAGGACCTAGCCCGGCGCCCTGGCCACGCCTGGCAGTGATGCTCCTCCTAGCAGCCGCGCCCTACGACAACGGGCTCATCGCCGAGCTCGCCTCCCTGGTGAGAGCTGCTATGCTCGTCTACGCTCTAGTGGGCTGGCTTCCTCCGGCCCTCGGCATCACTCCGGGCCCCCGGAGGGCAGCGGGCTAGCAGCTCCTCGACTAGCCTCTCTAGCTTCTCGACACGCTCCTCTAGCAGAGTGAGCCTCTCGACCACTGCATCCAGATCGCCCCGGAGCCCGTAGCTCCCTGGACGGCGTAGCTCGCGCCGCGGCAGCCCCTGAACAGCCGGGGCCACAGCATAGTAGCGGCCCTCCTCGCCCCTGGCAGCGAGCCCCGCGTCGCGCAGCCTCTGCAGCGCTATTCTGACACGCTGCAGGGACTCCCCTAGTGCGTCGGCTATCTCCCGGGGGCTACTGCCCGGGTGGTCGCGCAGATAGCTCAGCACCCTCTCCTCTACGTCGCCAAGCCGCGCCATAGGCTCCAGGCTCCTCCCGCGGAGAGGATGTGCTCGGAGGTCTACGCCTCCAGGCCCAGTATAGCCTGGTAGAGCTACATATAGATGGCTCCATCAAGGCATTACACTGGGGCCGGAGGACGAAAACCTGGGAGAAGCTCGTTGGAACACATGGACTCGGAGGGCCGCTACTATGCCGGAGGTGGGACTGCTGGGACAGTTCATCTCCTATTACGCTACGCTGGTTTTCATAATGAACCCGTTCGGCGCCGCCCCGATATTCCTGGATACAGTGGAGAAGCTACACCCATGGGAAAGACGGAGGCTAGCAAACTTCGTAACCATGGTCGTGATAGGACTACTTTTCTTCGTAGCCTTCACCGGCGACCTGCTGCTAAGACTCTACATGATAAGCATTGATGAATTCCGGTTCGCCGGCGGCATAGTGCTGCTAGGGATAGCGTTACACCGGCTAGAGGGCCACGCTAAGACCCAGACACCAGACCCACGCGACGCGGCCCTAGTACCGCTCACCATGCCGCTACTCGTAGGCCCAGCCACCATAACCTACGTGATAGTCTTCACGACTGAGGGGAACAGGATAGCACTACTAGCAGCCATAGTGGCTGCCGCAGCTACTGTCTGGGCGTTCCTCGTAGCAGCAGAGGCGGTACTCAAGTTCCTCGGCCGGAGCACTATGAGGGTGCTAACGAGGATAACTTCGCTCTTCGTAGCGGGCGTTGGTGCCTCGATGATACACGCAGCGCTAGTAGACTGGGGCATAGCAGTACGATAGCTCCACGACTAGGGGAGTTCCACCAGAGCTAGATGTACTTCACCCCTGCCAGACCAGAAGACTCTCCCCCGTCAGCTTGTACCCCAAAACCGCTAGGACAGATTCACACTTCTCCCACGTTTGGACAAATATTTCTTATATTCCCTCTAGTTGATGCTGGTTCCTTCTGCTGCCGAGCCGCCTAGCGGTAGGCAAATCTGAGGCACATGGTTCTTCTCCCGGCTGGTGCCTATATGCCACTCTTCCCCGTGGACCCGAGCGACCGTAAGCCCATCGGTGGGGATACTGTCTCGGCTATTGGGCTTGGTACCTGGGCTATACGTAACCCGCGGCGGGCTCTCGAGGTCCTAGTAGAGGCTGTCGAGACTGGCCTCGTGGACAACGTGGACACGGCTGAGATGTACGGTGATGGTGCTGCCGAGGAGCTTGTGGGGAAACTTCTACGAATCGTGGGCCGGGACCGAGTGTTCGTGACGACGAAGGTGCTACCCTGGAGGCTATGGAGACCCGAGGAGCTAGAGCGGGCTCTAAGGGCTAGTCTCCGACGGCTGGGCGTGAGTACTGTAGACCTGGTTCTCATCCACTGGCCGCTCGACGATATGCCGGTGGCGGAGCAGGTGAAAAAGCTAGAGCGCGTAGCCATCAGCAGGGGGTATGCCAGGTATATTGGTGTAAGCAACTTCGACCACAGGCAGCTAGAGGAGGCCCTGGAGGCTACGGCCTCCGCCGAGATAGTGGTCAACCAGGTGCATTATAGCGTGCTCCACCGGAGGCAGGTGGAGGAGAAGCTCCTCCCGCTAGCGCTCCGCAACGGGGTCACTATCCAGGCCTATACGCCGCTTGAGCGCGGGCTTGTAGCCCGGCACCCGGTCGTTAGAAGAGTTGCAGAAAGGCTCGGCCGTACACCGGTACAAGTGGCGCTCAACTACCTGATATCGAGGCCCCGAGTAGTAGCTATACCGAAGACCGAGCAGAGGGATCATCTAAGAGAGATACTCGGAGCCCTGGGCTGGAGGCTACCCGTAGAAGCCCTCGAGGAGCTCGAGAAGCTCTAGGAGGAGCACAGCTACGAGAGGAGCCTCCCGTGTAAAATCGTCGAGCCCATGTGGCCCCGGGGGTCCGGGGGATTGTAAATAGCTACGCGGGGCTTAGGCTAGGGCTATGAGGCCTTTCTCGGCGAGGCTGTGTAGCGCCCTTAGCACCTCGCTCTTGGACACATTGTATGTGGCTGTGAAGTCGCGTATGTCTAGGAAGCCGTTGTGCTGCTTTATGTAGTCTAGTACTAGTTTTTCTAGCTCCTCGCCGCTAGGCTTGCGGCGCCCCCGGTAGCTGGCAGGGATAGCAGCTGCCGGGGCTGGTCCCGCTGCCGCGGCCAGGGCTACTGCTGCCGCTGCCTGCTGGCGGCTCGGCTGTAGTTGTATCACGGGCTCTACTGGTGGCTCTGGGAACTCGCTCTTTATCCTCTCCTCGGCCTTCTTCATAGCCTCTTGTAGTACTTGTACTGCACTACTGCTTATCACAGCCGGGTCTATGTCGCCTATAGCGTCGACACTGGTCTCCACTATCATGTTCTTGACGCTCCTGGATAGCTCCTCGAATGCTAGATTGAGGTTGGGGTATATCGCGCGTACCTGGTCCTTCACCTCCTCTAGGGCTGCACCGAACACCATTAGTGTCTGGCCTAGCTCGCGTGTATCCCTCACGGTCTTCAACCTCTCCTTTGTCATTATCACCAGGTTCTCCACCGCCATTACCATCTTGAGTATGTTCCTTACCTGGCTTACTTCTCCCGCGTATATGGCTGCGCGGCTCTTCTCGCCGCGGCGGAGTAGGGTGATGACCTTCTCGAAGAGCTCACGGCTCCTCTTCTCGAACTTGTAGCGGAGCTCAGCCACATTGTCCTCTATTAGCTCGAGCTTGACTATTACCTGGTCTATCTTCTCGTGTAGGCTCGGCTCCTGGTTGCCCCCGAGCCCCAGGGCCTGAAGTAAGCGTGCAACTATCGCTGCCACCGCGGGGTCACCTCTCTGCACTAGTGGTGGTATCGCTCCCACTCACAGTATTCGCCATGATGGTGGATAGCTAGCCCCTCCACCCCGCTAACACACAGTAAGTACCCGTCACAGCCGCAGTCTCCGCCGGCGCTATAGCGCCGGGGGCTGCACGACGATGAACGCTCTGATGCTATGTAGAAGCTATACCCAGGTAACACTGGGAGGATGCAACAACAAGCAGGACGCAATTTTGGTGCAAAAGAGAGGACCATAGTGTTACATAGCAGGGGTGTAGGTGTAGAGGGGGTGGCGGAGGCTGCGCGGCAGGAGGAGGGAGAGATTGAGCTCGCATCGGAGGGCTGGCTAAAAACTGGGGCTAGGGGTCGAGGCTTCGTCCCGGGGTCCCTCCCTGGAGAGGGTTTAGCCCTCTATCACCTTGACTGGTATCGGCTGTAGCCCTTGTATCGGCGAAGCCGGGGCTTTTGATGGCTCTGGTTGTTTCTTTGCCTCAGTCTTCGACTCGGCTGGCTTTGACTTCACGAGGTCTAGTGCGCCGCTCTCGAGGGCCTCGACCTTGCTCTTTGTGGCCTTGAGGTCTTCTAGCTCCCGCGTGTTACTGTCCTTAGCGCCGCGGAGGTGCTCTATTGCAGTCTTGTAGGCTTTCTCGCCGATCTCGCCAGCCATGTAGGAGACCTTGAGGTTGGCTATTGCACGGTCTAGCTTAAGATTATTATCTTCTATGTCGTGCATCCTCCGGTTTATCATCTCCCGGAGCTTCTTGGCTTCGTCCTTGAGCCTGGATAGACTGGCGTTGAGCCTCTTCCTCATCTCGTGATAGACTACACTAGGTATCTCGTTCCTGCTGTACATGTCTTCTAGGCCCTTGAGCCTCTTGAGGGCCCGCTGGTAGCTAGCTATGACCTTGTGGGCTACAACCTTCCACTCGGGCCAGACTATTATGCGCCCCTCCTTAATCTCTATGGCCTCTGCGGGTATGAAGCGTACATCCCGGGACTCGGTCTCTACGACGACGTTCTGCACTGTACCATCCACGTCGCTCTCGAAGCTCACAAGCCTGCCAGCAACACGGCCATAAGGATCATAGACGGTTTCGCCTATGAATTCTTGTACCTTGTCTACTGTGAGGGGTGCCCGGGGCATATCCTAGAGCCACCGCTGGGAGTGATTCTAGAAGGCGGCAAGAGCGGGTATTTAAGCCGGGGGGCTTGAGCCGCCGGGGAGAAGGAGCGTCACGAGGGTAACAGCTGTGCCCGCCGTGAGAGCAATCGTCTTCGACTATGAAGTCGTCGGTACATTCCACGGAGAGGCGCGTGGCTCTGGGCTAGATTCATGGCTCGGCAATAGTTCACGTGTAGAGGTCGAACTCAATGTCCTCCGGGTTAGGCAGGTCGGGCTCCTGGTACAAGAGCTACCGGGGCAGAGCGTCAGCGTGGTCTGGGAGCCGATCCTCTTAATCGAGGAGCTAGGAGAGCTACTATGCAGGTTCCATGAAGGTCCTCGGGGCGAGCCGTGGCGGCACCGGTACTGTACTAACCCTGCTGTGACCCGTGACGGGTACTGCCGGGTCCACCGGGGTAGCTGGAAGGCTCTCTACGAGCGCTGCGCCCAGGGCTTCGATCCCGCATGCCTCGAGGCGTACCGGCTCAAACCTGACGAGGAGTTCTCCGTATACGTGTTAGACTATGGCGGCTCTCGGGTCAAGGTGGGGCTTACTCAGTCCTGGAGGTTTCTCTGGAGGATAGCAGAACAGCCTCACGTAGCAGCAGCCCGTGTCTACACGGGCAGACTACTCGACGCGCGTGAAAGGGAGAAGAAGCTAGGCCGGATGAAACTGGCGACAGAGGGTGCTGGGGCCAGGCTAGAGACGAGACTCCGGCTGGCTACCGGGCTACTTTCTAGACTTAGGGAACGCTGGGAAAGGGCTGCAGAGAGGCTAGCAGGCATGCTCGCTGGGCTAGGGCTCGAAGGGAGTTTCGAGGCATACGCCGTAATGCCGCGTAGCACTAGCTGGCTGTTGTCGGCCCAGCGGATCCAGGACCCCGTGTGGCTGCTGGGCCGGCAGCTCCAGCTCGCAGACTACTGGGCTGGGCTACTAGCCTTCCGGAACAATACTGGTGTAGCTGTTTTGCACCGAAGGCTGTTGCAGCACCGGCTGCTACGGGGCACCATCAAATCAGGTCCAGCATAATAAATTGTGTCGGGCTGTGTGAAGCGGGTATCACGAGTCCCGGATTCGCTGACAACCGGAACCTGGATAAAGGGGTCGGGAGAGCCCCGGGTCTCCAGGGAGCCTGGTGGAGACTCTCCTCGCGGAGCGCCGCGAGCTCGAAGACCTTCGGAGGCTCGCTGTCCGCGTCGCAGGAGAGGCTGCTGCGTATCTCCGCGACCGCTTCGGCCTCGAGGAACTCCTCAGCGTCGTGGCTGTCCACGGTCACGATGGAGACGAGGGCATGAGGATAGACGTTGAGAGCGAGCAGAACATTATAGAGCTTTTAGAGGCTGAGGGGTTCCGCGGCCTCTTCCTGGGCGAGGAACATGGCCTCATAAAGCTCGGGGATGATCCCTACATAGTGGTCGCAGACCCTCTTGACGGAAGCAAGAACTACGCCGGCCTAGTCCCCTGGAGCGCTGTAAGCATCGCTGTCGCACCCTTGCCCGCGGGACGAGAGCCTAGTCTAAGAGACGTAGTAGCAGGTGCTGTAGCACCCGTCTTTCCCTGGCCTGTCCTTAGTTTCGCTCGGGGCAGGGGCGCTTACGAGGGCGGCGCTAGGGTTGTAGTCGAGAACGGTCGGAAGACGAGGCTAGTCCTAGCCTACGTGGAGAAGCCGGAGCAAGCTGCGGTTGTGCACGAGTATCTCCGGCTAACAGGCGACAAGAGGAGTGTAAGAGCGCTCGGCAGTGCTAGCCTCGAGATAGTCTGGGCTGGGCTCGGCCGCGCTGAGGCCTTCATAGACGTCCGTGGCCGGCTCCGCGTAGTAGACGTAGCTGCTGCCATCTGGCTCGCCCGCGAGGCCGGGGCGCACGTAGCAGTCGAGAAGCATGACGCAGTCCTTACACAGGTAGTGCGTGTCGGCAGCGTGGTTGTAGCCGCAAACGAGGAGGCATGGAAGCGTATAGGCGAGGCGCTGCGCCGCACCGGACACCAGAGCCTCGACGCGATCACGCTGTAACGTGCAGTTTTCCTAGCTTCTTAGTCCTCGCCCTGCTGATCCTCGAGGGGTGGTTTTGCAGAGGCGCAGCAGCATAAGGCTCGCCGACATTGGGGAGCATCGTACAGCCGAGCTTCTAGCCGAGCTGCTCTGGGGCCAGTGGCGCTGCCCGAGCCTAGCCCCAGGTGATGACGCCTCCTGCGCTGGACCGGGTAGCCCCCGCCTACTCGTCAAGATTGACGGGGGTAGTATAGCCTCCAACATGGCGCCGTGGATGAGTCTAAGGGATCTAGGCTGGCTCCAAGTCGCAGCAGCTGCCAGCGACCTTGCAGCGAAAGCTGCCCGGCCGCTCGTGTTCCTAATCTCACTCGGCCTAGCCCCTGAGACGCTACTAGAGGAGCTTGAAGAGCTAGTAAGTGGTGCTGCCGAAGCAGCGAGAGTCCACGGCGGCTGGCTAGCGGGTGGCGACCTTAACAGCTGCCATGGACAAGGCTGCGGCTGGGTCAACGTAGCCGCTGTAGGCGTCGCCCGAGCTGCGCCGGTGCCGCGCCAGCCCAGGAGGGGCGACCTAGTCTATACTACTGCTGGACGGCTCGGGCTCGGCGGGCTCGTCTTCCACTCGCTCGCCGCCGGCACGTGGAGGGAGGACATGGAATCCTACCCGAGGGCATTCATGGATATGTCTAGGCCTATTGCCCGGCTGGGCTTCGCCGAGCTTGCTGAGAGGCTGCCCCGAGGCTGCCTAACAAGCTCCGTAGATACTAGCGACGGGCTCGCATATAGCCTCTGGCTACTCTCCCGGGCCGCCGGGGCAGCAGTAGAGGTCGAAGACACCCCGGTTGAGAGGGAGGCGATAGACTACGCCTCGGAGAAGGGCCTAGACCCGCTAGAGCTGGCGCTCTATGGGGGCCAGGAGTTCGAGATCGTCTTCACCGTGAAGCCAAGCTGCGCCAGCATAGTAGAGGAGGAGGCGGAGAAGGTCGGGCTACGCATAGCCCGTATGGGCAGAGTTCTGGACGGGCCGGGGCCCCGGCTGCTTCATCGGGGGAGAACTCTGGAACCCCGGGGCTGGGACAACTTCCTAGGATGGAGCGTGAGTTAGCCCCCAGGGTACTGTAGTGATTGCAAAAAGGATTCGTCCCTTGGGGCTACGTCTCCTAGAGCGTGTACCCCGGCCTCAGTAGAGGTGCTCGTCAACTCTTCAGCGCTCTCGGGAGAGCCTTAGCGATCTCTACCAGGAAGACTAGCAGAGCTGCCGCCACAACGAGGTCGCCTAGCAGCCTAGCCCATACTAACGCCTTCACCGTGCCATCCATCCAGAATCCTGGCGAGCCGTCAGGCGTCACTAGACTCTTTATGAACCAGTAGCCTTGGCTGCTCCCAGCGTCGAACTGCTTCAGCATTAGTGGGCCTAGCGAGACGAGTATCTGGAGGTAGAAGCCTATAGCCATCACTATCGCTGCCTTGCGTAGCTTGCGG
Organism: Pyrodictium delaneyi; assembly: GCF_001412615.1. Classification (NCBI taxonomy): domain Archaea; kingdom Thermoproteati; phylum Thermoproteota; class Thermoprotei; order Desulfurococcales; family Pyrodictiaceae; genus Pyrodictium; species Pyrodictium delaneyi. The sequence goes on along the minus strand of NZ_CP013011.1, from coordinate 1,297,060 downwards.
AGTGTCGTGTCGCTAAAGCCGCCGGCAAGGTAGAATGCTACAACCCACATCAATATGCTTGGAATACCATAGGCCAGCGGCATAGCTAGGTGTGCGTGCACCATCGTGCCTTGACTGCCGTGGAGGTAGTAGTTGACTACTGGCATATTGATGAGGCCGGCGCCGAAAGCTATGACGCCTATCGCGCCGCCTAGCGCTGCCACGAGTATGAAGGTTACCAGGGTCTTCTGCAGCTCGGTCTTCATCTCACCACGGCGCCATAGGACTATAGCGTAGGCTATCAGGAAGCCTATGGGGAGCACCTCTAGTGTGCTCATAGCAGCACCGACGTACATCCAGAAGGTTGGCTCGCCGCCCCAGTAGTAGTGGTGGGCCGTGCCTATCATGCCGGTTGCTATCTCGAGGGCCGCGTCCATACCAGCTACTGCTATGCCTAGCTTGGGCGGCACCAGGCCTGTTACAATTAGCAGAGCTACCAGTATCGGCACCAGTATCGCTGGCCAGAAGCCCTCGACAAAGCTGTGGATTGTTATCCAGCGGAAGTACTCGTCGACGGTGAAGTGGCTCCAGGGCCGCACTATGGGCAGCGCGCCTACGAATGCGCCCGCCGCTGCGCCAGCGAGGCCTATTGCTAGTATCTTTAGCAGGGGCCGTGCCGGCTCTAGCGGCGTGGTCTTCGCTGTCCGGTAGACTACCAGCGCCAGGTATGTCAGGAGCCCGGCTACTAGTAGGAGCCATAGCGTACCCTGGGAGATGACGGGGCGGCCCTGGCTACCCAGTATGAACCAGATGCTGTCGGGCATCTTGCCCAGGTATGTCAGCCATATTCCGAAGAGTATGCCTAGTGCTGTTACAGCGCCTGCTCCTAGTATGGCTAGGGCGTGTTTCTCGGTTATCTTGGCGCCGAAGTAGGGCAGTATAAATATGGCGAAGGATACCCATGTCACTACTATCCATAGTATTGCTAGGTTGTAGTGGAGGGCACGGGCAACGTTGAAGGGTAGTATTCCGGTGAGGTCTACCCCGTAGAGTGTCTGCTCAGCGTAGAGGTGCATCATGTAGCCGCCTAGTAGCCCTTGTACTGCGAGGCCAAGCGCTGCTAGGGCCATGCCTACTAGTGCTAGTCTCTGGGCGCGGCTCGGCGGCGGCAGCTCGACCGTCACGCGCCGGTCGCGCCAGTAGTCGATGAACTTTAGCAGTACGTAGCCTACTAGGGGCATTACTACTAGAAGTAGGAGGAATATCGTTACCCAGGTCGCCTTCACGCTGGATATGGTTGGCTCTACTAGGCCAGGGTAGTAGGGGAACCCATTGGTATAGCCCTTGATGGCTATCATTGCGCCCCAGGTGAAGAACGCTGTTATCTTCTTGGCCTCGTCTGGTGTAAGGTCTAGCGGTGCTAGCCTTGTCTCCTGTGTTATTTCTCCGCGGAAGAATCGTGTGTAGAAGTCTAGGGCGCGGCGATAGCCTTCTGCGAAGACGTCGCTAACTACTGCTATTGTCTCGCCGCCCTGTTGCTCGAACCTGGGCTCTAGTGCTGCCTTAAGATCCTCTATGCCAGCCTCCTTAGCGGTCTCGGCTAGTATATGGAGCGTATATGCTGTATAGTCCATGCCGAAGTAGCCGCCAAAGCCTAGGAAGCTACCGTAATCCTGAAGTCCATAACGTTGTACTAGCACCTTACCGTCTACCACGTCTTGACCGGTAAAGAGGAGTTCGCCAGTCTCTGTCACCACCTTATCGGGTATCGGTGGGAGGTTCTGGAACGTGTAGAACGCCATTACACCATACACTATGTAGACTAGTATCGCTGCTACGAGTACTAGCTTTGTAAACCCGTTCTTCACTATAATCCAGCCCCCTCTCCTTGTTCACGCGTGTAAGAAGGGGTATTGACATGCCGCGTTACTAGTGTAGAGGCTACAGCGCGAAACCACAAGATTTATCACTGTCCATCTCCATGTTTTGCGTAACCGATTCGGATACGTTGAGACCTCTGGCAAGGGTAACCGGGGGTGGGTATAAGCCCCTCCTTGAACACGTGTTAGCAATTCTCGGGAGAACAGGGCCTTGAAGCTCGCTGTAATCACTATGAAGCAGTGCCAGCTCCTGCGGGAGCTGAAGCCCCGCAGTTATCTGGCCTTCGGCTCCTGTGGTGCTGCTCGCAGAATGATAGAACATATTATCGAGGACCAACATGGCCGTATTGAGAAACTGCGCGTCAGCTGCCGGGACTGTATACTCGCCCAACTGTTACAAGGAAGCTACATCGTGGGTCAGCCTGTGCTCCTACCCGAGGGGCTTATACGCTTCGTAGCAGTCTATACCAACGCTACCCGCAGAACAATATCTAGGAACAGGAGCCGGCTCGTAAGCGTCGAGATTATTGATGCACGTTCGCTCCTACTCACACCTCGGCAGAGAGCAGTACTCAGAATGCTAGGCGACTCTGCGACGATAACGGGAATAGCCTCCCGGCTAGGAGTATCAAGGGCTGCTGCTGGCAAGCTAGTACGCCGGACATTACAGAAATTAGCACTACTGTACGCCGCTGAACCAAAAGCTGCTGGAGCACAATAAACCGAAACAACTAGCAAGGAACTCTGGCAGGACCCACACAAATTTAAGAGTGTAAAAGAGGTGGCTGTTCAACACCTCTTCCGGGGCTGTGACGAGTGTAGCCTGCCCCGAGAGCCCCTAAGTGCTGGGGGCTATGTGGAGCCTCGATCCCGTCAGAGCCCCGCTTCTAGGCTTCTATCGCCACCGACCCGCTGGTGGACGATGGGGCTTCGACGTTCGTGTGTACGCGGATTGTATGGCGTAGCTCTGCAAGGTAGCGCTCGAGGCTCCGAAAACTTATCCTCATGCTGCGCTTCGCCTCCTCTAGCACTGCTATCAGCTCCTGTGGTCCATTCGGCTTTATCACGATGTCATTGAGCGTAGGCGTATTGAGCATACTGCCGCACCGAGGACAGATTCCCCCGAACTGGCTCGAGAGTTCGCTCGGAGTGGGTATGCCGTAGCTATTCTGCCCGACTTTGACGAAGACGTGGAGTATGAAGCCGCATGTACGGCAGCGGTAGACTATCGGCACGGCAGGAGACACCCGGTTAGTCGGAAGTACTGCTAGAGGGGTATGCTTCAAGGAATAGCCCAAGTAGGCCTCCTGTGGGAGCAGTAACACGTTTAACGCAGCCGCGTTAACGCTGCGTGAGTGGTACTAAGGCGTCTGTGTAGTGGACCCACCGGTAGTATTCACACAATTAATAATGTGAGTAATACGGCGCGGAGAGGGCGCCCACTACCGTACCCAGCTGCTCTCCATAACAATTAGAACCAAAGAGGTTCCAAGTGTACAGGGAGCACCGGGAGAGCCACGCAACATAGATACCTCAGCCCAGTAGCCCGGCCCTGGAGCCCCTTCCCTCATGCAGCGGGGTGTTTGGCGCTGAGGCAACCGGGCTACGAGATCAGGCAAACCCTAGTTGACGCCATGAGGATTCTTCATGACCGTGGTTTGCTTAACCTCCGCGGCGGCAACGCTAGCGCTGTGCTAGAGTTACCCGACGGTACAAGGTTCATCTACATAACCCCAAGCGGCGCCATAAAGACCCGGATGAAGCCTGAAGACATAGCAGTAATGAGTCCCGAGGGCTACGTGTACGAAGGCAAGCCAAGCAGCGAGTATCGGCTCCACCTCGCAGTCTACAGAACACGGAGCGATGTCCGAGCCATAGTTCACGCCCACAACCCCTACGCCGTCCTAGCCCGCCGTCTCGGGCTAGAGCTTAGGCCCGAAGCACTAGGTGTCGAGGCACGCTACTACCTAGGCAACTGCGTCGCTGCTGTACCAGAAGTCGAGCCGGGTACGGAGGAGCTCGCGAGGCTAGCAGCTGAAGCACTCCGGGACTGCGACGTTGCCGTACTAGAGGGCCACGGCGCAGTAGCCATCGGCGTCTCCAAGGACCCCGTGGAGGCCGTCTATGAGGCCGTGGACCGGTTAGAGGCGCTCGAGGACCTCGCTAGGGCCGTCGTCTACGAGAAGCTCCTCCGGGGCTGATTGCGAGCCAGGCCCCGGTGACCGAGAGCACGAGCCCCGGTATACTAGCCGGCGGCGGCTCCTCGCCGAGGACTAGCCAGGCAAGAAGGCTCGCGCCGTAGGGCTCGAGCAGCGCTACCCCGGTCACTACACCTGCCGGGTAGTAGGCTAGCGCGTAGTTCAGCATAGTATGGCCCATGATCATGGGGGCGAGGCCCAGCGCTACCAGGTAGGATAGGCTCCGTCCCGGCGGGCTCCAGGCCTCTATACCGGCTGCGAGGCAGTAGAGAGTCATTACTAGGAACGCGGCCGTGTAGACTGTCGCTGTGTACTCTAGCGTTGTAGCGCCCGATACGCGTAGCCGGCGGCCCGTGAGGAAGTAAGCGGCTGCCGTGAAGGCGCCGGCAAGGGCCAGCAGTGCGCCGGGCAGCGTGGCGCCCGCCCAGGGCGTGGAGAGCACAGCGACACCGGCAAAGCCGAGGACTACGCCTAGGAGGCGGCGGGGCGGGAGGCTAGCCTCGACCAGCGCCTCGTAGGCCGCCGCGATAACGGGGTACGACACAACTATGCCCGTAGAGGATGCTACGCTCATGTAGCGTAGGCTCTCGAGCCAGAGGGCCAAGTGCGCCGCCAGAAAGACACCGCCGGGGAGGCTACGTGTCACGAGCACGCGGCTGCGGGGCAGCTGGCCGGCGAGCAGCGCGGCCACGAGGGTGATGCCGCTACCTACTAGGAGTCTCCACCACGCTGCAGTAGCGCCGTCTACCCCGGCTAGCCTAGCCAACGGCGCAGCCGTGGATATGCCGATTAGTGCCAGGCCCAGGGCTAGCCAGGGTGGCAGCACCCATTGCCGGGTCATGAAGCGACCTCCTCTGCCTCTTCTCCTCGCCTTGCCTGCGGCGCTGCTCGCCGGGGGCTATGCATTTAGCTATCACTCCATACACTATGTCTACTGGTGAAAGACGGACATGATACTCTTTGACTGGGGCACCTACAACGCCTTCTCTAAGCTCCCCATAGCAGCGGCACTCGGCACTAAGCTCACGGAGATCCCGCCCTACGACTTTGCCCGGCGTAGCCGGGGCGAGGACTACTTCCAACAGTACCGCGAGTTCGCCTCAAAGGCGTTCACCACAGTTACCGCGCACGCCCCCTACTACAACGTGGTCTCCACCAACAAGTACGTGCAGGAGAGGACGGTCAAGGCCCTAGTAGCCGCTGTCAGGAAGGCGCGGCTAGCAGGCGCCGAGGTATTCAACCTCCACCTAGGCTGGCGCGCCTACATGGACCACCGGGACCTCGAGGTAGCCGCCGACGTGCTGAAGAGGCTAGCCGAGGAGGCCGGTGAGGGCATGGTTATCAGCGTCGAGGTGCCCTATACGCAGCGGATGCTCGGCCTCTGGGACGAGATAAAGGCCCTAAGGGAGATGGTTGGAGAGGAGCGGCTGATAGTCTCCGTACAGCTAGAGAACGCATGGATGCTCGAGACTGGGGCTAGCGAGCACGGCGACTTCGAGCAAGCCAACCTCATGGCGGACGAGGCGTTCTGGACCAACATACTCCGCAAGACCCTAGAGTTGAGCCACGGCTTCCTCTCGCTCCGCTTCAGCCAGGTGGTAGGCTTCGCGCTCGGCAGAAGGATACTCAAGAAGCGCGTGCCCCTCGGCAAGGGCTACCCAGACCTAGCACCGCTGGCACGAGCCCTCGCCAGGTTCATGGTGAAGGAGGTCCGGGAGAAGGAGTTACCACTAAGGATGCATCTCATCTACACCGGTATACCGGAGACAAAGTACCGCGACACCGTAACCCTCTACGCCGAGGTAATGAAGGAGGCTGTACAGTACCTCAGCTAACCCCTCTTCTTTACCCTCAACTGTCCTCACACTTCTCAGAAGGACATCCCACATCGAGGACATAACCAGGGCTAGGGGAGCGGCTAGGTGGCGCGGCTAAGGCCGAGGGACTACCAGCGCGAGGCTGCTGAGTGGGCGCTCCGCGAAGAAGCAGCCGTCGTATGCATGCCTACCGGTGCCGGGAAGACTCTGGTAGCTGTGCTCTGGATAGAGGAGCTGCTCCGCAGCGGACGTGCCCGCCGCGTGCTAGTTCTCGAGCCTACTAGGTTCCTGGTAGAGCAGAGCGCGAGGTTCCTCCGGAGCCAGGGCCTCGACGCTGCACCGGTTCACGGGAGTCTGAGCAGGGGAGAGAGGAGCAGGGGCTGGAGAAGCCGGATAGTAGTAGCTACGCCGGAGATAGTGGTAGCGGAGTGGGAGGAGTTCAGGAGCCAGGGCTTCGACGCAGTCGTGGTCGACGAGTGCCACCATACTACGGGCCAGGATGCCTACAAGAAGGTGATGGCGGGGTACCAGTTCCGCTGGAGACTAGGCCTAACCGCCTACGTACCGCCTAGCAGGAAGGAGGAGATAGAGGAGCTTATAGGCAAGATACGATGCTGGGGATGGGATGATCCTAGGCTCGCCCGCTACATACCGGCTTGGGAGGCCGAAGTATACGAGTCACCCTTGAACGATGCCGAGATGCAGCTCTACATGATCCTCGAGGACGCCTGGGACAATGCCTCTGGAAGCAACCGGAGCCTCCTCGGCAACGCTATCAGGTGGTTTGTCCGCGACGGCGCGCTCGCGCTCCGGGAGAGCCTCGAAAGAAGCCAGAGGCTAAGGAGCCTAGTCCCCGAAGAGGCAAGAAGGCTCCTCTATAGCGGGGACGTGAGGCCCGCCCATAAGCTGGATGCCCTGGAGAGGGTGCTCCGGGACCACGAGGGCTTCGACAAGGCAATAATCTTCGTAGATAGGGTAGTTATTGCAGAACATATCGCAGAGATACTAAGCGAGTATAACCCGGCTCTCATCCTGGGCCGTCACCGGATCGACCCTAAGAAGGCGCTAGAGATAGCCCGGAGGCCCGAAACACGCATCGTAGTCTCCACTAGCGCGGGCGAGGAGGGCATAGACCTACCTGAGGCGAGTCTTCTCATAGTGTGGAGCCACACTGCTAGCCCACTCCGGTTCATTCAGAGGCTTGGCCGTGTACTCCGTGCCACTGATGCAGCGAGAAAGAGGCCACGCTGGGTAGTGTTCATCGTTACTCCCGATACAGTGGATGTAGATAGTCTTATCGACGGTTTATTGGAAGCTCAACGTGCCGGGATCCACGTCAACATAGACCCTGGGGTAGTAGAGTACGTCTGGAGTTTCAGCCGCCGGCGCCGCGTCCTAGAGGCTATAGAGGAGCAGCCAGCACCTCTCGACGTAATAGCACGGGCGCTAGGCATGCCCATCCCCAGGGCCCGGGAGGCCCTGGAATGGCTCCAAGCCAGGGGCCTCGTCGTCTACATCTACACCCACATGGGCCGTGTCTACGCTGCCCGCTCGGCCCTAGAGAAGCTCTACCAGCTGTACCCCGACGCTCTAGAGCCTAACACCGAGCTAGAGGCTAGAATAACCGCCTATCGCGACGGGGAGAAGCTCGCCGGGCTCCGAGGAACCTATAGAAGGGTGTTCGAGCGGCTAGAAAGGCTCCTAGCACGCGAAGGATTATTCACACGCATAGCGTTTACAGCCCAAGTGCCCGTAGGCCGGGGCCTAGTTAGGCTCGCTCGGCTCACCTATAGCTACCGGGTGGAAAGCAGAGAGGTACTTCGACTGGTACTCGACAACGCGTATAGCTGCCCCCGCTACCTGGAGTACCTTAGCCGGGCTAGTCCCCGGGAGGAGGACACAGAGAACTGAATGGAGCCCCGAGGAATAGGCCCCCGGGCGCGAGGCAGGAAACAATATTGACGTGCTATATCATGTTACGGTAGCGCTGCACTATGGCCTCATCAGGGTTTATCAGCATAGTCTTCCGGTAGTTCTCGTGTACTATAGCGTTGGTCGGGCACACCGTATGGCATATGAGGCACTGGACGCACTCCTCGGGTCTGGCTACCACCGGGTAGCCGTCAGGGCCCTCCTCGTAGACACCGTCGAAGGCTGTACACACCCTCACACAGTTGAGGCACTTCTTGCACCTATCGACACGTATCTTTATCGTAACTGTCTGCACGGGCATCTCTAGCCCACCCCTCTAGGGTTTTATGACTCGTATTGGCTTCCAGTTCTCATCTGCTACGACTATCCTTATCGGTGACACCTTGCCCGTGTATGTGGCGTGTGTAGCACAGGCCATACAAGGGTCGTAGCTGCGGGCTATGGCTACTGCTGCGGCGTAGACGTCGCGGTCCCTCATCTCGTCTAGCCGCTTACCGACGAAGTAGTCGCGGAGGTCAGCCTCTATAGCCGCAGCGTTTATCGCCGTAGGAGTTATTATGTTGACGAATGTTGTCTTGCCCTCCTCGCCGCGGTAGTGGTGGATGAGTGTACCCCTTGGCGCCTCTATGACACCTACGCCTTCACCCGTATCTCTTAGTGGTGGTGTGTATATGTTATCGCCAAGAGGCTTCTCAAGTTCCCGGGATATTGTCTCGTATAGTGCTATTGTCTCTACTACGCGGAGGTATGTCGCGAGCAACGGATGGTTAAGTGGCCGACCCCATTCCTCGAAGAGCCGGTCGCGGAGCTCGTCTGCCCACTCCACACCATAGCTCTTGACTATGTTTGCGCGGGCGAGGGCACTGACGTGTATCGTGCCCTCACGGGGGTTCTGGGCTCTCCATTTAGTCGTGACCATTCTAATGTAGCTGTAGGGTACTGTGTACTCCTTGAGGTACTTGAGGTACTCGGTGGTACGATCGCTGAACTCTGCTACCACGGAGCCGGTCTTAGCGTCTATTATCCTCACGCGGCCGTTGACTATGTCGTATTCGCCGTTCTCCCCGGCCACGGCCATCATGTAGCTATAGCCTGGCTTATACGTCTCTATCTTGTCCTTGGACTCCTCCATTATCTTTATAGCAGTCTTGGCAAACACTTCTAGGTCGCCACGATGCTTCTCGAATAGATCCCTTAGCTTCCCAATCTCCTCGCTAGAGGGCTTACGGGCTACACCGCCGGGAATAGCGTTTATCGGGTGTATATCCCTGCCACCGTACACTGCTACGACTCTGTGGCCAAGCTCCATTATCCTTACGCCAGCCTTGACCAGCTCCGGGTACTTTTTGGCGAGGGCTAGCATACTCCGCTTCTCAACATCCACGGGGAGGAAATCTGGGAGGCCAAAGACTAGTGGGTGAAGTGCCTGGTTGTTAAGATGTATACCTAGGTTTATCATGTAGCGGATACGCCACGCATCCTCGGGGACTTCTGCACCCCGCACACCGTCTGCAGCCTTCACGCTGGCTATGTGGTGGGTAGCGCTACAGACGCCGCATATCATAGGGGTTACCCGGGGCAGCTCGTCGATCATCATACCTATCCACATTGTTTCGAACATCCTGGTGTCTACTCCCTCGTAGAGTACGTCCTCTACACGGCCGTCCCTGCCGGTCTTGAATATTACGAAGGCGTGGCCCTCGATAAGCGTGACGAGTATCTTCTTGAGCTTCCTCCGGGTCCCAGCCTTCTCATCTACAGAACCCATTGTGTCCATCCCTCTGCTACACATGGTTTTAACGAACGTATAAGAGGCCTACTCTTCTCCTTGGGCGAAGCGGGCACGCTCCTCAAGCCTCTTCACGAAAACCGGGTTACGCCGCGTCGAGGCCAGCGCATGCACTGCATAGCCGTGGGGCTTGCGGCGGAGCACCTGGGAGGCGAAGGTGAATACATAGAAGCGGCGCGGATCGTACGTCTTCAACAGCATGTCCACGACCTTGTCGAGGTCGTTGGCCGGGTCTAGACCCGCTAGCGTCGCTATCTTACGGGCCAGCGCCGTGACTATGTCCATGTCGCGTCTCTCAGCTATCTCCAGGTGTGGGCCTCCACAGCCGAAGCACGGGATTCCATGGCGAGGGCAGGGTGCGCCACAGCCGACTGTGGTTACCGAGCCTAGGCAGAGGTAGCCCTGACTGAGGAAGCACGTGTTAGGATCAGCATCAGGCCCGGGAAGCCCAGGCTTGAACTCTAGTTGCTCTATGGGCTTCATTTCGCGGGGACACTGGCTGCACACAGTGCTGTCGGCTACGGGTACCCGCTTCCCCTCCGCTATCGCGCGGAGCGCTAAGGCTATGTGCTCGACGGGCGGCGGGCACCGGGAGATAACGTAGTCTACAGGAACGAGGTCGGCTGCAGCGTAGGCGCGTGGGAGCATCTCAGCGCTTTCCTCTATCTTCTCCCTCCCATATATCGCTTTCATGCTGAGCCACGGGTTGAACGAGTCAGCTGAGCCTCCTATCCCGCCCCAGGCAGCGCAGCTCCCTAGGGCTATGAGGGTACGGCTCCGTAACCGTGCCTCGCGAAGCATCTCTAAGTTCTCTCTGGTCCTCACGAGACCCTCCACTATCGCGACGTCTATCTTCTCGGGTAGCCTTGTCTCCTCAACTACTAGGGGCCAGTAGACTATCTCGTAGCGCTCCTGTAGATCCTCGTGGAGTGCTAGCGCTCTCAGTGCCTGGACCTCGCAGCCGCCGCAGCCACTGAGGGGTATTAGGGCCAGAGTGAGCTTCCCGGTCACAGCTGCATCACCGCATAGACGTTGTGCTCCTGGGTCGAACGGAGCTCTATCCTACGCCCAACAAGCATCTCGAGGACACCAGCTATGAAGCCCTGTACGAGCCTGTAGATGAACTCAGGGTGCTGAAGACCCTCCCTCTCGACAATGTCATGGAACCAGCTCCACTCGAGGACAAGCCTATCGCCCTCCAGCCGGGTCTTCACCATTCCCTGGAGACCCTCGTTGAGTATCTCGACAGCCTCCTCTAGGTTCTGAGCCTCATAACCCTCAGCGAGTATCATTGCACCGAGTCTACGTCCATAGCTCTTACCGGCACGGTAGCTCATAGCAGGATTACTGCCGAGAGTCAGGTAGAGAGCGCGGGAGAGCCCGTGGAGTATAGCTGAGAGCATATTGCGCAACTGTTCTACATACTCTTCCCGGCTCGGGGGCTCGGTGTAGACATCTACGTCGTCTGGGGGCGGATTCCCCGAGACGACTACCCCTCTTAGGAGGCACGCGTTGGGCCCCGAGCGGACCAGTCTTACACGATAGCGGCCACCAAGCCTCTCCGCGAATAACCTTTCAAGATAGCTGCACATTATCCTGCAGAGTGTACCCCCGGCAGGAAGGTCCTCAAGGTATAGTATCTGGCGTACCGGACACTCGTGCGCTATAAGGTAGAACGCTTTTCCTTCATCTTCTTCTCTGCAGAGCTTGCCCTGGACACGGTAGGTATTCACGCGAAAGACGGTATTCCTGCCAAGCCACTCTAGTGCGTCCTTGATACTGCTCCCAGGGGGCTTATACTTTGCCATGATCTCGCGGGCCAGAAGGTTAGCAAAGCCACCCGTTATATTACGGCCTACAGCCTCTTCAACACCTACAACAGCCATAGCAATGAGCCTAGAATACGCCTCTACCTCGCGTAGTGTGTCATCTGCGTACCCTGCACCGTCTAGGAAGAGAGTACTACCCTCAAGAGCCAAGGTAAGCACCCTTGCTCTTAGAGCTGCTTCTAGCGAGATAGCTTTGGGGCAGGCGTCATTATTACAGCTGCTATTCTCGTTACTATAACTATATGGTTAAATCATTTATGTCAAATACTGGCTATGAACATATTGCATAATTGAATCATCAGCCGAACCAACTCTAGAGCCGTATCACACAATTGTACGGCAGAACAGACTACACGGCATTGCAGTAGGTATTGTCAAACCACAGTACTTGGCTAGAATTCAGCACGTGCCAGAGGGCTTACCATGGTCTGACATTAATCTGAGGCAAAGAGTTAATATAGTGGCCGGCAGGTTTACCATGATTCTCCGGGTATGAGGAAGGGAAGTGGTACGGCATGCTCCCAGGCTCCTTCCAGGGAATGGAGTGGGTAATAATCCTCCTAATAGTCCTGCTAATATTCGGCCCGACCAAGCTGCCACAGCTCGCTAGGGGGCTCGGCCAGGCTCTCTACGAGTTCCGTCGCGCTAGCCAAGGTGTCGTTGAGGATCTAGAGCGCTCACAGTCAGAGGCCAAAAAAAGCTTACAGGGCATAGATGACGAGACTCTCCGTAAACTAGCCGAAAAGCTCGGCGTGAAGGATGCCGAGAAGAAGAAGCGGGACGACCTTATAGTGGAGATAATAAACGAGGCTAAGAAGAAGGGTCTCCTTGACGAAATCAAGGTAGAGGCTGAACAGTCTACAAAGAGCACTAATACAGAGACCTAAAATTGAATAGAGACTAACGATACTAAACAAGTCTAGCATCGTATATATGGCAGAGTCCTTTATTGAGACCTCAAATAAAAAGAGCTTTAGGTTCAGAGCTTGTCTTCCAAAGCCACCCTTACACAGATTAGGAAATAACCGACTAAACCCAAGCTATCGGCGGGCAACGCCGGGACTCCATAGTCACTCCATAGTCCCGGCTAACTAGTGGTAGATGTCATCACAAACGTGTAACCGGATAAGGTAGGTGTGGCTTAGATAGCACAACATGATTAGGAGTTACATCCAGGGTCAGGACCATGTCTGCAGCTTCGCCACCAGGCGACAGGGAGGCCTCCCTCTGGGAGCATATAGAGGAGCTAATCATTAGGTTACGCCGAATAGTCATAGCATTCATGGTATCTGCCGCTATACTCTCACTCGTACCAGCTGGAAGCGGTGGATTACTTTACACCCCCCTTGTAACTAAGATTCCAGCGCTGATATTCGCACATACCGTGCCAAAGCAGATAAAGACGCTAGACGGCAAGGTCTACAACGTAACTGTACTGCCTTCAACGGAGTTCGAGTCTATACAGATAATGATGCAAGCTGTAATGCTGTTAGGATTAATCGGCGCAGCACCAGTTGCCGCCCGAGAGATATGGGCTTATGTAGAGCCAGCACTATATCCACATGAGAAGGCATTTGCAAAGAAGTTTATAGTTCTATTCGTAATATCATTCTTCTTTGGCGTCTTCTTCGCAATATATATTGCTGCACCACTAATAGTAACTATGATGCTTAAGCTTTACCCACCACTTGTGCCGACAGGATATGAAATGATACTGACTGTAAGAATTAGCACTATAGTAGGTTTTGTACTGAAGTTGGCACTGGCATTCGGCCTGCTATTCGAGTTACCAATAGTATTGTATTTGCTGCTTGCTTATGGTATACTGGATCCAGAAATGTTCGGCAAAGATACAATGAAGTATATATTCCTAGGCACAATGATACTTGGTGCCATAATCTCTCCGGATCCCAGCGGTCTAGGCATGGTGCTGATAGGTCTTAGCCTCTACATACCATTGCATATAGCAATAACTTTGGGCAAGAAGCGGGGTCTAGAACGCCGCGCCATAGAGGAGGCTAAGGCATTAGCCCGCTAGACAGCATACCCTTTCTTCATTACCCAATTATTTTTAAATTTTCTATTATACTGGTTTCCCCCGGCTAGACCACCTTCTACAGCATCCTTAATTGTTTAGCTCTTTGTAGCTCGGTGCCCGGGGCTGTCAGAGTGACTGGGCTCCCCAACCTACTCGCCGCGACGTTACTATTCTTTACCTCCGTATCTGCTACGAGCTCCGTTATATCTAGGTATACTAGGGATATCGGGGCCAGTGTAGCCGCCTCAGGCCAGGTTTACGCCCTAACACCCCTCGTGGCAGCGCTTCTCCGAATACCAGTCGGTATTGCAGCCGATCGGGGCAATGCGAAGCGCTTCCTAGTCGCTGGTGGGTTTGCAGCTACAGCTGCGGGTATCGCTGCAGCGTTCGCCTACACAGTACCGATGGTTGCACTGGTAAGGGTGCTCCAAGGGTTAGCCTTGGCTTTCTTTGTAGCCCCATCAATAGCTGCTGCAGCCGCACTGGGCGGCGAAGCCTTTACACGCGCGATATCGATGCGGGCAGTCATGGTTACAGCAGCACTGATCGTAGGACCGCTAGCAGCGGGATTCATAGTTGACTGGCTAGGCTATTGGGCTGTATTCATATTCACAGCCATAACCGGGTTTGCGGCCGCCGTTATCGCTACATCTATTCCGCTCCGCCAGGCGCGAATAGATAGACTTCATAAAGGTCCCGGGTTACGCGATGCACTAACACTAGGAGTTCTGCTAGCCATCGCGCTTGCCGTTGTAGATGGTATGGTGTTCTTCAGTGTACAATCGCTGCCGCAAATGCAGCTCCGCGACCTCGGCTATAGGGCGTCAGTGTTTGGACTCTTCCAGAGCTTGACCGCTGCATCTGGCCTCGTGGCGCGGGGTTTGTCAAGCCACGTGTATACGAGGCTTGGGCCTAGGAGAATGCTAGCGCTAGGATTCGCCCTTGAGGCAATCGGGCTGTCACTGCTTGCTGAATATCCTGTGCCTCCGTTACTCTACCTGGCTGGCATCCTCTACGGGTTCGGCTCGGGCACTTCGATACCCGGGGAACAGATGCTTGCAAGTATGTCTGCTCCACGGAGCGCGGGGAATCGGGCTGCAAGCCTCTACACGCTTGGCTTCGACGTGGGCGGCACCATTGGTCTCTTCGTGCTCTCCGAGATAGCTAACAGTATGGGCTATAGCCCTGCCTACAGCATAGCTGCTCTAGCCGCTGTTGCTGCTGGTACACTAGCCCTTCTCGTAGCTGGCCGTGCTACACGTAGGCAGGAGGCAAGGCTATAAGAGGGGCTGCGGAGATTCCGCATCCTTTCTGTATAGGAGTCTAGCTGGAGTAGGTGCCGCAGCATAAGGGATTCGGGTAGGGGTGCACAGCCATATGATAGGGTTTATGTGGTTCTACGACCCGATCACAATGTTTGCACTCATGATAGCATATGTGGCTGGGTTCCTCGTGCTCCAGCTGCTGGCAGCAAAGATAGCTCCAAAGGTAGCTGCATCACTGTCTGGGAGGCTTAGCCTATACACGGCTATGCTGCTTACAGCAGGACTCATTGTGGGTGGTGGAATTCTAGCAATCTATGGACTCTACGTTGCTGCTGCGAGCGCTGGTTATCAACTCCCCATCGGCACACTGGTGCTGTTTGTAGCCGTTGCCAACCTGTTTAGCTACCTCTTCGCCCCCTATATGATAAACATTGCGTACGGGGCTCGGCCTAGCCCGGAGCTGCAGGAGATAGTAAACGAGGCGGCAGCAAAAGCTGGAGTAAAGCCGCCAAAGGCTGTCATTGTTGATGGGCCGCCAAACGCGTTCGCCTACGGCAACTTCCTAGCAGGCCGCTATGTGGCCGTGAGCCGGAGCCTATACGAGATGCTGCCCAGGGACGAGCTGCTAGCCGTTGTTGGCCACGAGCTAGGCCATCACCGGCACCGCGACGTCGTCATCATTATGCTGCTCGGCCTAGTACCGAGCATACTCTACTACCTCGGAGTATGGCTGCTACACATCGGGCTCTGGAGCGGCACCACCGGGAGAAGAGAGCGCGAGGGCGGCGGAGGCATATACCTAGCAGCACTCGGGCTCCTAGGCGTGGTACTGAGCTTCGTGATGCAGATAGCTGTGCTCGCCTTCAGCAGGCTACGCGAGTACTACGCCGACGCCCACGGCGCCATGGTGGCGGGTGCCCGGCCAATGCAGAGAGCGCTAGCAAGACTCCACCTCTACTACCAGAGCAGTGGTGCACACGAGATAGTCGAGAAGAGCAGCATCAAGGCACTATTTATCTACGCGCTAGTCGAGGCAGTCGCTAGCCCCTTCTACAGCGGCGGCTGGGGACGCTGGGGTAGCGGCAACATAGATGCTATCATCGAGCAGCTGAAGAGAGCCGAAGTAGACCCGGTACAGGAGGTACTCAGTGACCACCCACCGATACCTAAGAGACTACGTTTCCTCGACAGCCTTGAGGCGCATCTCTATTCAAGACCTTATTAGAGGAGAAATATGGATCGGATGAATAAAGTCACCAGAACTTGAATCAACTCTATTTTTAAAGACTCATAGATTGTCAAGAGTCTCCTCTTTTGCCTTCCTTCGCTACTTACACCGTGGGTACTGTATAATGCCTAAGCTTAGTCTCTGCATTGCTACCACAATGGTTAAGCATCATACTGTTATGCAAGTACAATATTCTGCCCTATTCATTGAGCAACGATCAAGCATAGCCAGGGAGCACAATTGAAGAGGAACATATAGCGAGACAGACAGTATGTGTTACGGACAATTGCTTAGAGGGCCAGGGTTCAACTATTGGTTGTGTTTAAACTGTCAGAAAGCTTTTATCCCGTGGCGAGGGGGTTCTGGGCACGGTGCAATCCTAGGAGGGCCCAACCCCTCTAGCCTTTCCGAGTCTCTGTACAGCCGTCTTGTCGTATACCCCGGGCCCACAATCCTTGGATGCCCGCTCCCTAGGGGTTGGGCCCTCTCAGAGTGTAGGACGAGTAAAAGGGTGTAAGAAGGAGGGGAGACCTGTCTTGGCGAGGATGGATCCACGCATAGTAGGTGTAGCTATAGCCCTAGTGGCCATCGCCGCTATAGGTTATCTAGCATTTACCGGTGAACAGGCTGCACCAACGCCTACACCGGTTTCGCCGACCAGTGCCCCCGCCACTTCACCAATAGCCACTGTAACACCATCAGCAACCGCTACACCTACTGCCACGCAACCACTACAGACAACCCAGACAGCTGAAGGCCTTCCAAAGGAGATACCAATAGGCCTTGCCATCGCTGTGAGCGGCGGCTACGCTGTAGACGGTCCACGCCGCCTCAAGGGCGCACTACTAGCCATAGAGGAGATGAACCAGCTACTAGAACAGGCTGGCGCACCGTTCCGGTTCAAGCCGATACACGAGGACACGAAGACCGACCCCCAGGAAGCCGTCAACGTGATTAAGAGGTTCGCTAGCCAGGGTATACAGGTAGTAGTAGGTCCACTGTCTACAAGCGAAACACGTGCCGTAATGCCCATCGCTAATGAGCAGCACATAGTGATAATAAGCCCAAGCAGCACTGGCGCAGCCGCAGCCTTCCCGGACGACTACGTCTTCAGAATGGCGCCTCCAGACACAGTCCAGGGCCCAGCACTAGCCAAGATAATCCACAGCCTAGGCTACACCAAGCTAGTCATCATAGCACGTAACGACGACTACGGTAGCGGCCTAGCCAAGCTAGTAGAGGAGACCTTCAAGCAGCTAGGCGGCCAGGTAGAGAAGATACTCTACCAGCCCGACAAGCCTGACCTAACCAACGAGGTCAACCAGCTAGCCGTCAAGGTACAGCAGATGGGCGCAGACGATAAGACTGCCGTGCTCATAATCGCGTTCGACGACGACGGTACCAAGATTCTAGAGCAGGCCTCCAAGATAGACGTGCTAGGCAAGGTACGCTGGTTCGGCCCCGACAGCATGGCCCGCAAGACATTCCTAGAAAAGCCAGAGATAGCCAAGTTCCTAGAGAAGGTGAACCTCCTAGTAACCAAGCCAGCCATAGCTAGGAACCCTGTGACAACACACTTCGAGAAGCTCTACAAGGAGAAGTACGGCGAGGACCCGACAACATACGCCTACTATGCTTACGACGCTGCATGGATAGCAATGCTAAGCGTGCTAGCCGCTGGCAAGTACGATGGCCAGGCAATCAAGGCTGTACTACCGACAGTAGCATTCCACTTCATGGGCGCCACCGGCCATAAGATGCTAAACGAGAACGGTGACGCCGCCTTCGCCGACTACGCGCTAGTAACCGTAGCAGACGGCCAGTTCAAGGAGGTAGGCATCTGGCACGCCTCCACTGGGCAGATAGAGTGGTACAATAAGTAGACATAGAGAGATTAGAGAACATGCTTCACGTCACATATATTTTTACTATTTCACTTTTCAGCTAGTCATTGCATCATATACTACTCCCATTCTAGGTATGTTGCACTATTGTTCCCGCAGCCACATTTTGTCTAGATGACATACACTATTTTCCATCAGAGAGCCTTTATTAGGGGTTGGGCCACTTAGCCCCCTTCCGGGCTGATTTACTATTCACGCTCGGCCGCTCCAAAAGCATACACGTCTCCGCGCCTCGAGAGGCCCTATGTAGGGCCTCTCTAGCGTCACCACATCACCCCTATGAGCTGCATCACGCACCACAAGGCTTGGATGCCTGTGGTGTTTTCAGAGCCCCATAGAGCGGTATAGGATTCATGATTAGTTTGCGAGCTATGGCTGGAGGGATGCAGTATTGGCAGGCGTTGAAGTACTCAAGACGGTCGACCTCCGCAAATACTTTGGCGGCGTTCGTGCACTAGATGGCGTCTCTATATCTATTCGCGAGGGCGAGTTTGTCGGCCTAATAGGACCTAATGGTAGTGGAAAAAGCACACTCTTCAACGTCATTTCAGGGATCTATCATCCTGATGGTGGGGATGTCTATCTCTATGGTGAGAAAGTTACTGGACTTCCACCTTACGAGCTGTATCGGAGAGGGCTTGTCCGAGGCTTTCAAGTGCCCCGGCTCTGGCATGGGATGACTGTGGTTGAGAACTCTGCCACCGCTGCCCGCGATCGCCGGGGTGACGGTCCTTTCTCCGCTATTTTGAGAAGGAAGGAGTGGCTACAGTGGGAGGAGAGGAGCCTAGTAAAGCGCGTCCACGATGTTCTAGAGAAGCTCTCGCTTACCCGGGTAGCGCTTAACCGTGCCTCAGAGATTAGCGGCGGGCAGATGAAGCTCACCGATATCTCCCGCGCATTGATGGGTGAGGCACGGATTCTCCTCCTCGACGAGCCCACAGCGGGAGTAGCACCTAAGCTCGCACAGGACATCTTTAAGCTGCTAGAGCGTTTGAACAGTGAAGGGCTCACAATATTCGTTATTGAGCATAGACTTGAGGTCTTGTTCAACCACGTTGAACGCGTCATAGTTATGCACGAGGGCCGTGTGCTCGTCGAGGGGCCCCCAGAGAAGGTTGCGGAGGACCCACGTGTCCTCGATGCCTACCTTGGCTCGGCCTAGAGGGCTGGAGGTGTGACGTGGTGCCGCGGAATACTATACTATACACTGAGAAACTCGTCGGCGGTTATGGTAAAATGGTGATTATCCAGGGTGTGAGCATCCACATAGAGCGGGGCGAGATCGTAGCACTAGTCGGGCCTAATGGTAGCGGAAAGAGTACACTTCTCAAGACCATATACGGTGTAGCCAAGGTGTTCGACGGCAAAGTTGTATTCGAGGGCCAGGATGTTACCTGGTTCCCGCCTGAGGCCAAGACAAAGCTCGGCATGGGCTATGTACCGCAGACCGACAACGTGTTCCCCGACCTCACTGTAGAGGAGAACCTAGAGATGGGTGCTTACCTGGAGAAAGACGAAGAAAAGATTCGGGAAGCCATGGAGATAGTGTTCAACATATTTCCTGTGCTCAAGTCGTTCCGCAAGACACTAGCCGGCGCACTTAGTGGCGGCCAGCGCCAGATGCTGGCCGTCGGCCGCGCGCTCATGTCTAGGCCAAAGCTTCTACTCCTCGACGAGCCAACCGCTGGCCTCGCTCCTAAGATAGCTATAGAGCTTCTTGAGTCGCTCAAGCAGATACGCGAGGAGGCCGGCGCCTCTATACTTATAGTGGAGCAACATGCTCGTCGTGCCCTCGAGCTAGCCGACCGTGGTTATGTACTCGTCGCCGGGCAGGTTGCAGCCAAGGGTACAGGCCAGGAGATCCTTTCCCGCCGTGATCTACAGGAGCTCTTCCTCGGCATACACCACAGCTAACAAATCCGGATACACGGAGGTGTCGCACGATGGTTGACTCCGCGATACTCTATGGTGTTCTCGGAGCAATAGTGAACGGGCTACGCGTCGGAAGTCTTTACGGGCTCATGGCTCTCGGGCTTACCTTGATCTTCCGCGTAACTAAGGTCCCTAACTTTGCATACGCCGAGTACATAACTTATGGAGCTTATGCTGCATACCTGGCAGCAGTAGCTGCTGGCGCCAATGGTGTTGAGCTGGTAATAGCGCTCATCGCTGCCGTGATAATAGGTGCTATAGCAGCACTAGCCAGCGATGAACTCGCATTCAAGCCGCTATGGAAGAGAGGCGCTACACCACTGCACCTCCTGGTAGCCAGTATAGGTGTAGGACTAGTACTCCGCTATTCCCTGCTAGCTATAGCAGCGTCTGCAGCAGGGCTCCTAGAGGCAGCGCTACCTGTCCGTAGCAGTACTCTCATAAGCATAGGTGGCATAGTATCGATAGAGACTAGCCATCTACTCGCAATGGGTGCTGCAACCGCATTTGCCATTGCTCTTCACTGGCTCTTCACGAGGACCAGGACAGGCAAAGCAATGAGAGCTACTGCTAGCAATCCGGTACTAGCGCGTGTCTCTGGCATCAACATCTATGCTATAAGGCGGACAACCTGGCTCATAGGCGGCGGATTAGCAGGCTTCGCCGGCTTCGTCTACGCCTACTACTATTACGTGAACCCTGAGTCCGGCTGGCTGATGCTACTCTGGATCTTCGCCGCCGCGACCATGGGCGGGTTCACGTTCTACGGCTCTATAATCTCCGGTGTGCTCCTAGGCCTAGCAGAACAAGTGATCAGCTTCCTAGCCAACATGTATCTTGGGCTAAGCACAGCCTATGCCCCAGTAATAGCCCTCGTAGCGCTCATAATCGTGCTCATGTATCGGCCTGAGGGCGTGATAAGGCTCGAGTCGCTATCACTCCGAAGGAGGGCGTAAGCCATGGAGGGTGTAATGGGTATAGTCTCTCAGTGGATTGTCTGGTTCGGTGTCTACGCTATACTATCCCTTAGCTTCAACCTAGAGTACGGCTATGGCGGCGTACCGAACTTCGGTAAGGTACTGTTCATGAGCCTCGGCGCCTACACTGCTGGCGCCCTAGCCGCATGGCTCGGGCTACACTGGGCCGCTCAGAGCGCTGGAGTGGCGGTAGCTGCTAGCACTGAGGGCCCGGTGTACTGTAGCCCCGAGGCCTACAACATACTCTCCAACGCCGCCTCGCAGCACCTGCTGACGGCAGGCCAGTACCTCGAGCTATTCGCGCTAGCACTGGTAGCGGCTGGGCTCATCGGTGCCGTATCTGGTATACTCGCTAGCTATCCCACACTACGGCTCGGCGGCGACTTCCTAGCGATAACCCTGCTAGCTATGGGCGAGGTGGTACGACTCATAGCGTATAACAGCCAGTGGCCCGCCTGCAGCTTCAACGGGCTCACAGCTATACCTACACCCTTCGCCTGGTACCCAGTAAAGGCCAGGATAGACCTAATGTACGCCATGCTCGTGCTGCTATTCGCAGCATTCTTCTACGTCTATACGGAGATGCTGGCTAACAGTCCCTGGGGCCGCGCCCTAAAGGCGATGAGGGACGACGAGCTAGCTGCGCAAGTCTACGGCTACAACGTGGCCAGGCTCCGGCTCCAGGTGCTAGCCGTCGGCTCCGCCATGGCCGCGATAGCGGGTGCACTACTAGTATTCTACTCTGGGAGCGTGCAAGCGAACACCTTCAAGCCAGAGAGGACCTTCGAAGTCGTAGTAGCCGTGATGCTCGGCGGCGCTGCTAACAACATAGGTGCGCTGCTCGGTGCCGCCGTAGTAGCAGCGATAAACGTGTTCCTCAACACCTCGGCG
The DNA here is from genome assembly GCF_001412615.1 of Pyrodictium delaneyi. NCBI lineage: Archaea > Thermoproteati > Thermoproteota > Thermoprotei > Desulfurococcales > Pyrodictiaceae > Pyrodictium > Pyrodictium delaneyi. The sequence goes on along the minus strand of NZ_CP013011.1, from coordinate 1,275,401 downwards.
CTAGAGACGCTCGGCATAAGCGTACCAGACGCTGTGGCAGCAGCGCTGCCATTCCTACGCTACGTGATAATGGGCCTGATAATAGTGGCTGTGTTGCTGTACAGGCCGCAGGGCCTGATACCGGAGAAGCCGTTACGCACACCACTAGTCGAGAAGACTGTCGAGAAACTGCAGAAGCTAGGCTTACTAGCCCAGCAGACTGGTAGTCTGCCAGTAGACACAGCTGCTGGGAAGAGCTAGAACATTCCTCTAGTTTTCTTCCCTTAGGCCCGAGCTTCACGGGTTTACACTATAAGTCAGTCTCATCAGCCCGGCTACCAGCTACGGAGAAGTGATTATTATTCTCGATCCCCATTGTCTTGACCCTCTTTACCCATATCTACCTTGTCCACGACCTATCCTACCATCCTAATGCTAACAGGGGTAGAGTCCAAGGATAGTCGTGAACTGTGGCATCGTTGTAGACTATCTTCTCGTTCCAGCGCTGCACGAGATGTTAGCCTCCCAGAATGGCAGTAGAGTGCGCTCGGCGCGGGGCTACACGGAAACATCTATTATAAGCGCGGGGCCTCCTAGCACTGAAGCCTGGACACTAGGACTATCTATTCGGCGCTACGGGTGTGTATATGCCGTTGAGGCTCGAGTCGCACCACGTCCTCGTTGTACTGTTCCTCGCGATGTATAGTGTCGTGTTCTATTACCTAGGCCTCTGGATTGGTAGTGGTTTCTCTATAGATATCGTGGAGAGGCCTATACCGGAGCCACAGAGACTAGCCTTCGACGACTACGCGTTTTCCCGGTTCCATGTAGCCATGCGTGTCTGGGGCCTCGCCTATAACCAGACATTTGTGGATGCGAGCAAGGAGCCGGTTACGCTACACGGTTACCACTTTACTTCAGGGCTCGAGTGCAGCCGCGTCAAGGGGACTGAGGACGTCTACGAGTGTACTGGCAGCGGCTATGTGTATACGCCCCAGGGGTTCCGCGAAGACTGCGTGCCCCGGGGCGGGGTGACCGCCAACTACTATGCCGGGTGGGTTCGTATACTCCTCTACAGTGTCCACCAAGCTGTGGCGACAGTCCTCGTAGCCGCTGCAGCCTCAGGCCTTGCCGTCTATGTGCTGGCACACTTGTCTCTCAACGCTAGGCTGCATGCACTGACTGCTGCTGTAGGGTCGCTGAGCCTACTGATAGGAGGCCTTCGAGGGCTAGGAACAGTGCCCAGAGGGGTCCCCGGCCTATACGAGGCGTTGCAGCCTCTTGTCCCCCTGGCTGCTGTGGCCTCCCTAGCAGTATACACGTTTACCTATGCCTTGTTGAGGCGTAGAATGAGAAACAGATAGTTAGGCGGCTTTTAGGACTAGTGTCCTACCCTGTCTCTCGACTATCCCTGCTGCTTCTAGGACGCGTAACGCCTCTTCTGCGTCGGGGCTCCATAGCCTGCCGCTGGGGTGGCGGTATAGCCTCATTACTACGCGCTCCCCGTTCCCAGCTTCTACGTAGCGTGTCCAGACCTCGCGTAGCAGGGTGTCTATCTCCGCGCGGCCGCCGAGGTCGCGCAGTACACGCTCGATAGCTGCTACGAGGCTTATGTAGCGTACTGTCGCGTGCTGCCCTATAGCCAAGGCTAGTGCGCCCCCTAGAGGGGTTATTGCTGTGGTATCACCATCTAAGCGGCACGGCCCGTGACGGGGCGGCGGGGTCAGGGGAGGCTGAAAGAACAGGGTATGATTAACGATAAGACGCTGGCTATCCCCGTGAATGATGTGCTCTGAGGTTTCTTAGTGGCCTCCTATTAATAGTGAGGTAGTGTAGCATCGTGTCACGGCTCTACACGATCAAAATGTATACGTTTAGTTCGCACCGCTAACGGTCGTGAAGGCTGTCAAGGGCTAGAATGCGCTAAACGAGATAATATTAGGTAGTTGATGTAGGGTCTAGGCTCTTGCTGTCTTTTCCTGCTCCTTCTGGAGGCCCAGGAGTATCTTCATGGCTTTCTCCGCCTGTTCCTCATACTCGGGGGTCGTGAATACTGCTATCCTGTAGAGCCCTAGCTCCGGGCCTAGGTCTGCGAATCTCCGTAGCCTGCCTAGCTCCTGGCGCGCCTCCGTCCCGGCCTCGTGGAGCTCTACGGGGGCGCCGCGCTGCCGGCTGTAGACTCCAAGCTGCTCTAGACTCACGAGGTCGACACGCAAGGGCCGTATCATCACTAGGGGGTTCTCCCGCTGCATCTCCAGGAGCTCGTCCAGTAGTGGCCGCGCCCAGTCCGGCGCCACGGCCTCTTCTAGGTAGCGTGTGTAGAGGCCCCAGGTGCTCCGCGACTCTAACACCCGGTAGACCTTGGGGTGGCGACGCTCCACTAGCATGCCTGCCAGCGTCTGGGCCTCCTTGCTAGCCCTTGCCTGGCCCCTGTAGACGCGGCGTATGAGCATCCACATCGTAGTGTCGTCGAGCATCCTCCAGGTCTCGAGCGCCTCCTTCCTCCCCTCCGCTATGCTCTGGGGCGTGGGGATGTCTAGCTCGCAGCCCTGCTCTACGCAGACCAGGCCGTCGCGGGCTAGGAGGCTGAAGAGCCTGGCGTAGACCGAGTTGTAGGCCTCCACTACACGGTGGAGGTAAACCTCGCTGAACATGTAGAACCTTGCGAGGAGGAAGGACTCGACTATACTAACACCCTTATCGAGCACCATGACGCGGCACGCGTTCCGGCTAAGCCCGGGGCTGTCCCCGTCTTCGCGTAGCAGTGGCGTCGCGAGGAGAACCCTGATGAGCCGGTCGACGTCGAAGACGCCGTAGCGGACTCCCGCGTAGAGGCTATCGCGGATAAGGTAGTCCATTCTGTCTACGTCCAGTCCGCCGGCTATCAGCTGGTGCAGTATACTGGCTGTGCACTCGCTTAGCAGGTCTCGGGCCTCCGGCCTTCCCGCCGAGCCCCGGAGGATGAGGCCGAGGTCTCCTGCCACGCTGCCGGTGAATACCGGCTCTACGCCGCGCTCCTCGGCCTCCCTGGCCACGTGGGGGAGTAGGCTATAGGTGTACGCCTCATGGCGCAGGGGGAGCCTATCGAACCCCTTTATCCGGTAGATGAGCCTCGCCTCGGTAATGCCCGCCTCGCTCGAGTGACTATAGGGTAAGTGACCAGCATCGTGGACTAGGGCTGCTAGCTGGAAGACCTCCTCTGCGCGGAGCAGGTAGCCCGCCAGCTCGGGGCCGCCTGCGCTACGATAGTATAGCCTCGTGTTCCCCGCGAGGAAGTGGAGGACCTCGCGGGCTAGGTGGGCTGAGCCGAGGCTGTGATTGAACCTGCTATGCTCCATACCGTGGTACACAAGGTAGGCGAACGCTGTCTGCCTTATCCCGCGGAGCCTCTGCACTATCCAGGTATCAACGACTCCTGCTACCCTACCGCAGAGGTCGACATACCCATGGACCGGGTCCTTGAAGCTCTTAATGCTTGTACAGACGCTCACCGTCGCTCCCTTCCCTCAGCGCATCCCGGTAGAGGCCCTAGAGCCCCGTATGGAAGGCAGGTATAACCCTCTTCAGCTATATAGTTGGCACTCTACACACTGTAGGAGACGCGATAGACAAGCTAGCCTAGCTAAGCCGGGGACGCAGCATTATAATAAGTTGTAATGTAGCGTAGTATATCAGAATGCATGGAAGACGTTGCTGACTATTACACCTAGCCGTTGGCATATATGCGTATTATCCATCTCTTCCCGTTCGTAGCCGCTACCGGGGCGGGCTAGTTAAATAGGCGGCAGCTGCCCTCTGGGGTGCATGGGGGCTAGGATGCCCAAGAAGAGGCAGAACAGGGGTAGGCACAAGGGATCCAAGGGACACACCCGCACTGTTCAGTGCGACAACTGCGGCAGGATAATCCCCCGCGACAAGGCGATCTGTGTCACCAGGTGGTACACCCCAGTAGACCCCCAGCTAGCCCGCGAGCTTGAAAAGAGAGGCGCCATCATAATGAGGTATCCTGTAGAGAAGTGCTACTGTGTCAGCTGCGCTGTCCACTACGGCCTAGTAAAGGTCAGGCCCGAAGAGGAGCGCAAGGCCGTACGTGGCCCAGTAATCTAAGGCCTCTTCTCAGCCATCCCACGTACAGTCTACTCTACGCCCCTGCGGGGGCCTCCGCTCCCCAGGTTTTTGGCAGGAACCCTAGACTGATCTCGTTAGACCGATACTCACCTCCTATATGTGCCCCCGTTACGGTCAGCTCCACCAACCATGGGGGCTGCCAGGGTTTGACCATTTCCAGCAAGATCCTAGACTCCGTCTCTACCGGGTCGCTTGATACTGTCTGGATCGCCTATGGGAGGCGGCCGGAGGGGCCTCCGCCCCGGCGGTGGAAAGGCCTCGTGGGCTACGGCCGCCTGGATATCGCCGCACGTGTACTTCTCGCGGCACTCTATCCCGGGGGCACATTGGAGAGAGATAGTGCTCTCCTTGTCTACCTGGACTCCGATGAACCCCTCCTGCTTGTTTTCGAGCCGGGCTGCCTCCCGGATGTGATGATCTACGAGCACGAGTCCGGGGAGGTACTCGTCCAGGCACTCCGAGGCCAGGTCTGCCACCGAGTCGAGCCTGCGCCCCGGCTCCCAGAGCTGCTAGAGATGCTCCGGGGCCAGGGGTACCGAGTGCTCCAACTCAGCGAGAAGGGGGAGAGACTACAGGGTCACGTTCCCGGCACCATGTACCTGCTGGGGCTCCGCGTCGATCCACCGGAGGGTTTGCCAGTTGACGGCTACGCGAGCATCGGGCCTTGCAGCTACCTCGCTAGCCACGTCGTGGCCTACATTAACGCGCTAAAGCGGCTCGGGGGAGAGGCTGGCTCCTCCTAGCCTTTATGCATACGAAGCCTCCTTTGGGCGTGGGCTCCGGCTCCTCGACGCGGGGCTCGGCCCATGGCGGGAATCGGAGAACCGAGCTGTAGGCCTCCACTATTAGCCCTGCCTCCCGCATAATGGCTTCTATCTCCCTGACTGTGTAGAATCTGGCTACGGCGTAGAAGGGGTTGTTACGGCGTTGCTCCATGTAGTAGCGGCCCCACATGCTGTCGCGTGGCACGATGCAGGCTGCTACGGCGCCGCCCGGCTTTGCTACACGGGCTGCCTCCTGGAGCACTGCTGCTGGCTCGTCTACAAAGCAGAGAGTTACAATGAGCAATACGTAGTCGAAAACATTGCTGCGGAAGGGTAGATTCTCCCCGACGCCGAGGACTGCCTCCACGCCACGGCTACGGGCTACGCGTAGCATCCCCGGGCTCGGATCCACGCCGTATTCGACGCTGAGCCTGGATGCGAACCAACCTGTGCCTACGCCGACCTCTAGCCCCCTGCCTCGGAGACCCAAGGGCTCTTACCGCACGTAGCTCGTTCTCGGCGAGCACCTGGTTACGGGTATACCAGTCGTTGTAGCGGCGCCATAGCCTGTCAAACACTGGTGCTGTAGACATAGGATGCACTACACCGGCTAGTCTCGAGGCTTCAGGAGTACCAGTAATATTACACCCTCTCCGGCAATTCTAGGATACCGATGGGCTAGTGATGACGGTTAAAAGCGGCCATAGGCCCCTGCCTAGGGGCCGATGGGCTGAGCCAGGCCGCTGAAGCACCTAATACTGGTGGCTGTATAGCCAACAGCTGCTAGCCCTAGACTCGCTCACTGGTGTTACCGGACTCCTTGCCTAGAGTCTTCTAGTTGCCTGTCAGGCTGTGAGGCTACCAGTTTCTAAAGGTAGCACCATACCCTCTAGAACGTGCGGGGAGGGGAGCTGTGGCAAAGGTCCTGGTAGCGGTTGCGCTGAGCGACGAGGAGGCGGAGGCTCTGGAGAAGGCTGCGCGGAGAGAGGGGCACGGAGACCTAGGCAAGGTGTTGGAAAAGGCTCTCCGCCTCTACCTGGAGACGGGTGGTGGTGCTAGTATTTCTTCGCGAGCCTTATACTCGTCACAGCAGGCTGGCCGCATACGGGGCACTGTTTGCCCCTGACCCACTCGGGCCTCTCGAGCGGCGAGCCAAGGACGCCTGCGTCTATGCTCTCTTCTAGCCGGAGGCCGCATTCCTCGCGGCCACACCACGGCAGCTCTACTATGCCCCTCTCCTCCTCTATGACGCAGCGAGCCTCCTCGACGGTCTCGACACGCTTTACTTTGCTCTGAAGCCAGTTCCACGCGCGCTCGCGGAGGCTCCGGGCTATGTCCTCAAGGAGTTCGGGTAGCTTCTTCTCTAGCTCGTCTATGCTTATAGTGGTCTTCTCGAGGGTGTCGCGCCTGGCTAGCACCAGGGTGCGTGTCTCGGCCTCGCGTGGCCCAACCTCTATTCTTACTGGTACGCCGCGGGCCTCCCACTCGTAGAACTTTCTGCCGGGCCTCACGTCCTCCCGGTCGTCGATCCGGTAGCGCACACCTAGCCGGCGTAGCTTCTCCTCTACTTCGCCTATGTAGTCTTGGAGTCGTTTTCGTTGCTCCTCGTCCCGGGCAGGTATAGGGACTACCACTACCTGGATGGGCGCTACTATGGGCGGTAGTACTGCGCCGCGGTCGTCACCGTGTATGGCTATCACTGTGGCTACTACACGGTCACTTAGCCCGTAGCTTGTTTGCCAGGCGTAGTCGAGGCTCTCATCGGGGAGCTGTATCCGGACCTCGAAGGGTATGGTGAAGTTCTGGCCTAGGTGGTGTGCTGTGCCTATCTGGAGCGTACGCCCATCGGGCATAACGGTGTCGAATGCCACTGTGTAGATTGCGCCGGCGAATTTGTCCCACTCGGGTCTCCTGCTTATCACGTAGGGTATGCCTAGCTCGTCGAATATACGCTTGTAGAGCTCTATTGCCTCGGCTACCTGGCGGTCGGCATCCTCGAAGTCTACATGGACTGTGTGGGCTTCCTTGAACGTGGTTACTTCGCGGAGCCTTATCAGCGGCCGGGTAGCCTTGGTCTCGTAGCGGAATATGCTGACTATCTGGTAGAACTTCCGGGGGAGCTGCTTGTAGCTCTTTATCCAGAAGCTCTCCATGTAGGTTATACTCGTTTCGCTCGTTGGGCGCAGAGCTAGCTTAATGTCAAGAGGCTCTGTACCGCCATGCGTCACCCAATAGACCTCGCCCTCGAAGCCGCGAATATGCTCGCTCTCCTTGCGGAGCAGAGTCTCGGGTATAAGCAGGGGGAAGAGGACTTCCTCGTGCCCCTTCTCGTCAAGGACGTCACGGATGAGTTCGACGACACGGCGCCGAATCTGGTAGCCGTAGGGCATCCAGATGCCCATACCCTTGACGGGGTAGCGGCCGTAGTCGTAGATCTCTGCCTCCTCTAGCACCCAGTCGAACCAGCGTGAGAACTCCTGGCTCCAGCGTTTTCTCTCGGCCGGCAAGACTTCTACCCCGGAAGCCCTTAGCTTTGGAACCCTAGCTTTATGTAGCTATACCTCGGCTCTAAAGGGGAGAAAGTCCTCCACTACAACACGCTCAACGGCATACAGTGCTAGCAGGTGTAGAGAACGGGCTCTCACCTATGAAGCTGTGGTGTCAGAGGAGCCAGCCGACCAGCTACTGTTAAAAAATGATCCTCTGCTTCTAACGGCTTATAGTGATCCGGGCTGCAAGTCTACCGGGTGTTATGCAGCGAATATTATGAGTATGGCTACTAGTAGGCCATATATGGCGATACCCTCGCCAAGTACTAGGTAGATTAGCAGCCTACCTGCAACCTCGGGCCTCTCAGCAGCAGCAGCGCTGGCAGCAGCACCAGCCTTTGCGAGCGCGTAACCGGCACCGAGAGCGCTAACACCCATAGCGACAGCTGCAGCTATTGCCTTATTTGTCGCCATGCTAGCTGCACCAGCTTCTTCTGCATGGGCTACTGGGACTAGGGCTAACAGAATTATTGCCGTAAGAGCCACTAGTAGGCTGGGCCAAATCCTCATTGTTTGCACCGGTTGAGCGTGTACGTGACGCGAAGATAAAAAAGGTTACCAGCATCAGTGCCCATCAGCCAAGTATTATAGCTATGTCAGGAAAATGCCGCACCCCGAGGGGTGCCGCTAGTGTCCATGGAGAATAGAGATAGACGTATCCTGGTTGTATACTCGGTATCCGACCCTGCTGGGAGCGGTGCTGCAGAGGCTCTTGCCAGGCTCTCAGACTGGGAGAAGTGTAGCCTTGACAGAGCTGTCTCGTGCCTCTACGAGCCGGGGCTAAGCGTCTATCTCGCCGGGTTCAGGGACGACTCTATACATATGGATTTCCTTGACGAGATAGCGCCCAGCAAAACCGCAGCATACATAGTGTTGAGCCGACATAGCGGCGGCAAACCGACGCTCACAGTCCACTATACGGGTAACCCTGGCCCGGAAGCACCCTACGGGGGCCGGCCCTACGAGTTATCCTACACTTGGCCCAGGCTCATGGCCTCGCTGCTGCGTGAGTACAAGCGTGTAGCGGAGAAGACGGGGTTGCTCGGCGAGTTTAGCCTAAGCCTCGAGGCGACTCATCACGGCCCAACCAGCCTAGCCAGGCCAATAGTGTTCATAGAGATTGGTAGTAGCGAGAACGAGTGGAGACGCCGAGACACGCACATGGCAATGGCAGAAACTGTTTACAATGTACTGCTGCGTGGCTGGCTAAACGAGCCCTGCAGCAAGGTGGCTATAGGCGTAGGCGACACACATTACCCGGCAAAGCACACAAAGGCTATACTAGAAAAAGGTGTATGTTACACACATATATTCTCCAAACACGTCTTAGAGAACCTAAACGAGGAGCTACTAAAACAAGCCGTAGAGAAGAGTATGGACCCTGTGGATACGATACTCTACTCAAAGATACCATCCAGGATACGCAGCATCATCAAGATGTTTGCTGAGAAGAAGGGGCTCGGTGTGGAAAAGGTTTAGGCGAGGCCCTCGCCGCCGCGGAGCTTGGCTAGCCTCCTCTTGAGCGTCTTGAGCCTTATTACCTCCTCTCTCATACGGTCGTCGAGCACCAGCCTTATGTACTTGATGTTGTTCTCATACGTTGGTATTATGTTATAGTCGAGAGCGTTCAGCAGTCTCTGTGTATCCTTTAGCTCTTCTAGGAGCCTTACTAGCGCAGCCTCGGCCTCAACGACGCGTAGTAAGCTCCTTAGAGCCTCTATGAGCTTTTCACGAGCCTGTAGTAGTGTAGGAGACAACCTCGCCGCTGATACCGGCATGGGTGGGATAGTGTCCTCGCGGAGCTTGTATGCCGGCGTCTTCACCGCAAATAGGATGCGCGTAGTAACGTCTACCTGGAGGCTCGAGGGCATAGCCTCTAGTATTGGCTTCGCCTGTTCAAGACCGCCACTAGACATTAGGGCCACGAAGAAGTTACGGTAGGCCTCGGCTAGGGTCTCAGCAACCTCGTTATAGGCTTCCTGATACTCCTTGCCTAGCTGCCGTATGTAGAGGATAAGGACGTCTCTTTTCTCCTCGATAACCTTCCTGATTCTCTTCATGTTACGTAGTTCACGTCGTAGGCGGATAAGGTTGATCTTAGTAGGCAGCACTTTTGAACCGCCGCCGAACGTTGACACCAATGCAGTATTCACCTCTATACTGGGGTACGAGCTGCGATATGTGCCTCAAAACATTCTGCTAGACACGTTGTACTGGATTGTGTAAAGGGTGCTAGGAGCTGGTCTCGCTGGCTGCCTTCTTGCGGTACTTGGGGTGGTATTTGCGTATGAACTCGTCCTTGATCCTGTATAGCTCGCTTTCTGGTAGTATTGATAGTACTTCCCAGGCGATGTCGAGGGTCTCCTCTATGCTGCGGTTCTCGTAGAAGTCCTGCTTGAGGAAGCGCTGCTCGAAAGCCTCAGCAAACCGCAGGTACTTGCGGTCTACCTCGCTTAGGCTCTCCTCGCCGACGATGGCTGCAAGGCTTCTTAGCTCTACCGCACGGCTGTAGGCCGCGTATAGCTGGTCCGAGACGTTGGCGTGGTCTTCTCTGGTTTTTCCGGGGCCGATACCCTCCTTCATCAGCCTCGATAGGCTCATTAGCACGTTTATCGGCGGGTAGATACCACGGTTATAGAGCTCACGGCTAAGCACAATCTGGCCCTCAGTAATATAGCCTGTAAGGTCGGGAATCGGGTGAGTAATATCATCGTTAGGCATCGTGAGTATAGGCATCTGAGTAATACTACCCTTGCGGCCGTGTGCGCGGCCGGCACGCTCGTATATGCTTGCGAGGTCGCTGTACATGTAGCCTGGGTAGCCCTGCCTGCCGGGTACCTCTTCGCGTGCAGCGCTTATCTCGCGGAGAGCCTCAGCGTAGTTGGTCATGTCTGTTAGTATGACTAGTACGTGCATGCCTAGGTCGAAGGCTAGGTGCTCGGCTAGGGTTAGGGCTATACGTGGCGTGATTAGACGGACGGATGCCGGCTCGTCGGCTAGGTTTATGAAGAGTGCTGCTCTCTTGATTGCGCCGGTCTCCTCGAAGAACTTCTTGAAGAAGAGTGCGTCGTCGTGCATCACGCCTATCGCTGCGAAGACTACTGCGAACTCCTCGCCGCTGCGCACGGTAGCCTGCCTAGCTATCTGCACGGCTAGCTTGTTGTGCGGCAGGCCAGCGCCGCTAAAGATTGGCAGCTTCTGGCCACGCACCATCGTGTTCATGCCGTCTATAGCGGATACACCCGTCTGGATAAAGTCCTCGGGGTAAGCACGTGTAGCAGGGTTTAGAGGATCGCCGTTAATGTCGCGCCATACGCCGCTAGTTATCGGTGGACCACCGTCTATTGGGTCGCCTAGGCCGTTAAACACTCTACCGAGCATCTCGTCGGATACCTTTACCTCGAGTGTCCTAGCGAGGAAGCGTACCTTGGTACCCACTGCTGTTACTCCTGTTGTACCCTCGAACACCTGGACTACTGCATAGCCCCTAGCCGTCTCCAGTACACGGCCGCGGCGTCTCTCGCCGCTAGGGAGCTCGACCTCTACTATCTCGTCGTAAGCTGCATCACTTATACCCTCGACTATTACCAGTGGACCACGTATCTCACGAATGTTCTCGTATTCACGTATGACCTTGGACTCGGATGCCGCCAAGCCCGATCACCACACGGCCCCACTTTTACCCGGCCAACCAGCTTGCCCCGGGTGTACGTGCGTATCTTGAAGCTTCGAAGGGTTCATCACGGAATTGTACACGTTTTCGAGTAAAAAGGCAAAGTATCTGGCCATGTCAGTGCTAGGCTGTTTGAGCGAGTGCTGCGGCTCCTCCGTGCTTCTTTACTAGCTCCTCGATACCCTTGAGTAGCTCTTGCTTTATCTTATCGATCTCCTCTATCTTGTCGTTAGGCACGTTATACCTCGCCATGATGAATGCGCGTATCTTGTCTGCAAGCTTCTCGCGTATCTCCTTCACGGTGACGCCGTGCTGTATCGCGTCTAGCGCGGCGTGGTAGAACTCTATTATTGTCTCTAGCTGCTTCCACTGCTTCTGCGGAGTAGCAAACGCGTCTATCTTGTCGAAGGCGTTCTGCTGGAGGAAGCCCTCCCTTATTATACGGGCTACTTCTAGGATGAGCTTGTCCTTCTCGCTGAGGCCCTCAGTACCGACTAGCCTCACGATGTCTCTTAGCTCGTCCTCACGGAGTAGTAGCTCATAGGCTAGGTCTCTGTACTCGCGCCACTTGGGGCTTACGTTCTCGTGCCACCACTTAGCTACCGTGTCTACGTAGGCGGAGTAGCTTAGCAGCCAGTTGATTGCCGGGTAGTGCCTGCTGTAGGCTAGCTTAGCGTCAAGGGCCCAGAATACTCGTATGAAGCGCTTAGTGTTGGCTGTGACTGGCTCTGTGAAGTCGCCGCCCGGCGGGGATACGGCGCCTACCACTGTTACGCTGCCGATACGCTCAGGCTTACCTGGTACACGTACACGGCCTGCACGGCTGTAGAACTCGGCTAGCCTCGAGGCTAGGTAGCTCGGGTAGCCCTCCTCAGCGGGCATCTCCTCTAGACGGCCAGCTATCTCACGTAGAGCCTCGGCCCAGCGGCTCGTAGAGTCTGCCACGAGTAGAGTGTCGTAGCCCATGTCGCGGTAGTACTCGGCTATGGTTATGCCGGTGTATATGCTTGCCTCACGGGCTGCTACGGGCATGTTGCTAGTGTTAGCTATGAGCACTGTACGCTCCATCATGGGCCTTCCGGTCCACGGGTCCTTGAGCTTGGGGAACGACTCTAGTACCTCGGTCATCTCGTTGCCTCGCTCACCACAGCCAATGTAGATGACGATCTTAGCGGAGCTCCACTTAGCGAGGCTCTGTAGGGTGACCGTCTTACCGCTGCCGAAGGGTCCTGGTATAGCGCCTGTACCACCCTTCGCCATGGGGAACATAGTGTCTATTACACGTAGACCGGTGATGAGAGGCTCTACAGGCTCGAACTTCTCCAGTATGGGCCTAGGCTTACGGACAGGCCACTTGTGGTACATCTTTATCTCTATCTTCTTGCCGTCAGCCGTCTCGACTTCGGCTATAGGCTCCTCTATGGTGTACTCGCCCTCTGGTGCTATCCAGCGCAGCACACCGTGCACGTCCGGAGGCACGAGAACTCTGTGAGTAACCAGTGGCGTTTCCGGTACCTCGCCTAGCACATCGCCGCCGGAGACCTTGTCTCCCACGCGGAGACCAGAGGGCTTGAAGTGCCACTTTTTGCTCCTATCGAGCGCCGGGACCTTTACACCTCTACGTATGAATATGCTCTGGGTCTTGTCCCTTATGGCGTCGAGCGGCCTCTGGATACCATCATATATCTTGCCTATAATGCCTGGGCCTAGCTCGACACTCAGAGGCGAACCTGTGCCGTAGACGGGCTCGCCAGGCTTCAGTCCGGTCGTCGTCTCGTAGACCTGGATGTAGGCCTTGTCGCCTACAATCCTGTTTACCTCGCCTACTAGCCTCTCCTCGCCGACCTCGACCATTTCGTACATCTGTACGCCCTGCATACCCTCGGCTACTACGAGTGGGCCAGCAACCCGTATGATCCTGCCCTTCACAGGCATGTAGATCGCCTCCCTTACCTCAAGGTTCCTCCTATCATACACCATGGATCATTATGTTCTAAAAAGGAGTTCAATTATCTTGGATCTAGCCTCCTCGATAGCAGAGGCAAGAATAACCTCGAGCCTATAGTCTAGGGAAAGGCCGTCACGCGTACGGAGAACGAAGCCACCAATACCCTCAACAGTGCTGTCTGCTAGTTCTACCTTGACACCGCTAGGAGTCTTCACCTTCTTTAGGGCCTTGCGTACAGCGCCTACGTCACTCTCAGCAGGCACCACTATTAGCTCACTCGACTGCTGGGATGCCCTACTAACGGCTTCTTCGAGCCTCTTTGCGAGGAACTCTACGTAGTCATCCTCCCCTACCCTGCTGCGGAGCTGCTGGAGCGCCTGCCCCAGAATCTCCTCGACAGCTTCTGCACGTATCCTTGCAAGCCTCTTCCTAAGCTCTACCTCCTGCTTAGCAGAATAAGATTCGAGCTGCTCCCTGGCGTTCCTCACACTCTTCTTTAGCTCGTCCTCGAGCTTGGCAAGGTTCTCCTCATAGGATCTCTCCACTATCTTCTTTGCCGCCTCTAGCGCACTATTCACCTTAACCTCTATATCTTCTCTAACTTTCCTAGTGATCTCATCAGCAAGCTTCTCCGGATCACCAAGCAGCCTTATGGTTGTGGGCCCTGCCACCCTTGTGTCACCCCATGCCCAGGGCTTTTAGCAGCTCCTTTTGTACGTCCATGGGCTTGCCGGGCTCACGGACCGTAGGGAGCCGGGCGACCACGACATCACCATGCACCCGCCGGAACTTCTCTATAGCTTCACGTGCCTCATCGTAATACTCCGCAGAGAGTAGAACAAGACCTATATCCTCGCGCGGAACGAGTTCCTCAATTACCTTGGCTACCTCTTCTGGAGAGCTTACCGCATAGCCCTCCGCGCCTAGCAGGCGAAATGCATAGACAGTATAAGGATCAGCTATTACGACAACATGCTTCGCCGCCAAGACTAGGCTCTCCTAAGCCAACCCGCAGAGAGCTATGATATTTAAATATTGTAGTGCTAAACCCCGCGCTAGAGGGGAAGGTATACAGCGGCAGCGGTGATAGGTGTCTTGGCTGTGGCAGCCACAGCTACCCTAATAGCTCAGTCAACAAGCCAGACATACATAATTATACCGAGAGACCGGCTCGCCTACGCCCTAAAGGCTCTCGCTGAGTGTAACTGCTTCCACCCTGAGCCCGAGCAGCATGCTGCTGGCAGCGAGTTTTCTGCCAGGATTAGGCACATCAAGAACGAGCTAGACACGCTCGAGCAGCGGCTACGCGAAATGCTCAAGGTGGCGGAGTCAACTGGGCTAGGAGAGGAGCAGGCCGTCTCCGAGCAGGTTCTACGCCTCAGCAAGACAACAGACATGGGGCTATCAAGGGTAATAGAGCAGCTTACTACCGCGATACAAGACATAGAGAAGCTCGTAGAGAGGCTAGCCCAGCTTAAGAGCCCGGAGTCCGAGCTTGCAACACTCCTAGCTGTACTAGAGACCTATAGCTTCATAGACGTAGACATAGAGGCGCTCAAGAGGGGTAGCTATATCCGGGCTAAGGTCTACCGTGTACCGACTGACCGTACACAAGCATTCCTAAGAGACCTAGAAACGGTAGGCGCCATAGCAGGCCTACACGTCTCCGGCATAGAGACCAACATGGACACAGTGGTGGTAGCTTATCCTGCATGGCTGGAGGCAGAAGTCGGCAAAACCGCCCTACGCAACCGTGCCACGCCCCTAGAGATACCAGAGGATATGCCGCGAATACCTTCCGAGGCGCTAAAGAAGGTGCGGAAGGAGCTCGACGAGCTACCAGTAGTGTTGAAGAGGCATCTGCCGAAGCTGCGTGAAGCACTAGCTGTTATCGATGCTGCGAAGAGCCTTCTCAGCCTACTAGAAGCAACGAAGCTTACACAGCTAGTAGCAGTAGTCAGCGGCTACGTGGCTCCCGAGAAGGAGCCAGTACTTAGGAGGACCCTCGAATCACTAGGCGCAGGCTACGTAGGCGTAATGGCCACACCATCCATGGAGGGGCATCACGGCCACGGAGAGGAGGAGCTTCCACCCAGCTACTTCACGATACCCTCCAAGCTAACACCCTTTGCCAGCCTCTTAGAGATGGCTGGCCATCCACGGCCCCGCGAGTTCGTACCACTAGCATTGCTAGCTGTAACACTGCCCATCGTCTACGGCTTCATGTTCCCTGACCTAGGGCATGGCTTAGCGCTGTTGCTAGCAGGCTACTACCTCTTCTACAAGAAGATGGGCAACCGGGACCTAGGCAGACTAGTCATGATATTCGGCGTTGCCGCGATGGCTGTAGGCTTCTTCGCCGGCGAGTTCTTCGGCCCACACCCGGCTGTAGCTGGCTGGCTCGACGCTATATGGCATGGCCACCCGCCACTAGCTAGCCCACTCCATCCATTCGTCAAGGAAATGGCTGCCGGAGGGCTCCATGGCGGCGAGGAACTAGCAGAGGAAGCTAAGCTGCTCATATTCCACGCGATATACGTGTCGCTAGCGATAGGCTCTCTACTACTAGCACTATCATCATGGATATCCGTGGCTAATGGCGCACTACTGCGCGACAAAGAGGTACTAGCAGCTGGTATAGGTAAGTCCCTGGTGTTCACCGGCATACTGATAGCCATAGTTATAGGAGGGATGGTGGGCAGCGGCGGCACCGCCATAGAGAGAGCAGGCTCAGTACTCTATGATGCTGGGCTTACACTGACACCACAGACTGCACTAGGCACACTCGTGAGGCTCATGGTCACTGTAGGGCTGCTAGTGCTACTAGCATCGCCGATACTCTTCGGCCACGGCTCAACCGGCGAGAGGATCGTAAACGGTGTAATGGAGGCATTCGACGTCCTGCTAATGGCGATAGGTAATACAGCATCGTTTATGCGAATCATGGGCCTGATGCTGGCGCACAGCGGCCTAATGTTCGGTTTCACCATACTAGCCTTCATAGCAGGACCAGTGCTAGGAGCTATAGCATACATACTGGGCAACCTACTAGTAATAGGTCTAGAGGCGCTAGTAGCCTATGCACACTCGCTGAGGCTGCACTTCTACGAGATGTTCAGCAAGTTCTACATGGACGGTGGCAGGCCGTACAGCCCGGTAAGAATGCCAGAGCTAGTAAAGTTGGAGATCGAGAAACGATAAGGAGACTTAATCATCCGTACATCACTAAATCCCCGTTTTTAGACGATATAATGTATGGTAACTGTTCAACCACCTAGCCCTACACTATTCCTCAATTCCCTCTCCCGGCTAGAACTCTAGACTAGTAGCAAGCATTCTACCACTTCACAGGCTCTAGAGTCGAGCTAGTCGACGAAGAGGTCTGTGTCGCGTCTACACTGTCCACGTTACACCGCTGTTACGGCAGGACTGATTCCTTGCCAGTTAGAAGCAGAGTTATATGCGGGGCGGAACTTGCTACTAAGAATCAAAAACATTAGCGCCCTTAGAATGATACTAGCTCTGCCACAATACTCTTGGGCTGCTTACTGTAGCCCGATAGGGCTATTATTATGGCGTCCTCGGCGTCGAGAAGTAGCAACTCGAGAAGCCCTGCTATAACATCTAGCGAGAGAATCTCTCTCACGAATATACTTTTAGCCCGTTTCCGGTTCTCTTTACGGATGCTTGATATGAAGGTATCTAGAGCCGTGAGTCCCTCGGCGATCTTGCCGCCAGTAGCCCCAATTAGTATCCTCTCCAGAGTCTCAACGTCTCTCGTCTCTATGGCTTCTAGAAGCTTCCGCTTAGGCAGCCTATGTGTTTCAAGTACAGCCTCGTGCATCGCCAGAACTTCCCTGTCCAGCTGAATTGTCGCAAGCGTTACCGCTGTCCGTGCTGCAAACATATCCTGCCTGGCTCCTAGTATGTCTCTACCAGTGTCTGTCTTGGCCACCTTCTTTGCCTCATTGAAGAAGTTAAGTATTTCAATGTCTATTGCAGCGCTCAGCAAGTCAATGCTACGGCTCTTCTTAATTATTTCAGCTGCCTTGTTCATACCCGCTGCTGATAGTATGCGTGCAGGGTCTACATCCTCCTCTGCTAGCCTACGTGCCCTAGCAACCTCCTCGGCCTCTGGATAGATTAGCTCCTCGGCACCAGCTATCTTGCCTTCTACGTTCTTCATCCTTATTATCAGCTCTATGTCACGCGCTATAATGGCTGCACGGTAGGCCTCATAGATCTTGAAAGCTATGCCTGGTGTCCTGCCACGGATAGCCTCTAGAACGCCAACATAGTACTTGAACGCTGCTTTCTCGATTATACTGGGCTCTACGACCTTCATGTCGGTTGGGATAAACCTAGCTAGCTTTGTTGCCCGAAAGAGCTCTAGTGTAGCTTCGTCCCCAGTGTACTGGGCTAGGAGGGCTCTCAGGTCGTCCTCGTAGCTCTGCGCCTTGATTACTGCAGCCTTCGTGTAGAGGTACTCTGCGCCAAGCATGTCATAGGTCAGCTTCAACCACGTATCACCTTCACTAGTACACTGACGGCGGCCTCAAGGGCCTGGCTCCTATTACGTTCTATCTGCTCCTTAAGCCTCGATACCTCGTACTCCTCTCTCTTCTTGAACTCCTCTTCGAGCTTCTCTAGCTCCTTCTTAAGTTCCTCGTTAAGCTTGCTCCGGAACTCCTCGATCATCTTCTCTGTGTCGCTGGTAAGCTTACGGGCAGCCTCATCAGCCTTTGATAAGAGTGCAGCAGTATCCTTGTCTAGCTCGCCCTCTATGCGTTTGATTGATTCTTCGACCTCGGCAACAGTCTTTAGAAACCTATTAATGACATCAGCTCCCTGGGTCAAGGCATTCCCGCCAATAGCTGTTACGCGGGCTCCTGCACTATTTAAGGGTATTAGAATGTGGAGTATGTGCCGGTTTTCGCAGCCATCTCGGGCAGTAAAAGGGTAGCGGAGACAGGCCTAGAAGGCCTAGACTTCGGGAACTGGGTGGCGTTCTAGAAGTCTATCAACCATGTCCCTCGGTGTCGGACCTTCTAACACCTTTATCTCGTAGCTTACCCGTGCTACAGGCTTGTTTATGTTTATCATCTCTTCTATCCGGGCAGGGCTCGCCACGATCACTGTGTCTGCTGGCACTCTGTTGAGGGTCTCCTCTAGGCTCTGAAGTTGCTCCCTAGTGTACCCTGTTGAAGGTACTACGGGGCCCATATGGGGGTACTGCTGGTACATCTCCTTGATCGCGCCCACTGCATAGGGCCTCGGGTCAACTACTTCAGCGCCTAGCTTCTTCGCCGCTACATAGCCTGCAGCATATGGTGCACCACCGTGGGTGACTGTGGGCGAATCCTCTACGACTACCACCCTTTTGCCCTCTACTAGCTCGGGGCGGTCTACGCTGACCTCTAGGTCTGCTACTGCTATCTCTAGCTGCGGGTTTATCTTTAGGAGGTTCTCGCGGACCCGCTTCACGTTCTCCTCGCCCGCCTCGCTAGCCTTTGTTATTACCGCTATCTCCGCCATTCTCACGTTGACTTCGCCGGGGAAGGTCGAGTTCTCCATGCCGGGGCGGAGGGCATCAGCTACTACCACCCAGAGGTCCGGTCTTATGAAGGGCCAGTCGTTGTTCCCACCGTCCCAGATTATCACGTCACCGAGCCGCTCTGCCTCCCGCACAACCAGGCCGTAGTCTACGCCGGCTAAGAGCGGGGTCTCTAGGTCGAGGTATGGCTCGAACTCCTCCCTCTCCTCGATCGTCAAGGGGTACTTGGTGAGATCCTCCGGCGCCATTACTACTATGAGCTTCCTAGCCTCGAGGTCGCCGTAGGCCATCGGGTGCCGTACCACTACAGGAGCTAGCTGACGCAACTTGATCTCCCGGACGAGGGCCCGGGAAAGAGAGCTCTTACCTGCCCCTGTCTTCACAGCTGTGACAGCTATCACGGGCTTGTAGCTCGGAATCATGGTCTCGCGGGGCCCTATTATGCGGAAGCTCGCGCCGGTAGAGAGGGCCATACTCATAAGGTGGCCTAGCTCCTCGTAGGTTAGGTCGCTGTAGGCGAGCACTACCTCGTCTACAGCCTGGTCCCGTACTATCTCTGGGAGGAGGCGCTCGGGGTAGATCGGTATACCGTCGGGGTACCGGTGACCGGCTAAGCTTGGGGGGTAGCGGCGCCACTCTATCCCGGGTATCTGGGCCGCCGTGAACGCGACTACCTCGTAGCTGGGGTTGTCGCGGAATATGGTGTTGAACACGTGGAAGTCGCGGCCACCTGCGCCCATTATTACTACTCTACGCTTGTGGGCCAAGAGACTCCTACACCATACTGTATAAGTCATAGGCGGGGGTTAAACGGGGCAAGGTGTGCCCCCGAGGGGTTCGCTGCAGAGCGAGTAGCCCTATAGCGGGAGCCGCCCGGCTGCTGCTACAGCCTATCTACCCTGAGCCCGAGCATCTCAGCCGCTGTTGTCAGCGCTTCCACCCAGTCGCCTGGGACTAGTATGTAGTGATTACCCATGCTATCCCGTAACAGCTTCTCCGCGTCACCACCCTCTAGTCTGACCCATATCTGTGTCCGGCAGTGTAGCTCGCTACGGGGCTCACCCTCCTCCACAGTACCACGAGCGACACGTAGCCGGGTAAGCCCAGGGTCTACCCGTGCCAGCGTCACTGTCTGGCCCCTCGGGATCGTCACTGCCAGGCCTACGCTCATACCGCTCTCGAAGTGTGTACGCAGCCGATAACCGACGCCCAGGCCCCGGGCCGCCGTGCAGTGGGCTATCATCACCCGGTCCCAGTCTATGATGGAGGGGTTAGCCATAAAGCCAGGTCTGCCGGAGGCCCAGGAGGCTAGCATCATCGCAAGCGTCGCCGGTACATCGCCCTCGCAGCCCGCTACTAGCCCGCTGTCGTTGAACAGAGAGAGGGCTAGGCACGCTGTGACACGGAGCCGGCCGATGATGCTGAAGCACTCGATCGTGAAGGCGTCGAGCCGGTACTCCTCTACTAGGCGGCGGAGCGCCGCGTAGAGCTTAAGGGCCTTGGAGACCTCGCCACGCGGCACCTCTACCCGGCTCGCGCCCCGAAGTATCTCCTCCAAGAGCCCTGGGTCGGCCTCGACGCGCTCGTACATGCTGTAGAGCTCCTCTAGGGGTATCTCGACTAGCTCTACGCCGAGCCTCTCACGGAGCCTCTCCGGCTCGACCCTGCTGTAGACCAGCCAGGGACTAGGCCGGCCGAATATCCCGAGCCGGGAGCCCCGGAGCCTCGTGGCGGCACGGAGCCCCGCCAGGCCCTGTACCAGCTTCTGGCGGGCACGCTCGTCGCCAGGGTCTAGGCTAGGGAGGAAGACCGCAGAGGCGCCCATACGCCGGGCCAGCGGGTATACCTCCATGAGCGCGGGGAGGCTGTTAGCGTAAGGGTGGGCTACCAGCAGCGCGGGTGCCTGGAGGGCCTCGAGAGCGCCTAGCACTATGTGCTCAGTGCCCCCGGTCGAGACAACTATGGCTGCCGAGGGGCAGCCCTTTAGACGGCGCGCAGCCTCCTCGGGATCTGTGGCAACGCCGACGTCCCTGAGCTCTATCCCCTGGTACGTATCAGCTATGCTTCTACGGAGTCTCTCCAGGAACTCCCGGCTGTGTAGAGGGGATACAGCGTAGAGTAGACAGGGAGTCCTAGCCAAGACCCAGCCCCAGGGCCCTCTAGAGGCCGGGGAGTCTACTAGAAAGAAGGTTCGGCAGCCGAGTCATCCTCTATAGCGGGCGGGCTAGTGGCTCGACCCCGATAATGTTTGCAGCGCGGCCTAGGAGGGCTAGCACGTCTAGCACGCCGCTACAGCTCGAGACTAGGCTCGGCATCGGCGCCGGCGGGTCTAGGCCAGCTTCCTCGACTAGGATGGCTGCGTCCTCTAGCGGGGGCTCGCCGCCGTCTGCTAGCTCGCAGAAGCCTAGCTGCCGGGCTAGCTGGCATAGCAGCCTAGCCGTGACGTAGAGTGCCTCACGCAGACCTAGACACGTCTCGTACACGTAGTCCTCCACGCCAGAGAGCCCCAAGAGGACGCCAGCCTCTCCAGGAGACTTAATACTACACCCATACTCCATAGACCATGACTATATAATCCGGCGCTTATAGCAATAAGACTCTAGGGGTGCTAAAAGGAGTGCCTTCCGAGATTCAGCTCCGCGTTGCCGAAGCCCGTAGCAGGGATGTAGGCAGGAAGATTGCAAGGATAAGCCGCGACGCTATGGCCAAACTCGGCGTGGAGGTCGGTGACTTCATAGAGATTGAGGGACCCCGCGGCGTCGCTGTGGCGCAAGTCTGGCCTCTCCACCCGGACGAAGCCGACAGGAACATTATAAGGATCGACGGCTTCATAAGAGAAGCCATAGGCGCGAGCATAGGCGACATGGTAACAGTGAGAAAGGCCGCCAACGTGCAGCCCGCGACGAGGGTCGTTCTGGCACCAACCGAGCCTATACGCTTCAGCAGGGACTTCGTAGAATACGTGAAGGAGTACCTCATAAGGAAGCCTGTCACCAGAGGCGAGACAATCATCATCCCGGTGCTCGGCAGCGGGCTACGACTAGTAGTAGTCTCGACCCAGCCAGCACAGTTCGTCTACATAACTGAGCAGACACAGCTCGAGATACGCGAAGAACCTGTACGCGAGGATCAACTACGCCGCGGTATTCCACGGGTAACCTGGGAGGACATCGGCGACCTAGAGGAGGCCAAGGAGAAGATAAGAGAGATAGTAGAGCTCCCAATGAAGCACCCGGAGCTATTCAAGCACCTAGGCATCGAGCCGCCTAAGGGTATACTCCTCTATGGCCCGCCTGGCACCGGTAAGACACTGCTAGCGAAGGCGCTCGCCAACGAGATTGGTGCATACTTCATAGCTATTAATGGCCCGGAGATTATGAGCAAGTATTATGGCGAGAGCGAGCAGAGGCTAAGAGAGATATTCGAGGAAGCTGAGAAGAACGCGCCAAGCATCATATTCATAGACGAGATAGACGCGATAGCGCCACGCCGTGAGGAGGTCACCGGCGAGGTCGAAAAGCGCGTAGTAGCACAGCTACTAACCCTCATGGATGGCCTGAAGGGCCGTGGCCGCGTCATAGTGATAGGCGCTACTAACCGGCCAGAGGCGCTAGACCCCGCACTCCGTAGACCGGGCCGCTTCGACCGCGAGATAGAGATACGGCCGCCAGACAAGAGGGCCCGCAAGGAGATACTCCAGGTACACGTTCGCAACATGCCTCTCGCCGAGGACGTAGACCTCGACAAGATCGCTGAGATGACGCACGGCTACACTGGCGCCGACCTAGCAGCACTAGCCAAGGAGGCCGCTATGAGCGCGCTCCGGAGGTTCATCAAGAGTGGTAAGATAGACCTTAACAAGCCGATACCCGCTGAGGTGCTCAAGGAGCTAAAGGTGACTATGGCTGACTTCCTGGAGGCGATGAAGTACATCCAGCCTAGCCTGATAAGAGAGATCTACATCGAGGTCCCGGAGGTCCACTGGGACGACATAGGCGGTCTTGAGGAGGCTAAGCAGCAGCTCCGCGAGGCCGTCGAGTGGCCGCTGAAGTACCCAGAGGTCTTCGAGCAAATGGGCATCAGGCCGCCTAAGGGTATCCTGCTCTTTGGCCCGCCTGGCACCGGTAAGACGCTGCTAGCCAAGGCTGCTGCCACGGAGAGCGGAGCCAACTTCATCGCGGTACGCGGCCCCGAGGTGCTAAGCAAGTGGGTAGGCGAAAGCGAGAAGGCTATCCGCCAGATATTCCGGCGCGCACGCCAGGTAGCACCGACCATCATATTCTTCGACGAGATAGACGCGATAGCACCGGCGCGCGGCATGAGGCACGATACTAGCGGTGTCACAGACCGTATAGTCAACCAGCTGCTAACAGAGATGGATGGCATCGAGCCGCTACAGCATGTGGTCGTGATAGCTGCTACGAATAGGCCGGACATACTCGACCCAGCACTGCTCCGGCCAGGCCGGTTCGACAGGCTCATCTACGTACCGCCGCCAGACAAGAAGGCTCGTCTAGAGATACTCCGGATACACACCAGGAAGATGCCGCTAGCAGACGACGTAGACCTGGAGAAGATCGCGGAGAAGACTGAGGGCTACACTGGCGCAGACCTGGAAGCCGTCTGCCGCGAGGCAGCGATGATAGCTGTGAGAGAGGCCTTCAAGAAGAACAAGAAGCCTACCACGACGGTGGTAAAGATGGAGCACTTCGAGAAGGCGCTGAAGGCTGTACAGCCTAGCCTCACACCAGAGGATATAAGGCGGTACGAGAGACTCGCAAGAGAGCTCAAGAGAATGGTACTCTAAACTCCATAGTGCCGGAATTCATTGCGTTCAATTATTTTCTTGGCCTATATCAAGTATTTTCATACCATTTCTCTTGACGGGAGAATTTCGTTCTCTATAATACTGCATTCTGAACCCTATCTCTACTAAATCATCTGTCTGCTATTGACATCCACATTTGATGTATCCTTGTTATCTAACAGCATATTTTTACCGAATTAGTTTCTATTATATTTCGTTTGATACTATTACAGTTATACTTAAAACTCGCAGGTGATGACAACATATGTAAACGGTACACGGGTTAAAAGCGATAGACAGTGCTTTCTAATCTGTACTTTACTTATGTAATATCGTGTTCCGGGCAAGAGGTGCCAGAGGACTATGAACCCGGTAGCTACTTGGGCATCTTACCCCGCTGCTGGCGAAAGAATCCTATCGTTCATCGGCATAGAAGTTCATTGGGCAATACTACAGTACGTCATTGGTTTGCCGTTCATGGCGTTTATAGCACTACTGTTGTATCTACGAAGCCGTGACGAAGACTGGAAGAGGTTAGCACATACACTAACCAAGGGCTTATCATAGTATTCGCTGTAGGTGCTGCTACGGGTACTGCTAGCGAGTTTGGCCTAGTGCTGCTCTGGCCGAATCTCACCGAGGCTGCTGGCCGCTACATCTACTTCCCGCTATACATGGAGATCTTCGCCTTCATCATGGAGGTAGTATTCATCTATATGCTGTGGTATGGATGGAAGCGTCTGCCCCCGAAGGCGCTAGCACTTGTAGCGTTCCTAGGCTTCCTTGGCGCCTGGTACAGCGCTGCTATGATTATCAGCGTCAATAGCTACATTGTTGCCCCGACCGGCATCATGCCAGCCTACAAGCCCGACGGTACTTACCTCTACGAGCAAGGCTACCCGAAGATAACTGTCTACATGCCCAAGGATATTGCAGCGCTCCTAGACGTGCCTAAGCTCCAGGCAGCCGGCGTAGAGGTGCTCGAGGACGCTGGAGACTCTGTGGTAGTAGCTATCCCGGTTAGGATAGTACAGCAGCTCGTCAGAGAGGCGTGGACTGGTGTAGCGCTAAAGGACAGTATACTCGCTAAAGGCGGGTTCATCGATGTCGAGGCGGCTAGTGGGCTTACTATGGATCAAGTTAGGGCACTTGCAGAGAAACTGGGTCTACCAGAGGCCACGCTGGCCGGCGCGGAGAACCCTGTTCAGGCTCTACTAGCTGTACCAGTGAAGAACGTGCTAGACTATATGCTGATGACTACTGTGAAGAAGATCGGCTACATGAGCGTGACCTTCAAGAGCCCCGTGTACCCGGCCAGCATAGTCCACACCATAGGCTCCGCATTGACAGTGGCTGGCTTCACCGCTATGGCCGGCTACACTATGAGGCTCCTAAGGATGCCCGAGAACACTGACCCAGGCTACCGTAGGTACGTCGAGAAGGCGTTCAAGTTCACCGCCATGTTCGCAGCCATCGTGATAGCTTTCCAGGGCATAGTGAGCGGTCACGAGATGGGCGTCGCAGTAGCCCAGTGGAACCCAGAGAAGCTCGCCGCTATGGAGGGTACTAGCGAGCACATATTCAGCCTCTCCCGGACGCTCGGCATAGAGAAGCTAATGGCCTTCATAGCCTACGGCTCTACGGAAGCACAGTTGCCAAGCTACGACGCAATACCAAGCGACTACTGTAAATGCGGGCTCGCAGGCACGCCGCCGGTAGAGGATTGCAGGCCACCGATAATGCTCCATTACGTCTACTACACGAAGATCAGCCTAGCTATGCTGATAGGTCTCTACGGGCTCCTGATGGGGCTGGTTGCTCTCCGCCGTGACTGGAGCCTAGCCGACCGGGTACTAAACACGCTAGGGCTACGGGAGAAGTATCCCCGGCAGCTGCTGAGGCTAGCGCTTGTCGCCGCTGTAGCTGCGCAGGTGGTCAGCACACTGGGCTGGGTTGTGAGGGAGGTAGGGCGGAAGCCCTGGACCATATACGGCGTGATGACTGTTGATGTTGCCCGTAGCTTTAACCCGCCGTCAACAGGGCAGCTAGTGCTAGTATCGCTGTACTTCATAGTACTGCTGGCAGCTTTGACGTATGCCGTTTACCGGTTCATATGGCTGCCAGGCAAGCCCCCGAAGACCATGTAGGGTTTTTGACCTATGTAGAGCTCCTACACGTTCCACGTACATTCATGCATCACATGCACCGTGTATGAGGGTTAAGGAGGCGAGGTGGCCTAGGATATGGTTGGTCTAGCGCCGCTATTCCTCGCTTTTACATTTGGGATACACGTGGTAATGGTGAACCTCGGTATAGGGCTAGCGTGGCTCGTGCCCTACTTTAAGATGAGAGCAGAGCGGGGAGAACGCGAGTTCGAGGACGTCGCTAGGACGTTGATGAGGTTCTACGCCGCCACGTATGGCGTAGCCGGTGTCTTCGGTACAGCGTTCACGGTATTCCTGCTGAGCTACTACCCGGGCTTCCTCGGCGTAGCCGGCAACATAACACTGATACCATTCGGGCTCTCGATACTAGCCATAGCGCTACACTTCTTCTCTATAACAGCATATTGGTATGGCTGGGGCCGCTGGAGCCGCCCAGTACACAACCTGATAGGCCTACTGCTAGGCGTATCAGCACTGCTAATACCCCTAGGGTTCCGCGTAGTCTTCGCCTTTCTCAACATACCTGCAGGCCTAGGCTACGACCCCGCTGAGGGCAAGCTGTACTTAGACGTAGGCGCTGCACTAGCAAAGAACCCGACATTCCTACCACTCTACCTAAAGAGCATAGTAGCAGCGTTCACCGCCACGTTCATGGCCGTTGCCGGCGCCTACGCATACAAGGCATTCTTCCGCGCCGAGAGCGAAGAGGAGCGGAGGATAGCGCTACGCGTAGCAACTATGCTCGCTAAGCCAGCCATAGCCGGGCTAGTGGCTATGGTGTTGCTAGGCCTCTGGTACGCTATCTCCCTGCAAAACATACCCTACAAGTTTAACAACGTGTTTGCCGACCTCGGCTGGAATGTTGGCAACGGCAAGGCCTACTACAGCGTGTCTTGGCTCTTCCTGCTAAAGATGATGCTACTTGCTGTACAGTTCGCAGCTCTAGCCTACGCGCTACCAGCCCTAACGAAGGGCAGCCTCGACACCAGCAGGGCCAAGCTACTACTCTACGGCGGCCTAGCAGCACTAGCCACTATCGCTGCAGGTGAATACGTTAACGCGTTCAGCCAGTACCCGTTCTTCATAGCAGTCTGGCCCGATGTGTTAGCAGGAAATGTGCCTATAGACGCGCTGCAGAGTTTCGGCATCAGCATACCTGCTGAGGCTCTACCAGCAGTAGTCAGTGCCGTTAACTCCATTGTACTCCTCGAGGGGGCGACAAGGTAGCAACGATACTCTCGGAGATGGGTATAGCCAAGTACTTCAACTTAAACGAAGTAGTCAATAGGATAGCGATAGAGCCCGGTGTAATAGCAATAACTCTAGTGTTCATAACAGCGTTGATGATAGGCGTCGCGTACCTGCTATACATACTATTGTTCCCGCTAAGAAGACTTGTAGCTTCAACAGCTAAAACGTAGAGCGAAGACCTACTGGTCCATATACTAGCTCATTTTTCTATCATACGGTTTCTTCTCGGTTATCCCCTCCTCCTCTGCCTCAGCTCCCCTCATATCCTCTAAGTCTATACAGCATATGGAACATCATATGAAGGTTCAACTAGACGGCCGTTATCCTCGCTATTGGCGCGAAGCAATCCCGTCCAGGCACGTATCTTAGAAAACTAGCAAACCTTCATAGTATATTGTTCTGGTATGGGGGCTCAGTCTTCAGGAGACACCCCATCCCTGGGGTCGGCTTTCCTGGCCCTCTTCACAGCCCCTAGAGGGCGGAGAAGAGGGCATAAGTTGGTCTAGAAGGGCTGCTCCCAGAGCTGGGTCATGCGGCTTCTGCGTACCTTGAACATTGTACGCTCCAGGAACCTGTAGACTGTGCTGTGTTGTCGGCCCTGGATGAGCATTTCTATTGCTTGCTTTGCTATGTTTGCTGTCTCGAAGTCACCTATTATGGCGACGTAGTTATCGTATATCGAGATGTATGTGCCAGTCATCTCCTCTATGGTCTTCCGGGCCTTCCCCTTCTCGCCTATAATCCTGCCCTTCACTCTCTGGAGGTGGTTAGGCGCGTCTCCCACGTACTGCTTGAGGTCCACTACTACTAGTATCTGGTCGTCATCGAGTAGCCTCATCGCCCTCTCCGGGCTAAACCCGTAGGCTATGGCCTTCACTATCTCCTGGGCCTTCATCACCATGAAGGGTGGTACGTCCGGGGACTCCGGCTCGATTATCACCATGCCCGTGGTGCTGTCCACAGTTATCTTGGTGCGGGTCCGCTTCATTATCTCGGTCTTGACCTTACCTCCCTCGCCTATGAGTACGCCTACCCGCTCTGGGGGCAGCTTAGCGTAGAGCCTTAGCAGGCCCGGCACAGCAGCCTTCTGCTCTACTCGCTTCTCTTCTCGGGGCACTGTATCCTGCATGCTTTCACCCGCTCTAGCAACTCCTCTGGTTCGGGCAGCTCCACTCCTAGCTGCTTAGCGAAGAACCTGTATATGTTCTCCACGTCGTGGCGAAGAAAGTCCTCAGCATTAGGATGCTTCAGAGCCACCGCTTGCGCTACATCGATGACATAGAGTTTACCGTCGATATACATTAAATTATACTCGCTGTAGTCGGCATGAACGAGTCTAGCGCAGCAGTATATCCGTGTGTACTGCTCTAGGGCTTCCCAGGCCAGCTGCTCGGCCTCATCCGGCTCGATCTCGTGCCTTATCTCGTGGAGCGTCGGCGCCCGGAGCCCATCGCGGCCAATAAACTCCATGACTATGATGTTCTGGTAGACTAGGTAGGGCTGAGGTACCCGGACGCCGGCCTCATACATCCTCTTAAGGTTGCGGAACTCCTTCCTAGCCCAGGCGAAGAATAACTTCTTAGTGTTGCTCGTGTCTACGTTCTCGAATCGGGGGTCGCCGAGCAGGTACTTCTGTATACTCTTCCGGAACTCCGCCGTCACAGTGAGGTATATCTTGACAGCGTATTCGCGGCCATCCCTCCCGATCGCCCGGTAGACCCGGGCCTCCTTACCCGCGCTCAGCACGCCCGCGAACCGATCTAGCCGGAGCCGCCTCATGACCTCGTAGGCTGCGAGAAGCGTCTGCCGGTCCCAGACCTCCTCCACAGTCTCGAAGAGATCCTTATCCTTCAACCGTTTATAGCGCCGGCCACCCAGCAGTCAACACCCCGAACAGCTGTACCCCGAGTAGACTACGCCTTCTAACAAGGTGCGTATGCTCAGGTATAACTTCTACCGCCTAGCAATATCGGCCAGACCGCCAGGCTGATCAGGCATCTAGTCCCGGTCCCCTATAGCCGGTTTCTAGCTCTTCTCCCCGCCATGCCGCCGCCTAGCGCTCGCCGGGTATAGGGCTAGCGTGACTGCGAGCAGCACCGCAGCTGTTAGGAACGGCGTAGCCTCGCCCCGGAGCCCGGCCAGGGTCTGGCCGTGGAGCGTGTCGTAGAGCCGTCCTGCTATGATTGGGCTCACCATGTGGCCTATGTTCGAGAACGCGTTCGAGGCGCCTACGAGGGTGGCCTGGAGGCCCGCTGTGAAGGCCGCCGCGTTCCTGGTGAGCGGCAGGCTGCTCCGGGCAGCCGTCATCGCCAGGGCGAGCCCCAGGAGAGCCCCAGGGAAGCTCGGGGAGAGGCCTAGAGCTAGGCTACCCACGAGCCCCATGGCTAGTACTGCTGCGAGCACCGGGGCCACCCCTACACGGTCCGCTAGGGGGCCGACGGCGAGCCCAGCAACGAACGAGACCACGCCTGCTAGGGCGAGCGACGATGCTAGAGCCTGGCGGTCTAGCCCGTAGACCTCGCCGAGGTAGATGTAGAGGAACTCTTTGAGGAGGCCAGAGAGGTAACCGGCAGCGAGGGCCGAGAAGAGTATCCACACAGCTAGCCCATCACTCAGCACGTCTGGTAGCCGGCTCCGGCCAGGCCCCTTTCTCCCCGCCCGAGGACCGGCCGGGGGAGCAACGCGGGACGCGTAAGCCATAACGGCCGCCGAGGCCGCGAAGAGCCCGGCTGATAGCCGGACCGCGTCCTGGTTGCTGAGAGGCAACAAGCCATAGAGATACTGCCCCGCTGAGACGCCGAGGCTCCCCGAGGCAAAGTACACCGACATGATCGTGGAACTCCAGGGAGCCGCGAGCACCGCCGCCACTGTCTGGGTGACCGGCCACAGAGCACCGCTCAGGAACCCCCACACCGCGTTGAGCAGTATTATGGCCGAGGGCGACCCCAGGGAGGGGATAACGTAGACGATGACGGCTATCAGTACTAGGGGCAGGAAGAGGAACAGCCTCCGAGCAGCCGGGGAAGCATCGGCAGCAAAGCCGGAGAATACTGACAAGAACGCCCGCGCACCCATAAACCAGCTAGTAAGGCTCGAGACCAGCAGCGCAGACGCGCCGAGATCGTCGCGCAGATACTTGGCGAGCGCCAGCCGGGAGAGACCCGCAGCCACACTAGCCAGGAAGACAGCTGCGATAATGGCGGCCAAGGCCGTAGCCGCGCCACGCCGTAGAGCCAACGCTACACACCACGGGCCCGGTTTTATGCTCAGCCGGCGGCTCTAGCCACCCTGCTGGGGCGGCTATAACACCGGGGAGGCCGGGGAGCCCCAGTAGCCGTAAATGAGGCCAGAAAGCAACTAGGTATCCAAAGCTCCTGCTGGCAGGAAAGGAGCCTAGACATAAGGCCTGGCAACGTAAAAACTGAGGTAGCTGATCTCTCGCGCCCTGACACCTATACACCGGCGTTTAGGCTAGCTCCTCTGCTAGCTCTAGCAGCTCCTGCGGCACAATACCTTTCTCCACTAGTTTACGGAGCTCCTCCCGGGAGTACCGGTATACAACGTCAGCACGATCCGGCTTGAAGTCCCAGGGAGCCGCGAGCACTATGTCGCCCTCCCGCATCCACATGCGGCGCCGGAGGCTCCCCGGGATACGCGCCTTCCTCTCGACACCATCCTGACACCTAATGAGTAGGTGGTCTGCACCGAGGAGCCTAACCACTACACATAGCATGGTACCCTCTTCTTGATTCGGAAGAGGTATCTCCTTCTTACTCTCCTCCTCTCTCCTCCCACGCTTCCTTTTGACCAGGGTAGCCTCACCCTTGGTTCCAAAGCATATAGGCCTATTTTTAGTTCCTCAGCCATGCAATCCGAGACGGCCGGGGGACCCTAAAGAGCGAAACGCTCCATGTCTTGCATATCAAGGCTAGAGGAAGCATCTAGCTAGCCTTCATGGCCAAATGCCGTACACATTCATCTTTAATCACAAGCAGTACATCCAAGGGAACACCACGGGCTATCATTTGAAAGCGGGAGCTAGAATAGGCTTCCTCCACTTCTATAATGACTTCATTCCACATAAGACGTACAACACACCGTTTCGCATCACTCATAAATACTTCAAAAACGGTCTCTAGCGAGATAACGTTTAACATATTTAGACGTTCTTTGATACGCTTCATAAATTTCCGGAAGAGTTTACAATCACCCTCAACATAGACATTGACTATACCTAGTGTTATGAAGCCTAAATCGAAGCGCCCTCTGCTAAGAATATCTGAAATCCCGTAGTGTTGAAGCAACGTCGCCAAGCAGCCACTATAACAGAGCCCCCCCCCCCCCCCCGGGAGCACTCTGTGTGCTACGGATTTTAGTTGGCGTACTGGCCATAGCAGACACCATTTCCCGACAATGCCATAAGCCCGTGTACGATATTCCGTAGCCAGTGAAATACTCTCCTCAAGGTCCCCCAAATATCTAGTACCCCACACACAGCTTACTAGAACCCAACTTTAATCAAACCCAAAACTCTAAGCAAACATACATTTTAGCATAAACATATATAATAAAAATATTAAAATATTTCAGCCTTGTACGGGACTATGTACTATTCTTACTTGCTATCATCGGCTGTAAGTGCTGGGTCACTCGAACCCGTTAGCTCACGTATCCATTCGGGGTGTTCTTCCTTAGCCCGCTTCACCGGCATCTTGCCATGGATGAATGTTGGATCCATTGGGAATATCTTCGGCCTAAAGTGCGTGTATGCTATATGTACCATTAGTATGAATGTTATAGCTAGTATCGCCTCTTTGAAGTGCATGACCCAGAGGACTCCGCCGAGCACATCGGGGCCGTATAACAGTATCGCTACACCTGGTATCCCTAGTACCGCCATACCCCAGTAGATGCCCCAGTACTCGAAGAGCTGCTCTGGATCATACTTGCCGAAGGGCTCCGGCTTCATCCTCGGGTTGAAGGGCCTCAGCAGGGTCTTTACCACGCCGCGTATGAACTTCCTACTATAGATCTCTAGCATCGGGAACTTCTCGCGTAGGCTCTCCCCGCGGGCCTTAGCTATCAGCGCCATCGTCGTATACTGTGCGAAGTGTATGATAGCTAGTAGCCCCATGGCTATACCCGAGTATACATGTATCGTGAGTAGTGTCTGCCTGGGCGCCAGCACGTCCAGGTGCGCAGCCATACCCGTCACAGCACATACTGTGAACGTTATTATCATCCATAGGTGCTGGAGGCGCTGCCAGAGGGAGAGCCTCTGCACCCACTTGTCCTTCTTCGCCTCCTCGCTCCTGTAGTACCTCCTCCACTTACCGGCTTCGCGCGCTTCTACGATGAAGTTCGCTAGCACCCACCACGTGCCGATGACAGCTATCACTATTATGAGTACGTCGAAGGCTACGGCTATGAAGCTGCGCCACCACAGGGTGCTGGACAGGTTTATACTGCTTATCTCCTGGAGCTTCACAGCACCGTCCCGGAGTAGCACCTCTATGGCGTACTTGTAGACGAGTAGCCAGCCTAAGCCGAGCAGTACGAGTGTACCTATTAGGCTCCCTATGAGGCTCCCGAGGCTGGAGCGCGCCGACAAACCACTAACCACCCCCCTACGCCGTCAACATGGCTCAGCTAGGCTCGCTACTGCCGCTCCTCCTTGTTCTTCGAGGATGCTAGTGCACCAGCTACCACTCCTATGGCTGCGCCAGCTGCTGCGCCGGCTGCGAGGAGCCCCTTAGACGAGCCAGCCTCTTCCGCGGGCTCGCTGCTAGGCCTAGCTATGTCTACGAAGGTGTGAGCGTGGGGCCTCATGTCGGTGTGGCAGCTCTCGCACTGCATGTAGCCGCGCGTGAACTGCCCTATCTCATAGTCCTTGCCCTTATAGTGGCAGACACGGCAGCTAGCAGTAGTGGGTGACAGTGTGAGCGAAGCTGCTACCTCCTCGAGTCTGCCACGCTTGTAGGCGTTTAGCAGCTCGACCGCCCTAGCCGCTATGTCCCCGGTTAGGCGGGCGCAGCGCTCCGCCCTCTCCTTGGAGCCGCTCGCGTAGCCGGAGACCCGGCACCACTTGCTCACGGATACGTGGCATAGTACTGAGCCGCTCACGCTCTGCGGGAGCCACTTGTCGCTCTTGAGCTTCTTGACGTAGAACTCCCCCTTAACCGCGTACTCGTTGCTCTTCTCAGTCGGCAGAGGCGTAGTCTCATAGTACCTCATCAAGAGCTTCCCTATCTTGTCCCACTCCGCCTTCTCGCCGAGCACCATGTTTATCGCCATGAGGGCGCCGTTCAGCGAGCCGCATAGGCTCGCCCAGCCCACGGCGCCGCCGTAGCCATACTGCATGAGGCCGGGGATGTGCCTCCCCTCCTCCAGGGCCTTCATGACCTCCTCACGCGATGGTATGGGTAGGAGGGTCCACGGGTAGCCTATCTTCTCCTTGAGCTGGACTGTTATCGCCCAGAAGGCTCCGCCCGCGCACTCGAACATGTAGTACCCTAGGTGGCCTAGCTTCCGGGTCTCCTCCGGGTCCAGCTCTACGTAGGGCCATGGGAGTGATGGAGCCTCCTGCCCCGCGGCCTCCCCGGCTGCACGGGCTAGGGGTGTTAGGCGCGATACTGCTAGGCCTCCTAGGACGACTAGCATGGTCTTCTTTACGAATTCCCTCCTAGACACCATCGCCGGACTCCAGGTTGGTAGCCATCACCACCATCGAATCTAATTCATTTTATTATCTAGAATGTTAGCAAATATTGACTATGCTCGCCAAGAACATATTCTCAAGGCTTTTGAGAAGACTCTATTATCAACAAGTATTAATTAGGCATTTACTTAAGACAATTGGGTAGCGATAGGAGGTGGAATATGCAAACCCTCGATGCATTCGAAGAGAGGGTACAGAGGCTGTGGCAACGCCTAATACCCGAAATGGACGATAACGAAAAGAGGATACTACTCTGGTACCTCAGAACCGGCACAGCGACACCCTACCGCATAGCACGCCTAGCACACATAAACACAGCAACAGTCTACCGCAAGGCAAAGAAGCTAGTAGAGAAGCGCGTCCTCCTACCCATAGAGTCCAACAAGGGGAGCCTAGCACTATCCGCCAAGGGGTGCATAGCACTCTACACCAGCAGGTTAATCACCGCAGGCACGCTAGCAAGATGCATCAGCGACGCCTGGGGCTTCCAAGTCACAGCCAAGGAGCTACTCGGATTCCTATACCTCCTAGGCCTCGAGGCCGAGAAACGGAGACTAGACCTAACAAGCATAACAATCTGCAAATTCGACGAAGCCTCCATACACGTACTAAGACTACTAAAAGACGCGATACTAGCACACATACGCGACGGCACCGGCATCACAGAGGCCCTAGACGAGATCGCCTCCGGGTACGGGATACCACCAGACTACCTCCGCGAAGGCATCCAGCTCGCCCTCAAAAGCATCTCGAAAACACTACCGCTAACGATACATACTGAGCACCATAAGATAATACTTTTCGTACATGGGAGACTAATACTTCCTTTCGTCGTCGAGTGTAGAAAACGGTGTAAGCACTATAGGAAGAGCCTAGGCTTCGACTGCCCCAAGGCTTACCGTGAATTGCAGCGCTATCTTGCAATAGCAGTACAGAAAAAAACATGCTAGCTTCTACTGAAATTCCATTAGGTACCGCAACAATGTTATCAACATGCTACTAAAAACAACATAACTTAGAGGCATTAATCCAACTATCATGGCTTTATGAAGCTGTTCAGCTTATATCTTAATACTTCTCTACGTAACACATGTACACATTTATTAGAAGGTCTAAGCTACAAATCTCTACTATCTCACACAGCCCGCAAGCCCTATGTAAACCAGAGCCAGGAGGAACTATGGAGCCATGAATCAAGACTGCCCCATTGCAGTTGCCGGCATGCCATCACTGTAGCGCATTACGAAAGTCACGAGATGCCTAATATGAAGGTATGGTGAGGACTACAATACCTCCAGCCTAGGCATATTATGGCATCACTCTCCATAACCCCTATATTAACCCCCATATAGCCTTGCAGTCCGGAAGCTCCACAAGCCCGCTCGACAAGCGTTGATGAGACTAAACCTGTTAGAGAGACTCCATTGCGACGCAGCTATTCACCCACCACGGTGCCCGATTGATTCCTTCTAAGTGTTATAGATCCTGAGAGTAATTAAGGCCTCCTTAGGTATGCCGCGGATAGTAACGCTGAGCCTCCTACCGCTTTGTTCCTCATCCTTTATCTCAATATTGACCTCATTCCACATCAAGCTTATCCTATGGCTATCAGCGGCTGAGAGAAGCCCTTGTAGCAGGGCGGTAAAGGCGTCGTGCGCGTCCGGGTTGATTCCTCTAGCTACCTCCCTAACACGTACTAGTATTTTCTCTAGCAGTTCACAATCGCCTTCTATAACAGTATACGCAGTACGTATGGCATGAATGATCTCGTCTGGCACATCAATACTCTCCAATGCTGTGCCTTGAAAACGGTGCATCAGCTCGTATAGACCGCCACTATAACAGACTCCCTTATGCTCTTCCCTCCGATGTGTATCCATTCATCCCCCCCCCCCCCCGAGAACAAGATTCATGAACTCAAGCATTCACACAGAGCTGGGACAAAACTACAGCAATACCATACGCCAAGACCGCAGCACCCTTATAGTTACCCTCTTAGCAGCAAGTGCGTAATATACCTTGTCGCTTAGGCCTTGGAATCTAAAGCCCTAGCAGCCCCGGGCTCCTGCCACCGGAGGATAGGGGTACGTTTTCGGCTACCCCGGTCTGGGGCCCCCAGGGGACTCTGCTACCCGGGGGCGGGCTGAGCCCTAACGAGGGGCTGGGGAAGCTCCTAGCCGAGAGGTGGGAGGAGGCGTTCCGAAGCGAGGTCGGCGTAGACGACGAAGAGGCCAGGATGCTGGTTTGCCGGAGCGGGAGCATGTGCTGCGGCGTCGTCTGCGGCGAGGTGCTCGCGGTAGAGGGCTGCCTCTCCAGGGCCTGGGAGCTGCTAGAGCAGCTCGCCCGGGCCTCGAGGTGTAGCCGCCAGGCCCGCTCCGAGGCCTCGCGGAAGCTCCACAAGCCTCCCAGTATGCTGTCCCTCAGAGCTATGCATGCTGGGCAGACGGCGAGCCCCCGTGGCTCCCCGCGGGGCCCCACCGTGTAGACGAGGAGCGCGCCGCCGTCGCTCGCCCCGGCCCTGCACCGGTGTAGGCAGTGCTCGAAGCAGCCGACGCTGCGCTCTACGCTGCAGAGCTGGTGGAGCCTGGAGTAGAACACCAGGGAGAGAGCTCCTAGGCCGACAAAGTAGTCCCTGCCGCCCAGCTCCAGTCTGAGGATGGAGCCGGGTACCCCGGCCCGGGAAGCCTTCACCAGGGGCCAGGGAGGCTGCAGCCAGCCGGAGCCGGCCCTCTGCAGCCTCCTAGAGGGCCGCGTAGCCGAGGCCGGCGACGTGCCGGAGCTGTGCCGCGGCCGCAGCTTCCCATGGTCCATGGCCATGCCCGGGGGCTGGGCTGGCCACTACTCTCCACCCGGGAGCCCTGGGCCCGGGGCGCCCCCGTCGGCTACGTGCTGGGGCCGGGCGGCCGCCGCCGCGCAGTCCTCCGGGCCCCCGTAGACCTCGGCCACACGGGGATACTCGGCGCCACGGGCTCTGGCAAGTCCACCACGCTGAAGGCCCTCGCACGCGCCCTGGCCCGGCAAGGCGCCTCCGTTGTCATCCTCGACTGGGAGGGCGAGCACACCGACACGGCCGACGAGGCCCTCGAGCCCAGCGAGCTGCGAGCCAGCCTGCTAGGCGCCCCGGACCCCCGCGAGGCCGCCGAGGCGCTCGAGAGCCTCCTAGCCGTGCTCGGCGAGAGCTACCAGCTAAGCCCCCTCATGCACATCCTGCTCGCCAAGACCCTCTCCACGACCCGGCGGCGGATACACACAGTCCTAAGAGCCCTCGAGGAGAGAGCCGAGAGCGTGCCTGCCCGCGACGTGAGGAACAGCATCTACGCGCTACAGCGGAGGCTCCAGGCACTCCGCCCAGTCCTAGAGTTCCTGAAGTCCGGGCCCGGCAAGAAGCTCGACCCAGCCGAGCCCAGGCCAAGCCGGGTATACGCCGTCGACCTCAGCGGGCTCCCGCCACGCAGCCGCAGCCTCTACGCCCACGCCGTCGCCGCCCACCTCCAGCAACACCGCCGCCCAGGCCAAGACCCCCTCCTATACCTCGCCGTCGAGGAAGCCCACAACACCACAGCCCCAGCCACGCCCATGGAGCAGCTACTCCTCGAAGCCAGGAAGAAGAACACCCGCCTAATCCTAGTCGCCTCACACCCAGCCCCACACATACACAACCTACACACAATCATAGCACACCGCCAGCCAGGCACCGAGCCAGCCCACCGCCTCGCAGAACAACTAGCACCCAGACCCGAGGCACGCACCGAGCTAGCCACACTACTCCTCAACCCCCAGAGGACAGGCAGTAGCAAGAATAGCAGGAGCAAAACCAGTACTAGCAGAAATCACAACACCAGGCTAGAGGCGCAGAGCCCCGCCCAGAGCGACGCCGCTAACATACACTAACATACAATAACCAGAGCAGTATTACCGCTATGCGTGTCCTAGGCCCCACATAGCTATGTTCGGGTGGTGTGGAGTATGTGCCGTGTAAACCGGCCCGCTAGACTGTTATAGGTGAATAAATAAAAGACTTGTTATATGAGTACCCGTAGTACAGGAGGGCGTGTGGGGATAAGCTTGTGCCAAGGTTGGATAGGCGTCAGGCAGCCGTTCATTACTTGCTAGAGGTGCTGGGGAGGCCCGCATCGCGCACAGAGATAGTTAAGATGATGTTTCTGGTTGACCTGGAGCTGGCGCGGAGGGGGCGGAAGCCTCTCTTCCACTGGCTACGCTGGCACTATGGGCCGTTCTCCCGGGAGGTGCTCGACGTCCTCGATGCGTTGGAGGAGCAAGGCCTCGTGGACGTAGAGAGGATTATCGACGTCTGGACGCTTACGGTGCGCAAGATAGAGTACCGGGCGGCCCGGAGGCCCGCCGCTCTATCACTCGATGATGATGCTCGCTTGGCTGTGGAGAGGGTTGCCAGCTG
The DNA here is from genome assembly GCF_001412615.1 of Pyrodictium delaneyi. Classification (NCBI taxonomy): domain Archaea; kingdom Thermoproteati; phylum Thermoproteota; class Thermoprotei; order Desulfurococcales; family Pyrodictiaceae; genus Pyrodictium; species Pyrodictium delaneyi. Next base: position 1,237,448 of record NZ_CP013011.1, on the reverse strand, counting down.
GTGGCGGGGCCGCAGCCTCGAGGAACTCATACGCTATGTCTACAGCCTCCCACAGGTTCGGGGGAAGAGGCTGGGGGAGGTGATAGAGCTTGAGCAGTAGCACGGCGCCCGAGGCTCTGCTAGGCGCTAGCCTGCTAGGCAGCGTGCTGGGGGAGCCGGAGGAGCACGAGGAGATTATCCGGGAGGAGGTGGAGCATCGGCTCCGAGAGCTAGCCCGCCGGCTAGTAGAGCGCCTGGAGGAGAGCTATACGTCCTCCACGCCGTGCAGCGGCTGGGAAGCTGTCAGGAGAGCCGAGGAGATTATAGAGGAACTCACACAGGGGGAGGAGACCCAAAGCATTAAGCACCTTCTCGAGTATATCGATGTCGAGAGCTACGTCCGGGAACAGGCTAGGCTCTTCGCAGCACGCGTCGACGAGCTGTATGAGGACGTCTATAGACGCTATACTGGCGGCCGCGAACTCGCCGAGATAGAGCCGATACTAATGACGCTGACAGCGGTCAAGACACTATACCTCACCTCCGTAGAACATGTGGAGCACATACATGTCTCGCGAAAAGCCGTAGCCCTCCTAGCAGCACTAGCCGTACTAGCGAGGCAGAGGCGCCTAGACATAGTCAAGCAGCTACCCCGGGTAGCCGAGGAGATACTAGCCGAGCACCTCGCCGGGCTCCAGAGGCTAGAGGAGGCCAGCCAGATGCTTTGAAGCTCTACGCCCTCGACGTAGGGGTGTACGCCAGAGCACCACTCCTTCCCCATCTAGCCCAGCTTACCAGTGGTGGCCGATGCATCGTCACCCGTGCAGTGCTCCAAGTGTTCCGGCACCGGCTCCAGAACAGCATACGGTACTTCCTAGAGAACTATAGGAACATTAAGCAAGCCGTGTTAACACTGTTTCCCCGTCATAGCCGCAGGCAGAGCATACAGCAAGCACTCAGGCTCCTCGAAGCGGCGCGGCAAGGCATGGAGGATGTTCTACTCTACACAGCCCTACGGGCCATCCACACCGCACCCTCTCCGAGACAGAGCGCAGGCCTCCTCCTAGAGAAGCTGCTAGTACTGTTAGATAACACACGGCACACCATTGGGCTGCTTGACACCCTCTACTTCTGGCTGCGCGCCGCCTCGTCAACGGGACCCATACACTCCCTCGCAGCGAGCATAGAGCATGTACTGAACCACTACTTGGAGAACACTCTGGGCTGTACAATCGGTGTAGGAGAAGACTATACAGCACTAGCACGAACTGCCACACGGCTAGCAGAACAATCCAAGCTAAAGGATAGAGAGGACGTAGCTGTACTGCTAAGCCTCTGCACCCTAGAGAGAGAAATAACGAGCAATGCCAGCGAAATAGTACTACTAACTACCGACCACAGAGTAGAAGACACCCTCAAGAAGCTGCGGAGCCATAACGGATGCCTTGCAAAGATATCCATACACGTAACCCAGGCATAGCCTCTAGCATAGACACGCCACCCCACGATAACCGCAGGAGCCGCGCATTCAGCGAACAACGCCACATTCCTAACGAGCTTCCCAGAGCGGGCATAATAGGAGTTAATTGTGTAGTATAGGGGAGCATGTGCACGGCAAGGGAATCCGTCACAAAGCTATAAGGCCTGAGATATATAAATTTCTATTTCATACTGAAACACTAGAGTGCAGCAGCAATGCATACCCTGGGCTTCAATGTTGATGACATAAATGTAGAATGGAGCCGCTCACTAATAAGTATGTAGCAGTATATCAAGTAACCTAGCGTCCAGGTGATGTGATGGTAGTTGCCTTACTGGTTAAGTCTTCTAGGAGTTTATGGAGGTGTTTGCGTCTCACTCCTATTCTAGAGCCATTGCGTATAAGGTAATTCTTTAGCTCTTGGAGAAACGACCCAAAGGACGCCTTAGACTTCGCGCCGTATATTATGTTCTCTACTATTTTATCTAGTGCGCGGCTGTTGGATAACGTGTTTACTATGTAGCTTAGGGCTTCTAGCTCCTTGAGTGTAGCTGACAGCTTCCTGTTTAGCTCTGAAAGCTCTCTTGTGTCACAGTGTTCTGTGTTTGCTAGTTCTACGAGGTAATTGTAGCGCTGGATTAGTAGGCGCTTGGCCTCGCTGTAGAGCCTCGCCGTGGCCGTACACCATTCCTGCGGCGTGAAGGGTGGGCAGACGGGCTCTTCTGCTTCTAGGGCTCCTAGGATATCCATGTAGGCTGTGGGAAGAGTGGAAACGTCCCGCTCAATTAGGGCTTTTACGAGGTGTTTTAGTTTCTGATGCTCGGCTCGTAGGAAACGGTCTAGCTCCTCTCTGCTAGGCTCTACGAAGCCCTGGCCCCTCTTCCACAGCACGATGTAGGGTACGCCGGTAGCTAGTCTTGACGACCTGCAGCCCTCGTCAAGTGGGTCTACATGTATCTCGAGTCTTTTCCCGCTCCACCCCTTTCTGACAAACCTATCTAGGAGCCCTACTGGCCTTAGTCGGGGCACGGCGGGGAGCCTAGCTACATAGCGTAGCCAGGATATGGTGAGAAAAGGAAGCCAGTTGTTGAGCCATTTCTCCTTGAACCCTAGTTCTAGCAGCTCTGCTCTATATATCCTGGTCAAGGCCTCCATCGTGGCCCTGCCGGTCTCGTAGCTAAGCTCATAGGCCATCTCTAGTAGCATAAGTACGCTCTTCCGTAGTATCTGGTCGAACTCCCACCATTCCTTCATACGTTCCTCTCTATGGCGGCAAGCAAGCACCACATCAATATCGCCAGCATCCTCTATGCGTAGAGCTGAGCCAGTTAGACCCACGGCTTCCACGGCCACCGGGAACTCGGAGTGGTTAAGTTCCTCGACCCGACTCACCGCGTGCAGGAGAGCCCTCAATGCAGTTCTGTCGCGCACAAGATTTGTAAGCCTTCTTTCTATGTTTGTATTCTTCTCCGTAGCTGTTCCCCCTATAGTCAAGACTGAGACCCAGCCTGGTCAACTACGCGTCAATATGGCGGCTAAGATAAGATATTAGCCAGGTAGTACCGTGAATAACCGGTAACCAATACAAACCTCTCTACGCAATCAGGCTTGCCATTCTCTCGGGCAAGCCTCCCCCGTAATACTACGTATCATGTCTACGTTTAGTGGAGCAAGAAACAGCTACCGGATCCGTATCACACCATCCCTACACACCCTCAGCTCTACACCCTGGGCTATAGTCACCCACTCGTCCTCCTCCCTCGAGGCCTCTTCGTCCCCGCGCTTCTCGAGCACTGCCCGGAGGTATGGCGTGCATAGGAGGGGGCCCTCGACCTCTAGGCAGTCGCCGTCCACGCGCGCCTCCCAGAGCATGGGCTCGTCGCACGCCGGCCACGTGGAGAGCCCAGCGTAGGCCGCGGCTGCCGCGCCCGCCTCGGCGAGGAGCTCCAGCGTGTCCACTGCCGGTGGGATGAGGCCGCGGGTGCCCCGCCACAGCTCCTCGAGGCCCACGGCCCGTAGCTCCTCTACCTCGACGGTGCAGCTGGTGGAGGCACCTAGGCGGCACTCGCCGCCGACAGGGAACACCTCGGCAGCCAGCACGTCGCCCTCGAGGCGGCCCGCCAGGTAGAGCACACCCGAGAAGCACTTCCCGCGGAGCCGTAGCCGGGCCAGCCCGCCCTTCTCGAGGGCCCGCCTCGCGGCCTCGGGGAGCGGGTCGAGGAACCGGACTGCGAGGCTACAGGTCTCCTCGCTAGCCTGCAGCTGGGCACGCATAGACCCAGCACCCCGCACGGAGCTGTGCATGGTGTGGCTTGTGGGAGGGGGAGGACTGGGGCTGGTCCTCCCCCTGCTCGTCGGCCCACCGGGCCGTGGAGGCCAGGGCTAGGGCCTCGTGCTTGACCGTCTCCGCGCACTCCTTGCAGCCAGCCCTCTCCCTGTACATCGCCGCCCTTAGCCGCCGGGCTATGGCCCGCACTGCCTCGACGGCCTCCTCGTAGGGGCCGCCGCGCCGGGCCAGCTCGGTACCAGCATCCTCGCAGCCAGCAGCCTCTTGCCCGGCTCGTAGATGGCGTTGACTAGCCTCCGGGCCCTGTCCCCGTCCGCAGTGCTCAGCGACAGCCTCAGCATAGCCACCCCGTCGCCGCGCACCCTGACCCCGGCCACGTTGAAGCCCTCGCCGCGGAGCCGCTCGTAGAGGGCCGTGAGGAGTTCGGCATCCTTCATACCTATCTCTATAATGCTCGCCTTTGAGCGCACATGCCCCTCGCTGTCGATGAGCCCGCCACCACGCTGTAGAGCGCCCCGGAGCCGGACTCCAGGCACCGCATTAGGTCGCTACGCACACCGGCCTTGCCCTCAGCGATGCCGCCGAGCCCTAGGCTCCTCAGCGCGTCAAGATCCAGCGGCGCCTTGAAGCACATGTTCAGCCCCGGCCGGCCATCAGAGCAGAACGCAGAGCCCATACTCCTCCTCCCAGCGAACACCATTATCCGTAGAGCCCCGGCGAACAGCGTCGCAACCCTAGGCGTATTGACCCTAGCCACCACCAGCACCCTAGTCTTCTTCACACGCACCTCCACCACGCCGTCGCCGTAGACGAACGCCAGAAGCCCACAGGCCTCAGCAAACCCCCTACCACTCGGCCTAGGCACCGCTTCCACGCCAGCCATGACGCCAAGCTGCCTCGCAGGCCACGCCTCCAGCAAGCCCAGCACGCTGCACCTCGCCCCGGCCTCCTCGGCACCCCAGCCCCCTAGGCCACGAGAAAACACGCCAAGACCACGCGCACCCGACACACGCCCAGAGCCAGATACGACGCGATACACCCCGCGGTAGCTGGTGGCAGCTCCCCGGGGCCCCGGGGAAAGAAGTCCTCCTTCTCCAGCACAACCAGTCACAACCACAAAGCCGCTGCAAAACCACAACAAGACAGGAGAGACGGCAAGAGCCCGAAGCTACACAAACGCCAGGGAGAACGAGGAGGAGATTAGGGTTTAATTGTTTAGCAATGGTGGGGCCGCCGGGATTTGAACCCGGGACCACCAGCGCTCTGGCGCCCGCCCTGGGGGCGGCGGGGTGCGTCCCCAGGCTGGCATCCTACCAAGCTAGACGACGGCCCCTTCTCTGGTGTTCCGTGTTTGTTGGCTTGTGGTTGTTGGGCTGGGGTTTATTTGGGCTGCTGTGGGTGGGGTGGTGTTTTTGTCGGCGTGTGTGTTTGTGTTTGTTTTTGTTTGTGTGGGGTTGGTGATAATAAGGTGTATAGGTGTGGTATAGTTTCTTGTTATACTCTGGGGCGTGTCTGGTATGCGTGGTTTGTCTAACGCTGTTGCTGGGCTTATTGTGTTGAGTTTCCTGTTGGTAGCTGTGATGCCGTTTGTAGTGTCTAGTGTGCTTAGTTCTACTAGTGTTGCTAACTTGGTGGTTGTCGGGCTGGGGGAGAAGCTTAGGGCTACTGTGCCTCGGCTTAATATTACGTTGACTGATACGGGGCCTCCTGTTGTCTACCGTGTTGAGAATCTTGAGGCCGGGGATGTGCGTGTTGCTGTGCTTGTTGTGAAGAGTGATTCTGGCGATGTGCTTGTGTTCCGGCCTGGTGGTTGTCTGGAGGGCTGTGTGGTTGGTAATGTGAGTGTTGATGTCGACTTGGTCCGGGACGCGTCTGCTAGGGGTCCGGAGGTGGTTATGGCGCCTGGCGGCGTGTTTGAGGTGCGTATTGGCGGTGGTAAGCTTCTGGGTGTTGCTACTGCTTCTGGTGGCTATGCTCCTGTGTACGCGTCTACTGTAGCGCAGTTTGCACAGGAGGCTGCTGTGGCGCAGAGCCTTAAGGGCACCTACTTCACGTTCTCTAATGCCACTACTCTGCTTGATCTTACCGAGAATCCTGACGTGGTGTTGACGACTAACCTCACGTCGGATACCACGAATACGTCTATACTCTATAGTGGCGTTATGAAGTCTGCGTGCTACTATGGCTATTCGCTGAGTGCGAGCGGTGACGATGACGAGTCTGTCTCGGGGACTTATAGCTATGTTGAGGGCGCCTTTATGCCGTATATAGACTACCTTGAGCTCTCGAAGGTGTTCATGTCGAATGCTGTTGTTGTTGCCGGATCCAGTATTGTAGGTGGTGCTGGCGGCGACTATAGCAAGCCCCTAATACCAGTATCAGTCATGGTGTCTGCGTACGCGCTAGCGCCGGATCCTATCCTGCAGCCCCGGCCAATGCTCATGTATATCGAGCTCGGCGACGGCGAGCGCGTATTCTGTATGGCGTCGTACTTTGGCAGCGTCGCGTACCCGTCGGGCGCGTCGACCGACGATGACGACGAGCTGGAGGGCCTCCGGCTCGGCTGGTTTGGGAGAGTATTCGTCTCCAGCGGCGAGACTGCTAGCGGTAACTTCATCAAGCTATGCTGGAGTAGCGGCGGCGCTACCGCTGAGCGTATAGAGGAAGTACTATACAACATGACGCTATCATCTATGAATGCTGCGAGGAAACCGTCCTTCGAGCTAGTACTCGACGGCGCAAGCTTCGACGTACTAGCCGGGGGCATAGACATAGCTGACTACGACTACGGGCTCTACGCAGTGCTTAAGGCTGTGCCCTCGCCTAACTACGAGCTCTACGGCATGTTGTACTGCCCCTCGTCCTCGATAATATACGTCAACGCCTCCAGTACTGGGCTCGACGTAGTAGCCGGGACGGCTGAAAGCCCCTGCAGGCTCCTCGTAGCCTACAACGATACGAGTAGCAGCCAGGACTACTACTTCGAGTACAGTGTCAGCTACCTCGAGCTTGTGTCGAGCAACACGACTTACAGCGACGGCGTCGGCGAGATACTCAGCGGCACTGTAACGGTGTACAACGCTACACTAGTGGACTCCGGCAGCCTGGTAGGCGAGACGGCTGCGGGCACTACCGGGTCTGGCAGGGGTAGGTGGTGGGTCTCCGAGGCCTCCGGGTCATCCGGCTACGTGTTCGTGAACAAGTTCCCGTATAAGTTGAAGTTTGTCAGCGTTAACGTCCCGAAGGGCAGCCTAAGAGTGTACTACAGCTATATAGACCAGCTTCTAAACGATACAGACGCGTTCGGGTTCTACTACTATAGTGGATGGCTGTACAACGTTACATCGGCTAGCCAGTCGGCCGCCGCGAGCATATACGTCAGGATAGACAGGTTCAGCGGCAGCGGCGGCGAGATAGCAATCTACCGCTTCGTACCGGGTGTCACCGGCGGTCTAGATCCATACTTCTTCCTAGCCGATACCGACGGTAACGGCCTCACAGAGATGATATTCATCACGGAGGAGGTTGCGCCGGGCTACTCCGGCACACGCGACGACACCATAGCCAGCGACGGCTCGATAACCTATGTCTGGATACCGTCGCTAGGCCTAACACTGACGGCGACATCACTGTTTATACCGCACTACGGGTACGCGTCGTTCTTCGACGCGAGCGACTATACTACCCCGATAAACTACATAGGGTGCCAGGACTGGTCTACAGCCATGATCTACCTCAAGTTCGCCAAGGACTTCGCGGTCAACGGGGCGCAGATAGCGCAGGTCTCGGTGCAGTTCCGCTACTACTTCCACGACAACGCCGGCGACGACACCGAGGACGTGGAGAACCCGCTTAACGGGCTCTTCGGCTTCTACCTGGTAGACGCTAACGGCACGATAACGACGAGCCGTGAGTACATCTACCAGGAGTTGTCGATATACGAGGACACTTGGCCGCCCAACAGGAACTTCATAACCGATGCTGTCTACCTACCGGTCCCCGAGGAGCCGAAGACCTTCTACGTCGTGTTCGGGTTCAACGACCCGTATGGTGTCAGCCAGCAGCTAAGCGGCAGCGGCGCGTATAACGACCTCGAGTTCAGCGTCGCAATAGAGTGGCTTGGCATGTGGCTGCTCAGCCGCTAGCCAGTATGGGGCCGTATTTTTGGGGCAATAATGCCCCCGTGGCTGTACCGGGTCTCCAGCTAAGGGTGCCCCAGCCGTGAGGGCTCAGGCAGAGCTGGTATCGACCGCGATAATAGTGAGCATAGCTGTGGCGATAGGGCTAGCGCTAGTCTACTACCTGACGCCACTGCTTGCCGAGAACCGGGCGAACCAGCAGCTCGCTAGCTACCTAGCCGAGGTTAGTAGCGGGCTAGACGCGGGCATAGTATACTCCAACGAGACAGGCTCCGGGTACCTAGCAGTATTCAGCGTCTACGCCGCGAGGCTAGCCGACCCTGTACATGTATACCTAGCCGTTGTAGCCGAGTATGCTAACCTTACGGGCCGGCTACTAGCATACCCCGAGTACAACTACCAGTTCTCGCTATTAGCCGCCAACGCCACCCTTGTCGACGCTTCCACGGGCTGGATAAACCTCACATGGCTGCTAGCCGAGGCAGACACGGTCTACGCTGGGCCCTATGATGGCCAGCTGTACCCCTACTCTAGCCTATCAGACGCCACCGTTATCCCCCTATACGACGGCAGCGTGCTACAACCCCTCGAGGAGAAGATCTACAGGGTAGTGATCGACGGGCCCACCTCGGGGATCGTCTACAAGATACTCGTGCTCGTAGAGGTCAGCGGCCGCTACTATCCCGTAGCAGTCCTTGTTCCCTAGGCGGCCTGCTGTAGAAGCGGGATGTAGCTACCGAAATAGTGGAACCAATGCCCTATAGTGCCTAGGGGTCCCGGGCTTGTCTGTCCTTATCGCCTTGCCCCGGGGGCTCGCGGAGAGGGTCCGCCCCGGGAGGCTGAGAAGCTAGGACTAGGCCTGGAGGAGTACATAGTCGAGCTCCTTGTCCAGGGCCTCGACCCCGAGGACCGGGCAGAAGAGTACGTCGAGGCAGCTATAGCCCTCCTCGAGCGGGCCCGGGAGGAGCTAGCTAGGGGTGATGTCCGCCGGGCCGCGGAGAAGGCTTGGGGCGCAGCAGCGCTGGCCGTGAAGGCATACGCGTGGTGGAGGGAGAGCCGGAGGCTGGCGAGCCATGGTGAGCTGTGGGAGTATGCCCGGAGGATGAAGAGGGAGCTAGGAGGCTGGGTGTATGATGCATGGATGAGCGCTAACGGTATGCATACTCGCTTATACGAGGGCTGGTGCGCCCGGGAGGACGTAGAGGAGGCCCTCCAGCGCGTAGAGAGACTAGTCAGGGAGGTAGGAGCGAGGAGAAGGCAGGGACGCTAGGCCGTGAGGGCTTGTCCGTGCAGCGTCAGAGCCGCTGTGTAGCCGGCAAGAGTGGTTCCCCGTCTTTCCGCCCTAGTCTGGCCTGGGCGGGGTTACGCCGCGCTGGCCCTGGTACTTGCCCCGGTAGGGGTTGGCCACGGGGCTCGTCGTCTTGATGAATACTACGTGGAGGAAGCGCTGGCCCGGGTAGACGCGTATAGGGTAGGCGGAGCCGATTATCTCTATGGTTACCTGGCCGCAGAACCCCGCGTCTATCACTGTCGGGGGCACGAAGAGGCCTAGCCGCGCGTAGGTGCTCCGGACGTTAACCAGGCCTACCAGGTCGTCGGGGAGGCAGACGGTCTCGGCGGTGGTTGCTAGGACGTGCTCGTAGGGTTTTATCACGTAGCCCTCGTCCGGGTCTACCCGGGTGCAGATGTAGTAGGTCTTCTCGTCAAAGCCCCGGGCCGTGTCGAGCTCTGGCGCCTCGGGGTTGAAGCGGCAGAACTCCTCTGCCAGCCGGAGGTCGACCCCATTCTCCCTTATCGTGTCACCCATGAGTGGCTCGATTCGGAGTAGACCCTTCTCCACGTACCAGGCTATATCGCGGTCTGACAGGATCACGGCGGGCCCCAGACTAGAGGAATAGACGGCAAGCGGAGGAGTACCCCCGGGGTAGACGTAGTAATACTTCAGAGGGCTCCTTGCACCTAGGCCGCTGGGTCCCGGCATAGCCCGCTAGAGCCAGTGCCCAGCTCTCTCCAGGACAGAACCGTGCAGCAGTAGGCTTCTACCACACCCTTGGCGGTCTTGACCCGGATAGCACCGGTATCGGTGATACCGATGGCTATTCCGGCTAGCCGGCCGGTAGGTGTCTCTAGCTCTACGTGGAGGCCCCTTAGCATGTCCCGTTTCCGGGCCGCCTCGAGGCCCCGGTGCGGCTGCTCTAGGGCTGCTAGTGCCGCCTCAAGAGCGGCTAGGTGGACGAGGGCCAGCGGGCCCCGGTAGCCATGGTCTGCTAGCCGGGCGGCGCCGGGCGGTGCCCTGTTGTATACGTTCACGCCGACACCTATCCTGAGCACACCGTTGCGTGTCTCTACGAGTATTCCGGCCAGCTTGCCCTGCCTAGTGTAGAGGTCGTTGGGCCACTTGACCATTATTGTCCCGGGTTCTACGCCGGGGAGCTGCTCCAGCGCCTCTGCCAGGCAGCCGCCGAGCGCGACGGGTAGGAAGCCAGGCGCCGTGGGTTGCTGCCCGGGGAGGTGGAGTGTTAGCCAGGCGCCGCCACGAGGGCTTATCCAGGTGTTACCACGCCGGCCCCGTCCTTTTGTCTGCTCGAGGGCTATCGTGGCGCCGGGTAGCCGCGGCGGGGGCTGGTCCATCGTGGAGTCGATTCTGTCGTAGACCTCTATGGCTAAGCGTCTTGCCTCTCCCCCGGTGATACCCGGGGGTATACAAACGTATCTACGGCTAGCGTCGAACACGGCTTTCGCCCCCTGCCTTAAGCCTTATATTTTTAAGCCTTGAGATCCAACGTTTGGTCGTGTGGAATCAAGAGGGTGCCAGCAGCCGTGGCAAAGAGGGTACTCATAGCGGCACGTGGCGAGATCGCTGTCCGCGTCGCCCGTGCTGCCCGGGAGCTCGGCTGGGAACCCATCACGATATACGAGGATGCTGACCGTTCTAGCCCCCACGTGCGGGCCGGTGTAGTCTCTGTCCCCGTGAAGAGCTACACGGACATGGACTCGATTATAGACGCCGCGCTCAAGACTGGGGCTGACATCGTCCATCCTGGCTACGGCTTCCTCTCCGAGAGCCCAGAGTTTGCCGAGCGCGTTCTCGACGCGGGCATCTCCTGGGCCGGGCCCCACCCCAAGGCCATGAGGATGCTCGGCGACAAGGCCAGCGCCAAGGCCCTGGCAGAGAAGCTCGGGGTACCGACTCTCCCCTGGTGCCGCGCTGAGAGCCCCGAGGAGGCTGAGGCTTGTGCCGAGAAGATCGGCTACCCGGTCGTCCTCAAGGCGTCCCGGGCTGGCGGCGGCCGCGGTATGAGGGTCGCCCGGCGCCCCGGCGAGGCAGCTAGCCTCTACAAGCTGGTGGCTATCGAGTCCCGGCTGGGCTTCGGGAGCGGCGGCGAGGTCTACGTGGAGCGGTACATAGAGGGGCCCCGGCACATCGAGGTCCAGGTTCTCGGCGACGAGGACGGCAGGATCCTCCACCTCTACGAGAGGGAGTGCTCGCTCCAGCGCCGCCGCCAGAAGATAGTCGAGGAGGCACCGAGCCCCTTCGTCCAGAGGCTGCCCGGGCTCCGTAACAGGCTCCTCGGCTACGCTCTCTTCCTCGCCGAGTCCGTCGGCTACACGAGCGCCGGCACGATCGAGTTCATAGTCGATAGGGACGGGAACGCGTACTTCATAGAGGCTAATACGAGGCTCCAGGTCGAGCACGGCGTCACAGAAGAGGTCACCGGCGTGGACATCGTCAAGATGCAGCTCCTCGTAGCCGCGGGAGGCAGGCTACCGCTACGCCAGGAGAATATAGGGCTCCACGGCTGGGCGATAGAGGCCAGGATATACGCTGAGGACCCGTGGGCCGGGTTCCAGGCCTCCGAGGGCGTCGTGACCCGGTACCGTGAGCCCCGGGGCCCCGGCGTAAGGGTCGACTCGGGCGTCGAGGAGGGCCAGCGGGTATCGAGCCGCTACGATACACTCCTCGCCAAGGTCATAGCGCGGGGCATGGATCGTGGCGAGGCGATAGCCAGGCTCCGCACAGCGCTACAGGAAATGGTCGTCTCGGGCGTCGAGACGAACCTCGACCTGCTACGCGTAGTCGTCGGGAGCTCATGGTTTGCTGACGGCGAGTACTCGACCACCCTACTCGAGGAGAAGCTACCAGAGCTCCTCCGCGAGGCTGAGGAAAGGCGGGCACTCGTAGCCGCTATAGCCTCCCAGCTCCATGGCAAGACTAGCACGGGACGAGGCAACAGCTTCGCCCATACAGTGGTGAGCCACGACTATGGATGGCCGTGGCCGCCCTGGAGGAGCTAAGCTCCTAGAGCTGAGAGAGCTGGCCCCAGGCCTTTACGAGGCCCGACTAGAGCTAGGCGGGCGCATAGTTACCGTGCAGGCTAGGCTAGTCGGCGACGTGATAGAGACACCTTATGGGAGCTACCACGTCACCTCACTGAGGCATAGAGCCCGACGCTCCTCGAGGACGGGGAGCCGCCGGGAGGGCTGGCTAGTCTCAGTCGAGGCCTCGGGGGCTATACGTGCCCGGCTCCCCGTTAAAGTCGTGGAGACGCGTGTAAATCGGGGCGACCGGGTCTCCGAGGGCCAGGTTATAATCCTCCTCGAGACCATGAAGATGGTTAACGAGGTCCACGCCCCCTGCCACGGCGTAGTCGAGGAGATAGCTGAGCCGGGGCAGGGACTGGATAAAGGCGGGCTCATCGCCCGGATAAAATGCCTAGAAGAGAGCTAGAGCGGTATATTGCCGTGCTTCCGCGGGGTCCGATGCTCCCGCTTCTTCAATAGCACACGGAGTGCCTGGTAGAGCTTCGGGCGAGTCTCCCGTGGCTCTATCACGTCGTCTATGAGCCCTAGCTCTGCTGCACGGTACGGGTTCAGGAACGTCTTACGGTACTCCTCTATCAGCTGGCGGCGTAGCTTCTCCGGGTCCTCGGCTTTGGCCAGTTGGCGGCGGTAGAGTATCCTCACCGCAGCCTCAGCACCGAGCACTGCTATCTCCGCAGTGGGCCAGGCGTAGACCAGGTCGGCGCCCATGGACTTGCTCCCCATGGATATGTAGGCGCCGCCGTAGGCCTTCCGGAGCACCACAGTTATCTTCGGCACTGTGGCCTCCGCGTAGGCGTATAGCATCTTAGCACCATGCCTTATGATGCCGCCGTGTTCCTGGCTCGTTCCCGGCATGTAGCCGGGTACATCCACGAAGGTTATCACGGGGAGGTTGAAGGCATCACAGAACCTCACGAAGCGGGCTGCCTTACACGAGGCGTCGATGTCTATCGCGCCGCTCATGACCAGTGGCTGGCTAGCCACCACGCAGACCGGTATACCGCCGAGACGAGCGAAGGCCGTTACTATGCTCGTGCCCCACTCGCTCTGGACCTCTAGCAGGCTATCAGCGTCGAATACCCGCTCAAGCACCGACCTGACGTCGTAGGGCTTCATAGGGTCTGGGGGTATAATCGAGTCTAGCTCCGGGTCCTGGCGGTCCACCGGGTCCCCGGTATCCTCTATGGGGAGGGGTGCCTCATTGTTGTCGGGTAGGTAGCTGAGGAGCCTCTTGACGGTCTCGAATGCCTCTTCCTCGCTTGAGGCCCGGAAGTGTGCTACTCCGCTACGCTCGCTGTGTACACGGGCGCCGCCTAGCTCCTCGAAGCCTACGTCCTCGCCGGTAACCTCCTTCACTACGTCGGGGCCGGTTATGAACATGTAGGTTATCTTGTCCACGACTACTGTGAAGTCCATGAGGGCTGGCGCGTAGGCGGCACCGCCCGCAGAGGGGCCGAGGACCAGCGATATCTGCGGGATTACTCCGCTAGCCTGTATTATTGCGTTGAGTATCCTCCCGACGCCGTGGAGGGCTGCGACGCCCTCCTGGATACGGGCGCCGCCAGAGTCCCACATGCCTATGACGGGGACACCGCTCTTCACTGCTAGCTCTATCGTGCGTACTATCTTCTCGGCGTGCATCTCGCCTATACTGCCGCCCATAACCGTGAAGTCCTGGGCGAAGACGTAGACTGGGCGGCCGTTGATCCGGCCGAAGCCTGCTACCACGCCGTCACCGGGTACCCGGTTCTTGTCGAGGCCGAAGAGGCTGCTCCGTGTGGTGACTAGCCAGCCTATCTCCTGGAAGCTGCCAGGGTCGAGAAGCGCCTCTATACGCTCGCGGGCAAGCAGTTTGCCCTTCTCGCGCTGACGCCTTATCTTGTCGGGGCCGCCGCCCTGCTGTGCGCGGCGGCGGAGCTCCCGCAGCTCCCGGAGCTTCTCCTCGATATCCATCTCCATACCTGACTTGCCTCCTCCCGGAGAGGGCCTAGACCGTACGGAAAACCAGGGGCTATCGCGTGGCTATGCCCCGGCTATGAGTTATATGCTAGGCTTTGAGGCTGGCGCCCCAGAGTATCTCCCGCTCGTACCACTCCCGGGTCATGCGCCGGGTCGCCGCCTTGACCAGCTTGGCCGCGTTGACCGCGTCGTTTAGGCTTAGCAGCTCCACGGGGCTGTGTATGTAGCGTGTAGGCACCGCCACTACGGCGCTGGGTACGCCCTCACCGGTGAGCGCTATCGCTGTCGCGTCGGTTGTGCCTCCGGGTAGTATGCTGAGCTGGTGGGGTATGCCCTCGCTCCGTGCCGTCTCTAGGAGCAGGCGGAGCATCTTCGGGTGGGCTATTAGCCCGGACGCGTTCCTGCCGTCGGCCACCTTGATGACGGGGCCTTCGCCCAGCTTTGCCACCTGGTCTTTCGGCTCCACGCCAGGCACATCGTTAGCCGTGGTGACGTCCACCGCTATGGCTGCGTCGGGGCTTATCTGCTGGGCCGCGACACGGGCACCCTTCAGCCCGACCTCCTCCTGGACGGCTACGACCAGGTATACTGTGGGCTCGAACCCGTCTATCTCCTTGAACGCCTTTATCAGCACAGCCACGCCTACCCTGTCGTCGAAGGCCTTGCCAGTCACCCGGTCGCCCAGCAGCATCATGGCCTCGCGGTCTAGGTCCACCGGGCTGCCGACCCGGATCCCGGCGCGCTCGACCTCCTCACGGCTCGACGCGCCTATGTCGACGAAGAGCTTGTCAAGTGGAACCACCTGGTTCCTCTCCTCGGGCTTCATGAGGTGCGGCGGCTTTATCCCTATGACGCCGCGTACTATGCGACCATCGTCGGTGAGTATCCGGACCCTCTGGCCGGGTAGGACACGCTCACTCCAACCACCGACAGGGGAGAGGTAGATGAAGCCCCGGTCATCGATGCTCTTCACGAAGAATCCTATCTCGTCCATGTGACTGTCCCAGAGGACCTTGATACCACCACGCTCGCCCTTCTTCACAGCTATAACGTTGCCGAGCTTGTCGACACGCAGCTCGTCTGCAGCCTCGCGTAGCTCGTCTATCACTATGCCCCTTACTTCGTCCTCGTAGCCAGATACCCCGAAGGCGTCTGAGAGCCTCTTGAGGAGGCGGAAGAACTCCTCCAGCTCAGCCTGCATACAGGACGACCCTCCAGGCTTAGGAGTCTAGGCCGAGGCTATTATGCCGAGAGCCCTGCAAAGCCCCGGGGCGAGGCTGTGGCGGCGAGCATACCTGCCATGTTGAGGAATTGGCTAGACGAGCTTAGGGCGACGGGATACCGGGGGCTAGTTGTGCTCCATTCTGTCTCCCCGGTCTATGCTGGGGGCCTGCTGGCGCGCATCTTCTCCGACGTGTACGGTGATGTGCTCTGTCTTGCGCCGCGCGAGGCCCGGGAGGGGCTACGGAGCGAGTGTAGCAGGCTAGAGAGCCCGGGCGCGATAGACAGGCTGCTCGGGACCGAGAATAGCTCGGTAGTCCTCGTTGTGCCCCAGCTTCTCCGGCCCAACCTGCTGGCCGCTGCCGCTGAGACTGTGCGGGGCGGCGGCGTGGTAGCGCTGGCAGTGCCGCCCCTCGGGGAGTGGCAGCCGGGCGGCAGGGATAGCATCGGCGCCTACCGCCGCTACCTGGTGAACCGGCTCGGCGCCGCAAGGGCGCTGTTCTGGGCGGACTACGACGCTGGCATCCTGTACCGACAGGCGCTGCCCCGGGAGAGGGCCTCGCCGCCGCCGGGCCCCGAGGGCTACCGGCCCCGGAGCCCTGTCCACCGCCGCCTCCTGGAGGCCGCGGCTACTCTCGACCAGGCCCGTGCGCTAGACGAGATAGTCCTACATCTCCGCAGGAGGGGCCGTAGCGTTTTCGTCACTGGGGACCGGGGGAGGGGTAAGTCGGGGCTACTAGGCCTAGTGGCGGCCTATCTCGCGGCTAGCCACATGGTGGGCTTCGTCCCGGTCACGGCCCCTAGCCCGGGCAGTGTGCAGGGCTTCTTCCGCGTACTAGACATGGCGCTGGAGAGGCTAGGGGTTCGCCACTGGGCTATAGAGCGCGGCGGCTTCGTGGCCGGCGTCGCTGGGCCGTGGTTCCACTTCCGCTACCATACCCCGGACCGTGTAGAGCCCGGAGCCTTCACCATTATTGACGAGGCGGCAGCGGTAGGGCCTATGAGGCTGAGGCGTCTAGCATCACGCAGCCCCAGGCTGCTAGCAGCCACGACGATACACGGGTACGAGGGGAGTGGCCGGGTACTCGCAAAGATGATAGAGGCGATACTGCCGGAGCCTCGGCTCGTAGTAGGGCTCGAGCATCCTGTCCGTTACCCGCCCGGCGACCCCCTAGAGGAGTGGCTGTACGAGACGTTCATGCTCCGAGCTGAGGCACCCCGGCCGCCGAGCTGGCCCCCGGAGAGCCTAGATGCCGTGGAGCTGGACAGGTTGAGGCTAGCAGACGACTACGCTACCCTAGCCCAGGTCTACGGGATACTAGTCCAGGCCCACTACCGGAACGAGCCGGACGACCTAGCATTGATCCTCGACGCGCCGCACCACCGGCTCTACGCGCTCCTAGCCGACGGCACCCCCGTAGCAGTGGTGGATGCCTCCCTAGAGAGCGGAGACACAGCCTACGAGGCCCGCATAATGCCGGACTTGCTGGCACAAGCGTCGCCCAGGGCTATGGAGGCCCGGGGTATGCGGGTAGTCCGGATAGCTGTGCACCCCGAGCTGCAGCGCCGCGGGCTAGGCTCCAAGCTGCTAAGCTACGTGGAGGAGCAGGCCCGGAGCATGGGGCTAGACTGGCTAGGCGCCGTCTTCGGGCAGCCGGATGTACTCGGGTTCTGGCGGCGTAACGGCTTCCACGTGGTCTACGTGTCGCCACTACCCAGCAAGGCCACGGGAGAGCACAACATAGCCGTGGCTAAGCCTCTCACTAGTCTCGGCTACGAGGTCGTCTACACGGCTGCCCGCGATATGCTGCGGAAGCTGCTCCTAGCCGGGCATAGCCTCTACCGGGGCCTTACCGCGGAGGCCTACGCAGCCGTCCTCGAGGGAAGCCCGGAGCTAGCCCAGCAGCCGCTAGCCGTGCTCACCGAGGAGCAGAAGCACCGCCTAAGGCTAGTCCTCGAGGGCCGGCTAGACGTGGAGGCCGTGCTCGACGTGCTCTGGCTTCTACTAGTCAACCACATCCTATCCAGTGGCGGGCTCCGGATCCTCGAGGAGAAGGACCGCTGGATAGCCGCCGCCCGGGTGCTCCAGGGCAAGACGATGAGCGATATAGCTGCGGGGCTCCGTGTACCTATCCAGGAGGCCCGGGAGAGGCTACGCCATCTACTAGAACGGCTTTCCAAAGACCATGCAGCGGGTTAATGTATATACAGCCGAGGCTAGATCCTCTGGGCTCCGGAGGCCCGAAGGAAGAATAGCAATGGCCACCGTTACTCTACATATCATGCTAAAAGTCGTGACAATATTATACGCGTTGACTGCTCCAGTTACAGTGAGTATTGACAACACAACATGCACTATACACGCTACCGCCGTGGCCAAGGTTGTAGAGCCTTTACCTGGAGTAGCTACAGGATACAGGCCCATAGTCACAATATGCATAGAAGCCGGCGCTACCACCCTAGAGCTAGGAGCGACTCTGCAAGACACACCAGGCTACGTCATACCGATAGAATATCACTGGCTCAACAATACGTGTCTACAAGCATTCACTATGGCCACACTCCCCCTGGACGCCGGGCTGAAACTGAACATTAAAACCCAGGACTGTACTTCAACACTGTCCATAGAGCCTCCTAAGACACAAGTCCATAACAATACTATAGAAGACAGGGACATAGCTGGTCTCCGGCAACCCAGACAAGTCCGAGGACCTCTTGGACTCCCAATGGATCCCCTACACCTGGTATACCCGGGAGAAGACACTGCCTCCGTCGTTGACACCAGCTTACTGCATTCCAGTACCCCTGGCACTGACGCCAGGCAGGCCGAAGGCGGCGCTACCACGTCTAAAGGGGAAGGCTCTTCTATTATACCAGTCATCGCGCTGATTATCGGCTTCGCAGTACTCTTATTAGATCGTCTATCTTATTCTCGACCCTCCTTGCCACGGAAGAGGGGAGCATAGCTAGGAAGACTTGCTTTATCATCTCTAGGAAGGCGAGAACAGGGCCTTCCTCGTCATATACTTCTACTATACGCTTCCAATTCATCCTGGCGACTATAATAGAGACTATTATGCTGCCTATAGCTAGGCCTGCGACTACCCTAGGGTCGAATCCGCCCTGCTCCGAACCCACCAGCATGGCTACAACATCGCCAAAAAGCACAGCCAAGGCTGTAATCACTATCTTTCCTAGTGTCACCGCTACAAAGAAGAGGACAGGGCTATAGCCCGTCATGCCTACCGGTATGTAGAGTATGTCGTCGGGGAGGGGGAGGGCAGCAAACAAGAATACCGCAATGAATACACCACGACGGAAAGCCCTCGCAAATAATTCCACATTCTCTCTAGTATGCTCGGGGAGTATACGATGGACACCACGTCCCAGGAGGTAGACAACAACCTTTCCGAGACCTGCGCCTACACCGCCAGCTATCGCTACTAGTATCTTGTCTAGAGTGTTTGTTAGTGCAGCCCCATAACCAGCTATGACTATCAAGTATGGAACAGTCATATAGGGAATAGCATTACTCACAAGCGCTATAAGGAATGCACCTATGACGGTATTATAGCCTGCAAACAACGCCATAGTTATGTTCGCTATGTCCGGCATCGCCCCTCCACTCCTAGGGAGGAACAATCAACATCATATTACCCGATTACCTGATCCCAGTACTATATGCCGCCATACACGCCTAAAGCGAGTATATAAAAGCGCATACCATTATGCTCCTTCCTACGCTTTCCGGACGGGGTGCGTAAACCATGCCTCCACCACTAGTCCAGGAAGACACAGCTACTAATAAACCGGCACCACTAATACACAGGATAGCGGCGGGATGTCGACTGCAAACGCGGCTGAGCTGTGGTGCTGAGGCCCTCGATCGCTCACCGCCGCCTCCTAGCCCTAAGCTTCTCAGCCCATCGACGGGCTTCCTTCAGCGTCTCCTCTATGCCCCTCCAGTGGCCACCACGCCAGTAGACTTGACCACACCCGCTACATACCCAGAACTCGTCATAATGTTCATAAACTCTAGGCGGTACCCGGCCCTTAACCTCCTCCTTGGCGGTACGACGTAGCGGGCTATTACAAACCGGGCAACGACTTCTATCCGGCGCAACCTCGAGCGGGATACCATACTTCGTACTAATCAGTGCTAGTGCTTCTACTATATTATCGCTCACTAACACCGCGTCTAGGCCACGCTTACGAGCCCTGTTAAAGAGTCCACGATCTCTCGTAACTATTATCCGGCGTGCACTCTCTGCCTCTTCAAGTATCCTAGAGTCATGCCAGCCCTTAGCATAAAGCGTGTCACAACCTATCATCCGTAGCCATCTAGCTAAACTTCCCAGCATAGAATCCACTATGAACCTTGCAGCCTTCAGCCTCACTTCCAGCCGCGACACCAAGGGCCTCTGCCGCCTCCTATCCCCATAACCCGAAGAAGCTCCACTAGAGCCAGAAACCCCTCTTATAAGTCATCACTTACTTTGTAAATACCCTCCCTTCCAACAAGCATACCTTTTAAAAACAATATACTCTGGTCCATGTTATGTATGCAGTACTTTCAATACTTTATCCATTAAAGAGTGTCAAAAACATACAATAGCCGCAGAGTACGGAGCAGTCATTATACGACTCTGACCGGGTAACGACTACTGCTTATGACCCCCTAGTTGCAATTAGCTTGACTAACTCATTAAGAGTTACTATGCCGACCAGTTTACCATCATGGACTACTGCTACGCCCTTAGTTTTCTTCAGTCTCATCTTCTCTAGTGCTTCGACTACACTACTGTCTGGCGACACCGTCGGAGGGCGTAACCTCATGATATCGTCTACTAGTAGATGCTCTATACGCTCTTTACGGAATTTCTCTGGAACTATATCATGGAATGCTAGGAAAGCGTCGGCAACTTCATCCACAGTCAAGTAACCTACTAAGCGTCCCTCCTCATCAAGCACTGGCAGGAAGATCACATTGTAGCGCAGCAGAAGCTGCCTTGCATGTAGAACCTTATTGGTTGTCCGCAGTACCTCCGGTACCGTAACCATGACATCAACAACCTTCACGTCTGCACCTATCTCTTCTACCAGGTTTGCTACCTCCCAACGCGTTATAAGACCAGCAACCTTACCATCATCAACTACTGGGAGACTACCTATACCTTCGTCGACCATAACTTGCGCTATAGTAGCTGCATCCGTTTCTAGCCCTACCGTCTTAGGATCTGGCGTCATGAAGCTTGACACATGCATTCTGCCTAGGGCAACATTTCTTGTCCGTAGCGTAGCTAGTTTAACCATTATATCTTTCTTAGTCATTATACCTACCAGTTTATCGTCTTCAAAGGTTAGTACACGATCACTATCATACTTCTTCATCACACGTACAGCATGCTCGAGAGTTTCATCCTTATCCACAGCAGGGTAATCGGTCTGCATTATGTCTCGAGCCTTCTTCGTTATGGCCATGCTTCTCACCCCTTGTCCTCACTCTCGCCCATAGGTCCCCGTAGCTAGGACTCTGATATCGCCCGTAGAATATTATGTTTGACCACAACTCCTACCGGAGAGTCCTCAACCATAACTGGAAGCGAGCTAAACCCATGCCTTATCATTAACTGAGCTGCTGCTGCAAGATCCTCCTCCGCCTCTATAGTCACTGGGTCAGGTGTCATAATGTCCTGGGCTGTAGGCAGCATGTATTCATATACAGGACCTATCCTACCTTTTGGCAGTTCGAAGAACCTTCTAGATATCTTACTCTTGCCCTTGACCACTCTCGGGATGACATTTACGAATGCTATATCACTGGGAGCTATAATGCCTACAAGCTCGCCCCCATCAACTACTAGCACACGACGAGCAGGATGAGTCTCTAGGAGTTCTACTACGTACGCTACACTATGGTTGAGCGATGCTTGCGGCGCGTCTACATACATATAGTCTTTTACTTTATATTTTCCACGGAGTTTCTCGGCATAAGCCCTCACTACATCGGTCTTCGTTATCATACCCACTAGTTTTCCACTCTCATCTACTACAGGGAGTCCACCTACTTTATGCTGCAGCATTAGCCTAGCTGCTTCCCTTAGTGACCGATCAGAACGTATAACAACCGGGTTTTCAGTCATGACCTCTTTCACTATTATTGCGTCAAGTGGACGCCGGGTAAGCTGGCCTGACGCTAGCCTAACAAAATCCGCCTTTGTGATTATTCCAATAGGTCTCTCCTGGTCATCTATGACGACTAGCCTGCCTATACGATATCTTATCATAAGCCTCCTTGCACGTGCAAGGCTATCATCTGGCCTAACCACTACTACAGGTGTGGACATATATTCGTCTACGCGTGGATACTTCATCATATCGTAACAACCTCTAACCATGGAGCTAACTAAACCAGGGTTTATGGAGTTTCGGAATAAAAACCTAGGGACTAGGTAGGGTTAATCAGGCATTGTGGCTAAGGCGTAAAGCACATCCCTCTCTGTAATTATACCTACTAGTTCATCGTCTTTAACAACGAGGAGGCTACTTACACCTTTATTCTTCATAATTGTCGCTGCGTCTCCTACATCTGCATCCGGGTCTATGGTTACATATCCACTGAGGCCAACAAGCTTTACTGGGGCCTTTAGGGCTTCGTCTATTGAGTCGGTTTCTATGAACCTGAAGACATCGTGGCTGCCAAAGAATCTCACTATGTCTTTCGCTGTTATCATTCCCCAGAGAGCGCCATCCTCGGTAATTGGGAGACGTCGCACACCATACTTTATCATCATTTCTGCTGCTTCCTTAATAGTTGCACTTGCATCAATTGTGATTACATTTGTAGTCATTACTTCTGATACTTTACGGCCAGTAGTCTTCTCGGCCAGATGCTCCACGAGATCATGCTCTGTTATTATACCCCATAATGTCCCGTCTTCGAATACTACTGGTACAACACCGACGTTTTTGGTAACCATTATCTCTAGTATCTTGGTTAACTTCTCGTTAACTGTGACATATACTGGGTTAGGATTCATTATGGATGCTACATGCTCCTTTAGTAGAGCTGAATATATGTTTCCTTTATGACGATTAACTACTATATTAAACAGTTCACCTCCACCGAGATAGCTTACAAGATCTGTTGCTGTCACTATTCCTTCAAGTTTGTCTTGATTCGGAACCACTACTGGCATTGCTCTTACACTATATCTGCTCATGTCTTCAGCGAGACCCAGTATAGTGGCGGTCTTAGTGGTAGTGTATACGGGGCGTTTTGCCAATATCTTGGCGTCTCCTTCGCTCCGGTGAATCCGGTCACTGAAGTTGGGTGTACCGTCACTCCTAAGCCAACGTATACCTTCGGGTCTCCTTGACGGTATCATGGGTATCTTTCTCACGAAGATTCACCCCCAAAGCTCATGAATACTACACTCCAACCGAACCTATGATAAGGAAAACATCATGCTACATGAGAGTAACAATTACACCCTCATGGCTAGGGAAACATCATATAGTTAGTTCTGACCCCCAGATGGTATCATACAGTATTATACAGTGGATTAATAAATTCGAGGTCATAATGGCTTTAAGCCGAGTTCTCTAAGCCACGCTGCAACAACATCGCTTCTGTCTACTACTCCTTGCAATATGCCATTCTCGTCAGTAACATAGATTCTACCAATATCGCGTTCAACCATGAGTGACGCCACCTCTGCTATAGGAACATCTGGCTCAACCGTTACTGCAGGAGTTGACATAACTTCACCTACCGTAGGACCTCTACGATGACCCGACGGCGATTCAAGGTACGGGCGTGTAAAGCCATGCATTATCAGATCGTGTTCCGCTACTACACCAATTATTTTTCCACTCTTTATGACTGGTAGAGCTGCAAGACGGCGGGAAAGCATCATTTGCCATACCTTATATATTGGTGTATCTGGCTCTACATAGACTACCTTTGTCTCCATAATACCCGACACGGGCTTTTGCAGCTTTTCCCGATAGTTATCTAGGGCATACCTTATCACATCATCAAGACCGAGTACACCAATATATCTCTCCTCATCGTCGATAACGGGTGCATACCATTCGTCTGCACGAAGCATATTACGCGCAGCTGTAGTTACATCCTCCGAGGGAAGGAAGACCACGCTAGGTTCCTCTACAAGGTCTTTCGCAGTTATCTCTACACGTGTAGATGTTACAAGAAGCAGGGCACCTCTACGTATGATACCTAGCAACTTCATCTTCTTTTCATCAGCTACTACTGGCAACATCCTAACACGTTGTTCCCTTACAATACGCCGTAGCTCGCCAAAGCTCGCATCCGGCAGTACGTAGGGGTATCGTGGTGAGAAAATGTCTGCTATACGGGCAGTCAGCCCTAAACACCATATAATGTATAGTATCGTTTCATGAAGTAAAATTTCTTCCGTAACATATGTGCAGGTTGTAGTGGTATACACTAAGCCTGTCCTTCTTCTCCTCTGCGGATGTAGAGGACTTCTATGAGGCTCGGTGCAAGCCGGACTATATCGCTACGAGATATTATACCGACGAGTCTACCATGTTCATTAACCACCGGCAGGTGACCTATACCCTTCTCTCTCATGTATTCTGCTGCAGCAGCAAGTGTTGCATCCTCGTATATAGTGACCGGGTTTTGGGTCATTATGTCGCGAACCACAGTTTTTGAAGGATCAAGGCCACGTGCCACCACACGGCGTACTATATCGCCTTCCGTTACTATCCCGAGTATGGTTCCCTTCTCGTCGACAACTACTACACTACCTACATCGTTTTCAGCCATCTTTCGGGCTGCTTCTACAACAGTCTCTTCAGGCTTAGATGTAATTACGTTTACAGTCATCACGTCAGATATGCGCAGCTCCTCAGGAGGAACCTCCTCCGGGCTCAACGCAGAGGCTACACCCCGCTCAATCCATGATTATAAATGTCTGTTAGAGGTTAAAGAAGAGTCGGCTAGCTCAGCAGAAGTCTCTGAAACAGCCTAAGGCTATTCTAGGAAACCTAGTTGCCGTGCTTTCTCGACAGCTGGCTGCCATAGTTCACGAGACCTTCTCCTACGTAGAGCCGATAGTAGCCTCCTGTTCCTCTCCTTAGCCTGCTGCAGCACATCGTTAACAGTGTCCACTATGCGGCGCAATGCCTCCTCATCCACAAGAATATTCTCTTCGTCGGCAAGCAGTACGTCGGCGCGTACTCCGGTGCGGAGTTCAACGAGAGGAGTATCGCCGAGCACCATTACTCCGCTGTGTTTGAACCCTGCTTCTCGTGCCGCTGCGAGTATCTCCTCGGCTTCTGACAGACTGTCGACATATACATGGTATATCGGCCCCTGCACGCTGAGCCAGAGCCGGTACGCCCAGGGCCTTGAGAGTACCCTTTCTATCTCCTCGTAGCTAACCATGCTGTGCTTTTTGAAGACTGTCATCGTGTCGTCTTTAGCCCATGGGTACTTGGCGTCTATCACTGTTATTCTACCGGAGCAACTGCTCTTAGGATAGCTACCTGGTCTAAGGAAGATCTCTATTAAGACGTCCAGTATGTCTTCGTCAAGATAGCCTATCCTTAGATCTTCCCATAGCCTCTCCCAGGCCTCTATCTTTGCCTCCTGCCAGGTTTTTCCTCCGCTCTGCGCCATCAGCTCGTATCCCCCAGCAGGTGGAGAGTCTTCAGCGGGGTCTAGAAGATTGATAAGGGCTTGCTCGACTGCTCCTCCACTAGTCTAGATGGATGCTATGCTGTGAAGGGGCTGACGAGGTGGGAGAACGATGGGGGCACTACTGGAGAAGCTTAAGCCCATGAGCCCTGGCCAGGAGGAGATGCTCGAAGCACTAACGAGCGACGAGTACGAGATAATAGGTCTCTTTGGTCCAACGGGTAGTGGTAAGAGCCTCTTCAGCGTACTCTACGGCATCGACGCCGTGCTCGAGGGGAAGTACAAGAGGCTCATCATATCGAGGCCCGTTGTAGACGTTGTCACAGGCCGCGAGTTAACTGCGCAGGAGCTTGGCCAGCAGTACTACGACATAGTCTCGGCCTACCTACGCGACATACTGGCAGGCTTCATAGACTGGAAGGAGGTCGAGAAGCTCATAGACGAGGGCCGGATAATGTTTGCTGACACTCACTACCTACGCGGCAGGACATTCGACGACTCGATAATCTTCCTCGACGACTCCCAGAACATACCGCCGGAGAGCAGCGTAGAGATACTGATGAGGATTGGCCGTAACAGCAAGTTTATCATAGCCGGCGACCCGGTGTTCCAGAAGCCACACAACGTGGAGCGCGACGGCGCGACTGTTATGAGGGAGGTGCTGCTCGGCGAGGAGAATGCTAAGGTTATAGACCTGGGGCTAAAGGACATCGTGCGGCCGGGTGCACGCCGCGGTATAAGGCTGCTAATAGAGATGAGGATGAGGAACCGCCCGCTCAACGATGTCGAGAAGCGCGTGATAGAGGCTGCCAGGATATATGCTCCTGACGCCGACGTGATAACCGTTGTGGAGTTCATTGATGCCAAGAAACAGTTCGAGATAACAGCCGAGCACGTGCCAGACGCACTGATACTGGTCAAGGAGGGCTACCTGGGGAGGCTCGTCGGCCGCGGCGGCGAGAGGATACAGAAAATCGAGCAGGATACTGAGCTGAGGCTACGTGCCGTAGAGCTGACTCTAGACTTCACTAACATAATACGGGCTGTACACCCTGTGAGCTGGATATACAAGCACATAGTTGACGCAGACTTCCAGGGCCCATACCTAGCCGTGAAGGTGAAGAGCAACGAGTTCGGCGCCTTCGTGGGCCAGCGCGGCTTCCACGTAAAGTTCCTCGACGCTGTGTTCCGTAAGCTGCTAGGTGTAGGAGTGAGAGCGTACGAGGTAACAGAAGAGGAGGAGTCGAGGCGTAAGAGGAGACGCCGCTAGGCGACGTCATCCCACTGTTTTTAGCCGCTCTGGGCCAGCAGCCAGCCCTATGGGTTCCTCGCAGTTTACCTCTCTTAGAGGAGGCCTCCACAGCCCCTAGAGCCGGAGCCTGCGGCAATGGTGTAGCCCAGGCCTTGCCGAGGGTGAAGTATAGGAGGGATCAACGGCTCGAAGAAGCCATCCATCTCCTCATAGACGCACTTGGTCTAGACTACATAGACAAGGGGAGAGTTTACGCCGCCTGGAGCACCGGGTCGACAACTCGAGCCTATGCACGCATATGGGGACTCCCTTCACCCTTTGCTAGGCTAGGTTTATGCAAGCCCATGTACGTCATAGAGCTTGTGTCCGAGAACTTCCGGGAGCTCTCCTGCAGAGAACGGATCTCGGTTCTTGTGCACGAGCTGCTACACATACCGCGTAGCTTTAGCGGAGGGCTCCGCAACCACGGCGAGTGGAGCCGCTGGCATAACATAAGAGGCTTGCTGGCCAGGATTCCTCGTGACGTGGCGGAGCGGGTCTGTAGACTCCTAGAGGAGTCTACAGAACCTCAGCCATAGAGCTGCAGGCGCTATGGCAGTTGTAACCTAGGAGAGGCGTGATAGTCTTGGGCAAGATATACGTGCTCAAAGAGCCTGGGAGGGACAAGGCCTGGAACATATACGCGCTGAGAGAGGCTGCACGGCTTAAGCGCTGGTTCCAGGGAGTCTACTATAGTCCCCGGCTCAAGAGGCTCCTCGCAGTCTTTAAGCCTACGCCTGGAACACACGTGAACATGCTGGTCTTCGAAGAGATGGGGGAGAGTGTTCTCCGTGACGCCTACCGCATGGAATGCCCGCGAGGCTGCAATCGCTGCTGCGTCCTGAGGAGCGGCGCATTCATGATAGAAAACGAGCTCCGCAACCTTCCCGGCGACGTGAGAGACCGGGTTACCCGGCAGCCTAGCGAGCTGATCAAGACCCCTGGGGGCTGGGTTAGAGTTTACCGGCTAGATACTGAGCCTATGGGCCGTTGTATTTTCTTCGACGTGGAGAAGGGCACATGCATGCTAGAAGGGCTAGGCAAGCACAATAAGCCCATAGTGTGCCTGCTAACGTATTGCACGGTATTCGCCACGCGTGATGGGAAACTCTACCTCAAGAAAGGCTATCGAGTGCATCGCGACGGCCGTGCAGAGATACACTACGAGGAGGTAGACGAGAAGACATGGCGCCGCATGGTAGCGAGAATGGGCTCTGTCTGGACCAGGTATCGTAAAATCTACAAGCAGCAACAAACAGAAGAAGGGACGGCTTAAATATGCATTACAGCGCTCTCGCCGACACCAGCTATGGGGTTACTCTCAAAGTACTCTGGATTATCAACGTAGGGGCGACGCCTCTTCTTCATCACCTTCTCGACCGCTGATAGGAAGTCTTCCATAGTGACATATCTGCGGTTGTTACGCAATGCTGCAAGTCCTGCCTCCATCACTATTGCCCTAATGTCTGCACCAGTAGCTCCCTCTGTTATCCTAGCCAGGTAGCCTAGGTCAACGTCGTCCGCTAGTTTCATTCTCTTTGTGTGTATCTTGAATATCTCTAGGCGCCCTCGCTCGTCCGGCGGCGGCACGTAGATGAGTCTGTCGAAGCGACCTGGCCGGAGCAGTGCTGGGTCGAGTATGTCGATTCTGTTTGTAGCAGCTATCACCTTTACGTCGCCGAGCGGGTCGAAGCCGTCCAGCTCTGCTAGTAACTGCATAAGCGTGCGTTGTATCTCACGCTCACCGCTAGTGCCTATGTCTATTCTCTTAGCTGCTATTGCATCTATCTCATCTATGAATATGATGCTTGGTGCCTTCTTGCGGGCTAGCTTGAATACCTCGCGCACTATCCTGGCGCCCTCGCCGACATACTTGTGCACGAACTCAGACGCTACTACGCGTATGAATGTAGCATTGCTCATAGATGCTACCGCTTTTGCTAACAGTGTCTTACCACAGCCGGGCGGACCATACAGTAGTACACCCTTCGGCGGCTCTATACCTAGCTCGCGGAACGCCTCCGGCTTCACTAGCGGTAGTATGACGGCCTCATAGAGCTCGCGCTTCTGCTCTTCGAGCCCACCTATATCGTCAAACGTTACCTTGGGTCTCTCGGTGACTTCCATAGCCCTTATGTATGGGTCCTCGCGCTCTGGCAGCACTTCTACTATCGTTGAGCCACGCTGGTTGAGAGCGACGTAGGCTCCTGGAACTAGCTTAGAGGGATCAACGTTTGACGACACGTTGACTACTAGGTTAGGGCCAGTACTGCTCTTGACCACCACACGGCCGTCAGGTAGGACGCTGAGCACCATAGCCTCTATTAGTGGTGGGCTTAGGAGCTTGTCAACCTCCATTCGGTAGCGGCGCAGCTCGCGCCGCAGCTCTGAGCGCTCTGCTTCAAGCTCCCGGATCCTCCGCTCAAGGTAGTATATGTAGTCCTTTGAGAACTCGTTATCGGCGCTGCCGCGGTGCTGCATACCCTAGCGCCACCATGCACCTATATTAGGAAACCCTATGAAGACCTAAATAATGGTTTGCGGCCCGTGAGTACGGTGGTGATACTCCAGTATGCCTCTACAGAGGCGCCGCGAGATAATATACTGTGAGATGTGCGGGGCGCCGATAGAGGGCAGGAGTTACACCATAGTCGTCGAGGCCACCGATATGGTGGTCTGCGAGCGCTGCTACCGCCGCTATATGTCTCGGGCCACGAGGACTGGCACCGACGAGCCGCTACGGTTCCGCATCGCCCCGCGTAAGGAGAAGCCCGGGCCGGCGAGGACCGCCCCCCAGCGTATAGAGCCGCCGCGACCCGCTGTTCAGAGGACGGCCCGGCGGCCGCCTAGGCCGCCAGTCCGACGCCGGGGCACTGGACTCGGTGCCGTGGAGCGCTACGAGGTGGTAGAGGACTATGCCGAGAAGGTTCGGAGGGCCCGCGAGAAACTCGGGCTGACGCAAAAGGAGCTAGCAGTCAAGGTAAAGGTAGGCGAGAACGTGATAAAGAGAATCGAGGCAGGCACGCTCGTGCCCCCGATAGACCTGGCCATGAGGCTTGAACGCGTACTCGGGGTAAAACTGCTAGAGCCAGTAGTAGAGGAGGAAGAGGAACCCGCTCCAAGCAGTAGGAAGGGAGACTTCTACCTAACCCTCGGCGACATAGCTGAGCTACGCGAGGACTAGGACTCTCTTTCCCCTCTCCTCGCTACTCCGATGCCCAGATGCTACGAGCCCTCGGATTCTCCGGATTACGCTATAGGGCTATACGCTGGCTCCCGCTTATAGCCTACACTGAAGAGCCCCAGGAGGCATAGGGATGGGATAGAGAGACTTAGACTCTGTGAGGATGTGTGAGTCCGCCTTGAAGCGCGCATTGCTTGCTCTACCCCGGCGGCTGACTAGCTGGGAGGAGAGGGAGGCTTACGCTCTGCTAGAGACTGCAGGCTACACCGTGGTAGACGTTGTACGGTACCGACCCATATCCAGGTCCCGGCTCTTCAGCAAGGCTAAGCTAGAGGAGCTAGCTGAGAAGGCTAAGCCGCTTCGTGGAGACGAGGAGGCGAGGATAATCGTTTACGACGAGTTGCGGCCCCGAGAGTACTTCCGCATAGTGCGCGAAGCCCGGGTAGACGCAATTGACAGGACGTTGCTCATTCTCGAGATCTTTGCCTTGCACGCTGGTAGCCGGGAGGCTAAGCTGCAGATAGAACTCGCCCGGCTTAAGCACCAGCTACCCGTGATAAAGGAGGCTATAAGATTGGCCAAGATGAGGGAGCTGCCAGGCTTCCTAGGCCCTGGCGGCTACGCTGTAGACGCCTACTACCGGTACATGGTCTCACGCATTGCTAGGATCCGCCGCGAGCTGCAAGAGCTGCGGAGGCGCCGTGAGATAGAGAGGGCGAAGAGGAGGAGTGCCGGCCTACCCCATGTCGCTATAGTAGGCTATGCGAGTGCTGGGAAGACAACATTGTTTAACAAGATTAGTGGCGAGAAGAAGCCGGTAGGTCCAGAGTACTTCACCACCATATCCCCTAAGGTCAAGGCTACGAGTTTCGACGGGCTACGCTTCGCTGTAGTCGATACTGTCGGATTCATATCTAGGATCCCGCCCGAGATAATCGAGGCTTTCCACTCTACACTCGAGGAGGCCGCTTATGCCGACCTCATACTCTATGTGTTGGACGTTTCGGAAGACGAGTACGTTATGACGGAGAAGCTTAGCGAGGGCCTTGACACGCTCCGCCGGATAGGCGTCGTGGATCGTCCAATGATAATAGCTGCCAATAAGGTCGATTTAGTCCGCGATCGAAGCGACCTAGAACGTGTACTCAACCTGATAGAAGCCATGGCTGAGTCCGTCTACCCGGGGCTCCAGGGAGTTATACCAGTCTCTGCTGCGACAAGTGAAGGGTTGGGCAGACTGCTATGCCGGGTGGCCACCCTGCTGAGAGGTACGGCCGGGTCTATGTGCTGAGGATAGGACACCGGCCTCAGCGCGACAAAAGAATAACGACACACGTAGGTCTCGTAGCGCGTGCCTTCGGAGCTAACGGGTTCGTACTAGGTGATGTCTGCGACGACCATGTGATGGACTCTCTCCGGGGCGTCCTAGAGCGTTGGGGCGGCTCTATGGAGCTGTTGTGCGGCGTCAATAGCCGGCGCTATGTCTCCGAGTGGAAGAGGAATTGTGGAGAAGTCATACACCTCACTATGTACGGGCTCCATGTCGACGATGTTATAGGCGAGATACGGGCTAGTCCCCGGCCGAAGCTCATAGTGGTGGGGGCCGAGAAGGTGCCTCCATTCTTCTACGAAGCGGCAGATTACAATGTGGCTATAGGGAATCAGCCGCACAGCGAGGTAGCAGCGCTAGCAGTTTTCCTCGACAGGCTATACGAGGGGAGAGAGCTACGCATAGAGTTCCCTGGTGCACGTGTGAAAATACTGCCCTCGCCTCGCGGCAAAAAGGTAGTAAGCCTAGAAGAGGACAACTAACATTATACCGGGTGTACTGTAGAGATGTCCAGCGGCGGTGAGGTGGAGAAACTCTACACGTTCATAGAGAGGCTGATAGACCGGGATGCGCGGCTAGTCTTCCAGGCACTGTATGAGGAGGGCGGTGAACTCTCAGAGATAGACTTAGCCGAGAAGACTGGACTAAAGCTGAACGCTATACGCCGTTCCCTTAACCTTCTCGCGGAGAAGGGGCTTGCAGTATACCGGAGGCAGAAACACCCCGAGAAGAATAGGCTAGTCTTCTACTGGAGGATAAACTACGAGGGACTCCCAGCAATAATAGAGGCGCGTAAACGGGCTACGCTAGAAAAGCTCAGAACGCTACTAGAGCGCGAGGAGACAATCAGCTACTATATGTGCCCCAACGACGGCACTAAATATACCTTCGACGAGGCCCTCGACCACGAGTTTGCATGCCCGCGTTGCGGCACAATGCTGGTCCCCGACGAGGATAGGGAGCTACGCATACAGATTATCCGGCAATACATAGCCCTGCTGGAGGCGGAGCTCGGCAGTGCTAAGCCTCGTAGACCTGTTTAGCGGCGCAGGAGGCTTCGCTGAGGGGTTCCGCCGGGCAGGCTTCCGCGTACTTCTCGGCGTGGACAACGATCCTGCAGCGATCCGCAGCTATAAGGCTAATTTCCCTGAGGCGATAGCCCTAGCTATGGATATAAAGGAGGTAACAGGGGCGCTGATAGAGAGGCTTGTAGGCCGCCCCGACGTGGTTATAGGTAGCCCGCCTTGCGAGCCCTACACTGGGGCCAACCCACGGCGCATGAAGAACCCCATAGACAGGCTATACCAGGATCCAGCCGGGCAGCTGGTTCTCCACTTTGCCCGTATAGTTGGCGAGCTGAAGCCCAAGGTATTCGTGATGGAGAACGTCCCGGGAATACTGGATGTGAAGGGGGAGCTTCGCCGCATATTCGCGGAAGCCGGGTACCCGGAGGTATACTTTAATATACTAGCAGCCGAGGACTATGGCACGCCTAGCCATAGGCTACGCGTATTCATCTCCAACATCCGGATAAAGCCCAGGAAGCACCCCCGCAGGATAACCGTGGAGGAAGCCCTCCGAGGGCTACCAGAGCCTGGCAGCAGTGACGTGCTAAATCACGAGCTGCCTCCGCTGAGTCCCCGGAAAGCACGCCGGATAGCGAGGCTACGCTGGGGCCAAGCACTGATATATTATGAGGGTGCAGAAGGGCGTCGTTATCCCAACCTCATAAGGCTTGACCCGAGGCGCCACGCACCCACTGTGCTAGGGTCGAGCAGGTTCATACACCCTTACGAAGATAGGTTCCTCACCGTTAGAGAGCAAGCGAGGCTAATGGGGTTCCCCGATAACCACGTCTTCCTAGGCGGAAAGGACGAGCAGTATAACCAGGTGGGCGAGGCAGTCCCGGTGCCTCTAGCAGAGGCTATAGCGTGGGAGGTTAGGAGGTTTCTTGAGAAAGAATCCTAGACAACGGGTAGAGAAGTAGAGCCGCCTCCGCTACCGGGGTTAACCGCGTCTCCGCCCCAACAGGGTATACCGGCTCGCCAAGGCCTACTACGTCCTTACCGGGCGCAGCATCTATACCACCAAAGATGATTAGCACGCTTTGTTGCCCGGCTAGCTTCTCTGCATAGCGCCAGGGATCCGTAGGCTCACCATACTCCCTCGAAACCACCACAACCTTGTCTGGCGATAGAAGCTCTATGGCGTCCTTTACGCTAGGCAGCACTGAGAAGCTCCGGCCCAGCCGGAGGGCTAGCCGAGTCACCTCGGGGACGCCACTAGACGCGGCCGCGCCATAGACCTTCGTAGCCACTAGGTGAGTGAAGCCTAGTCCATAGACTAGTTTAGCCATGTCTATGAGCCGCTGGGCACTCGACACATCGTGAACTAGCACTGCTACTCTCGCCTTCAAGGACGCGCTGACACCCCGGGGAGCCGCTAGGGCGGGGGCTCAGCACTTAAAGGTGTCCACATAGCTGCCTCGGCGAGTACAGCCTTCAGCACCGCCCCGAGTCTCTGGTGGAGAGGCTTAACCCGAATTTAGGGCTCGCCTAACTCTACTATCCTCTGGCGGGGGCTCTGCGCTTAGTCTAAGCCTCTGAGTTGGATACAGTCAATCCTTAGCCTCGTGAGAGTGGTCGCTATGCCACGTATCGTTGCTGTAAAACTTCCCGACAATGTCTACCGGGAGCTAGAAGAGAAGGCTAAGCGTGAAGGCTTCCCGCTAGTATCAGATTATCTACGCTACCTGGTTATGCGAGAACTCGGACTCCTCAAGGGCGAGGGCATAGAGGCGCTAGTGGAACGCATAGTATCGGAGAAGCTGGGAGAGATTACCGCCGACGGGAAGATAGAGGTTGTTCCGCCTGACTTGGAGAAGCTTGCTGCCAGGCTCGAGCGCCGAATACAAGACATGATCAACCCATGGACCGCCAAGATAGACTCTCTTTCCTCTAAGCTTGCAGAGGCTATTGAGAGGCTCGAAGCTCTAGAGGAACGTGTTAAGAACATAGAGGAGGCGCTGGAGAGCCAACGACGCCGCGAAGTTGCCCTGGCCCGATACCAGCCCCAGCAGGCCGTGGAGAAGAGGGGAGAGCACTACCAGCGGGGGAGGCGGCGTTCCGCTATAGAGAGGCTACGGGAGCAAGGAGTAGTCTTTGAGCATGATGTCCAGTGGCTCCGAGACCGCGACGCGTTCTTCGAGCGGCTGAGGCGCGAGGGAGCTCTCATACTAGACATAGGTGGCGAGCGGGTGGCGGTGGACCGGGGCTTCTGGGAGAACTTCCGCGAGAAGATAGAACAGCTCCCCACAGCCAACGATGACGAGATAAAGCTGCT
Organism: Pyrodictium delaneyi; assembly: GCF_001412615.1. Taxonomy (NCBI): domain Archaea; kingdom Thermoproteati; phylum Thermoproteota; class Thermoprotei; order Desulfurococcales; family Pyrodictiaceae; genus Pyrodictium; species Pyrodictium delaneyi. Next base: position 1,203,222 of record NZ_CP013011.1, on the reverse strand, counting down.
GCTGACGGATACCCAGTACGCGCTCTTCCAGAAGCTCAAGGAGGCCGGGCTAATCTACTTCGACGCGTCGAAGAGGGCATGGCGTTTCGTCGAGGAGCCCCAAGCCGGATAGGCTCCCTGGTGCGCCTCGGAGCCAAGTCATTCTTCACGGCCTAGAGTAGGCGTAGAGGCTCCGACGCTGGCGTAGTCTTCATCGGCTCTGCTGCAATGCGAGCTTCGTACGAGCTATGGGGGCTCTAGAGGGGCGAAACTCCCCATCCCCCACTAGTCTAGGAAGAGGGGTTCGGATCGGCTGTAAGGCTTCACAGCCCCCGTGTTAGGGAAGATGGAGTAGTACACTCTGGGGCTCTAAATAAAATGGCGACGCTGTAGGGATTGTTAGAGCTGCCAGCTGGATAGGTACTCCTTCTGCTCCTCCGTGAGCGTGTCTATGCTTATCCCCATGGCCTTTAGTTTGAGCCGTGCAACTTCCTCGTCTATTTCCCGGGGGACGACGTAGACACGTGGCTCCAGCTTGCCACGGTTCTTGACCAGGTACTCGGCGGAGAGGGCCTGGTTCGCGAAGCTCATGTCCATTACCTCGCTTGGATGACCCTCAGCTGCTACTAGGTTTACTAGGCGGCCCTCGGCTAGGAGGTATATTCTGCGGCCATCTGTTAGCCGGTACTCAGTGACGTAGGGCCTTACCTGCCTCTTAGCTACAGCCATCTCTTCGAGGTCGGGTACCCATATCTCTACGTTGAAGTGGCCTGCGTTAGCCAGTATGGCACCGTCCTTCATGACCTCGAAGTGTTCCCGGCGTATGACCTTCTTATCTCCCGTTGCTGTTATGAATACGTCGCCGCGGCGGGCAGCCTCTATCATCGGCATCACGTCGAAGCCGTCCATGACTGCTTCTAGCGCTCTTATCGGGTCGACCTCCGTGACTATTACGCGAGCACCCATGCCCCTGGCTCTGAGGGCTATACCGCGGCCAACCCAGCCGTAGCCAGCTACGACTACTACCTTGCCTGCGAAGAGTATGTTGGTGGCTCTTAGTATACCGTCTATTGTGCTCTGCCCGGTGCCGTACCTGTTGTCGAACATCATCTTTGTTCGTGCATCATTAACGGCTATAGCAGGGTACTTTAGTACACCATCCTTCTCCATGGCACGGAGCCTTATCACGCCCGTGGTAGTCTCCTCTGTGCCTCCCCACACACTAGCCGCTATCTCGGGGTACTCGCGGTGAAGCATGGCGTGGAGGTCGCCACCGTCGTCTATGACTATGTTGGGTCTCCACTCTGTTACCCAGCGTATACAGGAGAAGTACTCCTCCTCATTCATCCCGCGCCAGGCACAGACCTCTATGCCCTCCTCACGGGCAAGAGCCGCTGCCACATCGTCCTGAGTACTCAGCGGATTGCTTGCAGCTAGCCGGACCTCAGCGCCGCCAGCTGCTAGTGTGCGAACGAGCGCCGCCGTCTCCTTGGTTACGTGGAGGACAGCACCTATCCGGACGCCCTGGAGTGGTTTCTCGCGGGTGAACCTCTCGCGGATGAACTTGGCTACAACAGGCATATGCATTTCTGCCCATTCTATCTGGAGTGCGCCCCTATCCGCTAGAGCTGGGTCCCTCACCCTGCTCGCCATCGCCCTTCCTACACCTCCTACGTGGGCCGGCTACCTCTACCCAGGGCTAAAGACAGTAACCCCTGCCAGGGAGGCTCCGAGGGCAAGACGCAGAGAAAGAGGGTGGCACGCTAGCATAACAAGCATTCTAACTAATGCAAGCCGTGGACATGGGGAGGACGGTGGAAGCGGCGAGTAGATGCATGGTGGGCCCGGGGGGATTTGAACCCCCGACCGCCGGGTCTCTCCCTCTCATCCAGGGGCTCGACAGACCCAGCGCCTTTGTGGACCGGCAACCGGGGTCTGGAGCCCGGCGCTCTGCCTGGCTGAGCTACGGGCCCATCCAGGCACGCTTCTCAGGGCCCACCATGACGCTCATCCCCGCGCATCATGCGCGGGTCAGCCGGGGGTTCAACCCATGGCTGTATGCTACTAGGGGAGGGGTTTATTCCTTACCGCCGGGGCCGCAGAGCTCAGCGAGTACACAGTCTGCGCCCGGACAGTCGAGGACCTGGAGCGCCCGCATCACTATAGAGGCTGTCTTCGGGTGAGTACCAGTCCTCGCTGCAACCTCGCGCGGGCTATCCACGCCGCTGGCGACCACACTGTAGACCTTACATGCTAAGCTAGAGGGTATGCTGTAAGCACGTAGCCCCCGCCGAGGCCTAACAACAACCATCAACAAGCGGCCCTGCACAAGGAATACTAGCTTGTTAGCTCTCCTCGCAACATACTCTACCTTCTCTATAAGCTCTAGACCCCGAGTAGTAGCCCGGATATAGCCCTCCTCTACTCTGACGAGCCCCCGGCGAGCAGCTGCCCAGACCAGCTTCTTCGCGGTAGAGCCGGGCACTCCAAGCAGCCGTGCAAGACTTGTACGGTCCAGCCCGGCTCTAGTACACGTTAGGTAGACTACTGGCAGGAGCCAATCTCCCTGCATACACCCCCTGCCCAGGGAGAAGAGGCTACCGTACGTGACACCCAATAGGGCTAAGCCTAGCGGAGGGACACAGACGGGGGAAAAACCATGAGTTGAGATTGTGGGCTCTCCCTCGAGCACGGGTTTAGCTGCATATTGGGTAGTCGTCTGGTACCTTGGCGCGGAAGTACTTGCCGGTTTCTGGGCTCTTGAATAGGCCTATCTTTACGCCCTTCCTGCCCCTGGGGGCTAGCTGCCACACCTTGATGGGTACTAGCTCAACCTCCTTACCAGTAGTCGGGTCACGAACCTTCACAGCCTTCTCACACGCCATACACTACACACCTCCGCATACTCTACTCTCTCCGTGTAGCTACACTGCTATGCGATGTAGTTGAGGTTATGCCCGGCCAACTTCCATCGTATAGTTATATCTCTTTCACCTTATGGAAGCACTATCCCAATACCAGCGTATTATCCAATAACCATAGTGGGTTTTATGCTGCTAGCACGAAGCCTATACTATTCGATAATACCGTCAGCTGAATCCCAAGAAACTGAACCGATAACTTGATAAAACCCAGCCCCGGGTCCTAGACTAGTAATCACGGGGTATGGGCCCGTAGCTCAGCCCGGCAGAGCGCCCGGCTCATAACCGGGTGGTCGGGGGTTCGAATCCCCCCGGGCCCACC